>DASWRZ010000285.1:0-28406 GCA_036402935.1 Actinoplanes sp.
GATGAACTGGGCCCGGAACGCCGAGGCGAACAGCTTGTCGTTGTGCTCCTCGAACGTCTTCATCGCCTCGTCCTGCCGCCCGAAGACGCGGACCAGCGAGTGCCCGGTGAACATCTCCTCGATGTGCCCGTTGAGCTTGCCCGTGGTCGCCCACTGGGCGACGAAGTTGGGCTGGGCCCGCTTGCCGACCTGCGTCGTCACCAGGATCGAGATCGGCACCGTGACCAGCGCGATCAGGGCGAGCAGCCAGGAGATCCAGAACATGAACACGAGTACGCCGATGATCGTCAGCAGTGCGGTCATCAGCTGGGCGAAGGTCTGCTGGAGAGTCTGCGCGATGTTGTCGGTGTCGTTGGTCGCCCGGCTGAGCACCTCGCCGCGCGCCTGCTGGTCGAAGTAGGACAGCGGGAGCCGGGACAGTTTGGCCTCGACGCTGCCGCGCAGGCGGGAGACCACGGTCTGCACGACCGTGGCGATCAGCCGGCCCTGGAAGACGCCGAAGACCCAGGCGAAGACGTAGACCAGGGCGACCCAGGCCAGCACGTGGGCCAGCCGGTCGAAGTCGATGCCCTGGCCGGGCGTGAAGTCGACCGAGCTCAGCAGGTCGGCCCGGGTGCCCTGGCCGGCCGCGCGGAGCCCGGCGACCACCTGCTCCTTGGTCGTGCCGGGTGGGACGTGAAGCTGCGCGCCGATCCAGCCGCCGAAGACGATGTCGGTGGCCTTGCCGAGCAGCTTGGGCCCGGTCACCGCCAGTGCGACGCTGCCGACGCCGAACAGCACGGCGACCGAGACCAGCGGCCACTGGGGCTTGAGCAGCTTGAGCAGCCGCTTGGTGGATCCCTTGAAGTCCTGCAGTTTCTCGGTCGGGCGGCCGCCGCCCATCATCATGCGAGCGGCCGGCGGGCCGCCGGCCGGCCGGTTGGGTGGCCCGCCTGCGGGTCGGTCGGGGGCGGTCACGCGGCGGCCTCCTGCTCGCTCAGCTGCGAGAGAACGATCTCGCGGTAGGTGGAGTTGGTGTCCATCAGCTCGGCGTGGGTGCCGCTGCCGGCCACGCGGCCGTCGTCCAGCACGATGATCCGGTCGGCGTCGCGGATCGTGCTGACCCGCTGGGCGACGATCACCACCGTGGCGTCGGCGATGTACGTCGTGAGGGCCGCCCGCAGCGCCGCGTCGGTGGCGTAGTCGAGGGCCGAGAACGAGTCGTCGAAGAGGTAGATCTCCGGCTTGTGCACGAGCGCCCGGGCGATCGCCAGCCGCTGGCGCTGCCCGCCGGAGACGTTGGTGCCGCCCTGGGCGATCGGCGCGTCGAGGCCGCCGTCCATCCGCTCGACGAAGTCGCGGGCCTGGGCGACCTCGAGCGCCCGCCAGAGCTCCTCGTCGGTCGCGTCCGGGTTGCCGTACCGGAGGTTGGTGGCGATCGTGCCGGTGAACAGGTAGGGCCGCTGGGGCACGAACCCGACGAGCCGGGAGAGTTCGGCCTGGTCGAGTTCCCGCACGTCGACCCCGTCGACCAGCACCTGGCCGCCGGTCGCGTCGAACAGCCGCGGGACCAGGTTGAGCAGGGTCGTCTTGCCGCTGCCCGTACTTCCGATGATCGCGGTGACCTCGCGTGGCCGCGCCGTGAGGTTGACGTCGTGCAGCACCGGCGCCTCGGCGCCGGGGTAGTGGAAGTCGACGTCGCGCAGTTCGAGATAGCCGTGCCGGCTGAGCGTGGTGACCGGGTTGGCCGCCGCCTTGACGGTCGTCTCGGTGCCGAGCACCTCCTCGATGCGCTCGGCGCTGACCTCGGCCCGCGGGATCATGACGAACATGAAGGTCGCCATCATGATCGACATCAGAATCTGCATGAGGTAGCTGAGGAACGCGGTGAGCTCCCCGACCTGCATGTGCCCGGAGGCGATGCGGTGACCGCCGAACCAGAGCACGGCGATGCTGGAGATGTTCACGATCAGCATCACGCTGGGGAACATCAGGGCCATCAGCTTGCCGGCCCGCTTCGACACGTCGGTCAGCTCGTCGTTGGACTCGCCGTACCGCAGCTGCTCGCGCTCGTCGCGGACGAAGGCGCGGATGACCCGGATGCCGGTGATCTGCTCGCGCATGACCCGGTTGACCCGGTCGATGCGCTTCTGCATCGAGCGGAACAGCGGGCGCATCCGGCTCACGATCAGGCTGACCACGCCGATCAGCACCGGCACGATGATCAGCAGCATGGCCGAGAGCGGCACGTCCTGATGCAGGGCGAGCACCACGCCGCCGATGCACATGATCGGCGCCGAGACCATCAGCGTGAACGTGAGCAGCACCAGCATCTGGACCTGCTGCACGTCGTTGGTCACGCGGGTGATCAGCGTCGGCGCGCCGAACTGGCCGACCTCGCGGGCCGAGAAGCTCTGCACCGCGCGGAAGATCGAGGCCCGTACGTCGCGGCCCACCGCCATGGCCGTGCGGGCGCCGAAGTAGACCGCGACGATCTGGGCCGCGATCTGCAGCACCGTGATGCCGAGCATCCCGGCGCCGATGCGTACGACGTAGCCCATGTCGCCCTTGACCACGCCGTTGTCGATGATGTCGGCGTTGAGCGCCGGCAGGTAGAGCGTGGCCAGCGTCTGCAGGAACTGAAAGAGCACGACCAGCCCGATCGTGGTGCGATAGGGCCGCAGGTGCGTACGAAGCAGTCGAATCAACACGTCGACTGAGCCCCCCGATTGTCGTCTTGCCTGATGAGTAGTCCGTCCAGCAGGAGCGAGACCGCCTCCTGCGAGTCGAAGCCGTCCGGGTCGCCGAACGGGCCGAACATACGGGCGCCGCAATAGAGCAGGAGCAGGCGGGCCGTCGAGCCGGGGGAGCGGCGCAGGATCGCGGCGTCCGGCTCGATCAGCTCGGCGAGCGCGGCCTGCATGCGTTCGCGGTCGTGCGCCATCTTGTGGAAGTGCTCTCCCTGGGTGCCGGTCATGAGCAGCTTGCGGACCGCCGACATGAGCTGGGCGTGCTCGGCGAAGCGCCGCATGAGCAGGTCGGCGGCGATGGTCAGCCGCTCGCGCAGCGCCAGCCTCCGGTCGACCGCGTCGAACGCGTCGATCGTCGGCTGCGGGTCGAGCGCCCGCAGCACCGAGACCGTGACCAGCTTGTTCTTGTTTTCGAAGACACCGAAGATCGTGCCCTCGGCGACCCCGGCCGCCTCCGCGATCTGCCGCGTGCTGACGTCGAGACCGTGCTCGAACAGCAGCGGGATGGTCGCTTGGATCAGCGCGGCCCGGCGGTCGTCGGGGGCCATCGCCGGCACCCGTCTGCGCCTGTTCTCCACGAGGACGAACTCTAACTGAGTGAGCACTCACTCAGCCACTGACATTTGTCACGGATGTTTGCCTCAGGTGCGAACCGGTTGCGCCGATCGGTCAGCCCGTGCAGGAGCAGCAGACCGAGATCGACGGCCACGCCGCGGAGTACTGGGCGCGCCAGATTCGCATCGGCACCTGGGTGGCGGTGCTCGTCACCTCGATCGGTGGCGTGCGGATCGCCTTGAACTGGCCGGCCGGCCGCCACTTCTGGCTCGTGCCGGTGGTGGCGGTCGTACTCCTTCAGGCGGCCGGTCTGCGAGTGCCGTGGGCCAGCCTGGTACGCCGGAGCGGCGTACGCAAATGGCTTTTGCTGTGGTGGTTCGCTGAGCTGCCGGTTCTCCTGTTGTTCGGGCTGAACGACGCCCGCGGCCTGATGCTCTACCTGCCCGCTGCCGTCCTGCTGCTGCTCACCGCGGCCGCCCTCTGGTCGCCCTCGGTCGTGGTCGTGCTCGGCGCGGTCTCCGTTCTCGGCTACTGCGTGCTCCTGCCGGTCCAGGCGGCGACCGACGTCCTCACCACGGTCGTCCTGGTCGCCATGATGATCTGCGTGGTCGGCCTGACCGCGGTCAACGCGCAGAGCCGCCGCCGGCTCGACCGCCGCCGGACCGTCGCCGAGCAGCGCACCGCGACCCTGCTCGAGGCCTCGGCCGACGCCGTGCTGGCGATCGGCGAGGGCGGCTACATCCGGTTCGTCAGCTCCTCGGTGCAGCAACTGCTCGGCTACCCCGGTGAGCGGCTGCTCGGCACCCGGATCGGCGAGTACGCCGATCCCGACCAGCTCGAACAGGTCCGGGCCTGGATGTACGAGGTCTGGGACCTCCCGGCCGCGCAGACCCGGCGTACCGAGACCAGGCTGCGCGGCGCCGACGGCGGGTGGGTCTACGTCGACGTGATCGGCCGGACCCTCAAGGGCGACCCGGAGTTGCCGGCGGTCGTGATCAGCCTGCGCGACATCGGCGGCCGCCGCGCGCTCGAGGCCGAGCTGCAGCGCCAGGCCTTCACCGACCCGCTGACCGGCATGCCGAACCGGTCACTCTTCCGCGATCGGCTGGAACAGGCGGTCGCCGGCAGCGACGGCCGCCCGGTCACCCTCCTGCTGCTCGACCTCGACGACTTCAAGCTGGTCAACGACAACCTCGGGCACAGCGCCGGTGACGAGCTGCTCACCACGATCGCCGAGCGGCTGCGGGCCCAGGTGCGTCCGAGCGACGTGCTGGCCCGGCTGGGCGGCGACGAGTTCGCCATCCTCATGGAGGACCTGGCGCCGGAGGACGCGGCCACGCTGGCCGCGCGGCTGCTCACGGTCGTACGGGAGCCGATCCGCCTGGCCAGCCGAGAGGTCGTGTGCACGCTGAGCCTCGGCATCGCCAGCGCGTCCGGGGGCGACGGCGTCACCGCCGAACAGCTGCTCGGCAACGCCGACCTCGCCATGTACGCCGCCAAGCGGGCGGGCCGGAACGCGTACCGGATCTTCGAGCCGACCATGACCATGTCGGTGCTGGAGGAGGCGCAGCAGCGGGCCGACCTCGAGCACGCGCTGGAGCACGAGGAGTTCCTCGTCCTCTACCAGCCGGTGGTCGAGATGCACACTCAGCGGTTGACCGGCGTCGAGGCGCTCGTGCGCTGGCAGCACCCGCGCGACGGCCTGCTCGGGCCCTACCACTTCATCGCCAACGCCGAGGCGAACGGCCTGATCGTGCCGCTCGGCCGGTGGGTGCTGCGGGAGGCCACCCAGCAGCTGGCGCGCTGGCGGGCCGAGTCGCCCGAGGCCGCGGCCGAACTGCGGATGAACGTCAACCTCTCGGCCCGCCAGTTCCAGTACGCGGGCCTGGTCGACGACGTCCAGGCGGCGATCGCCGACGCCGGCATCGATCCGGCCTCGCTGACCCTGGAGATCACCGAGTCGATGCTGATGGCCGACATCGAGAGCGCCAAGCAGACCCTGCACTCGCTCCGGCGGCTCGGCGTACGCCTGGCGATCGACGACTTCGGCACCGGCTACTCGTCGCTCAGCTACCTCAAGCAGCTTCCGGTCGACATCATCAAAATCGACAAGACGTTCGTCGACCAGGTCGACACCGACGCCGACGACGTGGCCCTGGTCGACGCCGTGGTGGGCCTCGGCCAGGCGCTGAAGATGCAGACCGTGGCCGAGGGCATCGAGACCGACGGCCAGTGGGCCATGCTCCGCCGCATCGGCATCGACCACGGCCAGGGCTACCTGTTCGGTCGCCCGAGCGCCCCGGAAAACATCAACGCCATGCTGCTCGCCCCCGCGATGTGACCGCCCGGCGGCTCGCCTACGGCGCCCGGGTAAGGTCGGTGTGATCGTTACCCAGGGTTGAACCAAACCCGGTCTCCCGCCGTGTACCCAATGGCAGGTACGCAGCGGTGGTAAAGGAACCCGAGTTGTCATTCTTCACGAACCCGCGCCGTGTCGGTGGCGCGGTTCTCACCACGCTCGCCGCGTTGCTGGTCCTCGCGGCGCTCATCGTCCCTGACCAGATCACGCGGCTCCCACCCGGAAACCCGATCGGCAACGCGCTCCTCCGGATCCCGATCGAGGGGCTGGTGGCGACCGCGATCCTGATCGTGCTGCCGTCCCGGCCGCGCAAGATCCTGGCCGGCGTCCTCGGCTTCGTCCTCGGACTACTGACCGTAATCAAGATCGTCGACTTGTGCTTCTACTCGGTGCTGGCGCGCGAGTTCGACCCGGTGCTCGACTGGCCGCTGATCGGCGACGGCTACAGCTTCCTGCAGGACTCGACCGGCAAGACCGGCGCGCTGCTGGTCGCGATCGGCGCGGTCGTCCTGATCGCCGCCATCATGACCTTCATGACCCTCGCGGTCATGCGGCTCAGCCGGCTGCTCTCCGCGCACAAGCGGGTCACCGGCCACACCCTGTTCGCGTTCGCCTCGGCGTGGGTGGTCTGCCTGGTCCTCGGCGTGCAGATCGTCGGCGGCGTGCCGGTGGCCGCCTCCAGCGCGGCCGCCCTGGCCCGCGACACCGCGCTCAAGCTGCCCCAGGACATCGCCGACCAGAAGGCGTTCGAGCGCGAGGTGCAGGTCGACGCGTTCAAGAACACCCCCGGCGACCAGCTGCTGACCGGTCTCCAGGGCAAAGACGTGATCGTCGGCTTCGTCGAGAGCTACGGCCGGGACGCGCTGGAGAACCCCGAGTTCAACACCCAGGTGCTCGCCCAGCTCAAGGGCGACCAGGGCAAACTGGCCGAGAAGGGCTTCGCGGCCGAGAGCGGCTTCCTGACCTCGTCGACCGCGGGCGGCGGCAGCTGGCTCGCCCACTCGACGTTCCTCTCCGGCCTCTGGATCGACAACCAGCAGCGCTACCAGAATCTGGTCGGCGGCGACCGGTTCACGCTGACCCGGGCCTTCAAGAAGGCCGGCTATCGCACGGTCGGCGTCGAGCCGGGTGTCACGTACGCCTGGCCGGAGGGCAACTTCTACGGGTACGACCAGGTGTGGGACTCGCACACGCTGGGCTACCACGGCCCGTCGCTGAGCTGGTCGACGATGCCCGACCAGTTCGTGCTGAAGCAGTTCGAGAACCTGGAGTACGCGAAACGCCAGGGCCCGCTGCTGGCCGAGATCACGCTGACCTCGAGCCACACTCCGTGGGCGCCGCTGCCACAGACCCTGGACTGGAACCAGATCGGCGACGGCTCCGTCTACGGCCCGATGGTCGCCGCGGCCGAGGGGCCGGGCAAGCTGTGGCAGCACAACCACGACATCAAGGAGGCGTACGCGAAGTCGATCGCGTACTCCGTCGACAGCCTGATCTCCTTCATCCAGAACTACGGCGACGACAACCTGGTCATGGTCTTCCTCGGCGACCACCAACCGGCCTCGGTCGTGGTCGGCCAGAACGCCAGCCACGACGTTCCGATCACCATCGTGGCCAAGGACAAGTCGGTCTTCAACAAGATCGCCGGCTGGGGCTGGACCGACGGCCTGACCCCGGCCCCCGACGCCCCGGTCTGGCCGATGAACCAGTTCCGTGACCGTTTCCTGACCGCCTTCGGCTCCGACGAGGCGGCAAAATAGAACCGTCCGGCCGCGCCGGCTCCGCCAGGGCCGACGCGGCCGGATTCTTCGGCGTCACGGCGTGCCCGCGGCCCCGGTGGCGAGTGTGGTCTGCGGCTCGGCGACCGCGGCGACCGCCGGGCGGACCGGCCGCGAAAGCAGCAGGCCGACGGCCGCGGTGGCCAGCGTCAGGGCCGCGGCTACGGCCCACGCCCAGCGGAAGTCGTTGCGGGAGCCGGCGCCGATCTGGCTGCCGACGATCGTGACCAGCAGGGCCACGCCGATCGAGGCCGAGATCTGGCGGGCCGAGTTGACCAGGGCCGAGCCGGTGGCCGCGCGCGGGCCGGGCAGTGACTGCACGCCGGCCGCGATCAGCGTGCCCATCGCCAGCCCCACGCCGATCCCGCTGAGGAGCATGCTGGGCAGCAGGTCGCGTACGTAGTCGGGGCGGATCGAGATGACGACGACCCGCCAGAGCATGCCGGCCGCGAAGAGGATGCCGCCGAAGGTGACGAGGCGGCCGTGACCGAAGCGGTGCACGGCCTTGGTGGTCAGAACGGTCACGATCGGCACCAGGGCCGGGCCCGGGATCAGGGCCAGGCCGGTGCGCAGGGCGCTCCAGTGCCAGACCTCCTGGCACCAGAGGACGTTCGAGAGCAGCATGATCGCGAACGCCACGTTGAACGTGATGGTGCCCAGACCGGCGACGCCGAAGCGGGGCAGCCGCAGCAGGTGCAGTTCGAGCAGCGGGCGCGGGTGGTGCAGCGAGCGGAACCAGAACCAGGCGCCGGAAAGCAGAGCCAGCGCGGCCAGACCCAGGGTGCCGGGGGAGAGCCAACCCCGGTCCGGGGCCTCCACCAGCGCACCGGACAGGGACGCGACGGCGACGGTGACCAGTGCGGCGCCGAGGAGGTCGGGCAGGGGGCCGGACTCGCGGACCGTCGGACGAGGCAGTGCGATGAGGCCGGCGATCAGGGCGAATACGCCGATCGGCAGGTTGACCACGAAGACCCAGCGCCAGTCGGCCTGCACCAGAAGACCGCCGAGTACCGGGCCGGACGCGGCGGCCAGGCCACCGACGGCGGCCCAGGAGCGGGTTGCCGTGGTTCTCCGGGAAGCGGGGACGGTCGCGAGCAGCAGGGCCAGCGAGGTCGGCAGCTGGGCGGCGGCGCCGATCGCCTGCACGATGCGGGCGACGACGAGCAGGGCCAGGTTGGGGGCCAGGGCGCAACCGAGCGAGGCCACGGTGAAGATGGCGATGCCGGCCAGGAAGATCGGGCGTTGCCCGATCCGATCGCCGAGACGTCCGGCGACGACCAGGAGGGCGGCCAGCGTTATCGCGTACGCGTTGAGCACCCAGCTGAGGTCGCCCAGCGTGGCGTGGAAGTCGTGTCCGAGGGCCGGCAGGGCGACGTTGACGATCCACAGATCGAGGTTGGTCATGAAGACCGCGAGGGTGACCACGACCGTGGACAGGCGCCGATGTGAAAATCCGCTACGGTTTGAAAATCCAACTGGACTGCTCACGACCGTACGATAGCGGTGTTGGTTGGAAAATCAAACCGTACGTGGCAGGCTGAGCGGGTGATGGACCCCGCTTCCCTGCCCGGCCGCCCGTGCGCCGTGGCCGCCGCTCTCGAGCTGGTCGGCGACCGCTGGGCGCTGCTCGCGGTGCGCGAGATCGCCTTCGGCAACCACCGCTTCAACCAGATCGTGCGCAACACCGGTGCCCCCCGCGATCGCCTCGCGGCCCGGCTGAAGGCGCTGGTCGAGGCCGGTGTCCTGGTGCGCGACGAGGGGTACCACCTGACCGAGGCCGGGCGGGAGCTGGGCCCGGTGATCGTGACGTTGCTGGCATGGGGAAACAAGTGGGCGGTGACGCGGCCGACCACGCAGCTGCTCCACCGCCACGATCACGAGTTCCGGCCGCAGGCGCGGTGCGCCGAGTGCGGTGAGGTGGTCGGCCCGGGCGAGGTGACCCCGGTGAGCGCCGTCGCCGGGTGGACCCTGGCCGGCCCGGAGGACTGACCACGAAAGGGCTCGCCCCGGCCGATGCGGCCGGGGCGAGCGAGGGGCGGATCGGTCAGCCGAGCGTCCAGCTCTGGTTGGCGGTGCCGCCGCAGGTCCAGATCTGCAGCTGGTTGCCGTCGGTCGTGCTCCAGCCGGTGTCGTCGAGGCACTTACCGGACCCCGAGTTGACCAGGCTGTTGCCGGAACCGACCGTCCAGGCCTGGGCCGCGGTGCCGTTGCAGTCGTACAGCTGCACCTTGGCGCCGTTCGCGGTGCCGGCGGCCGCCACGTCGAGGCACTTGCCCAGCGCCTGGAACGTGTTGCCGCTGTGCGTCCACGTCTGCGCGTTGGTGCCGTTGCAGGTGTAGATGTCGACCTTGGTGCCGTTGGCGGTCGACGCCCCGGCGACGTCGACGCACTTGCCGCCGTACCCGTGGATGGCGGTGCCGCCGGGCGGCGGCGGAGGCGTCGTGCCGCCGCCGGTGATCGCCTTGAAGGTGTTGAGGAACTGGTAGTTGCTCTGCGCGGTGCCGCTCTGACCCTGGTTGTCGCGGCCGAGCGCCCAGTACGTCAGCTCCTGGATGCCGTTGGAAGCGGCGAAGCTCTCCAGTTCCTGGGCGTCCTGGATGGTGAAGACCTCGGCGCTGCTGTCGTTCACACCGATCATCGGGCAGTTGCCCTCCATCGCCCAGAGCTGGGCCGACGTCTTGGTCGTCCAGATCTGGCCGAGCTGGCTGTGCAGGGCGTTGGCGGCGCTGATCGCGGCCTGGCCCATGTCCATGGCCGGGCCGTAATCCATGGTCATGATGTTGACCAGGTTGACGTTCAGGTTGTGGCTCTTGGCGTTCTGCAGGATCGCCACGCCGTTGGACTCGAGCCCGGTCGGATTGACCGGCAGCGTGTAGTCGACCTGGAGGTTCTTGCCCTTGGCGGCGTACTGGGTCTGCAGGTTGGCCAGGGCCTGGTCGCGCCGGTCGTTGGCGGCGGTGTTGCCCAGGGTGCCGCCCTCGATGTCGAGGTCGATGCGGGTGAGGTTGAACTGGTCGATGACCTTCTGGTACTGCGCCTGCATCGAGGCCACGGTGCCGCACGAGGTGAGCTCGCTGCCGGAGGCGCCGCCGAACGACGCGATCACGTCGCCGCCGACCGCCCGCAGGCTGTTGATGGCGTTGTTCCAGCCGGCGTCGGTCACCGCGGTGTCGCCGTTGATCGTGGCGTTGCAGGTGCCCTGGCTGATGATGAAGGCCAGCGTGTAGTACTTGTTGCCGGTCGCGTTGTAGGCGTTCATCAGGCTGGACGGGTCGTTCCACATCTCGGCGTAGGGCGCGGCGTAGTGCGCCGGGAAGCCGGGACCGGGGTTGGCCGCCGCGGCGGCCGGTCCGGCGGTGGCGGCGACGACCGCTGCCGCGACTACCGGAGCCGCGCCGAGCGCGGCCAGAATTGTCCGAACACGGGACATGGGGGTATCCCTTTCAACGGGGTGGGGATGGAGTAACCGGGGGATCAGGGGCCGACCGTCAGGGACTGGACGTTCGCGGCGGAGCTGACCTTGGCGCCGCTGTTGTTGATGATGTGGTTGATCGTTCCGGTCCCGCCGAGCGAGACGTCGATCAGGTCGTGGAAGGTCGTCCCGCTGCTCGGCACCTCGATGCCGCGGTCGGCCACCACGGCCGAGTTGGTGCTGAAGTAGCAGTAGACGCCGGTGCCCCAGGCCTGGTGCGAGGTCACGGAGTTGGCGACCTTGTACGACGGGTAGCCCTGCTCGCCGCCGGCCGTCCAGCTCGCGTTGTTGGGCACGTCGTACGGCATCTCGGACTGGTAGAAGTACGTCCGGCCGCCGTTGCCGTTCCACAGTGTCTGGTACTGCTGGTAGTGCTCGACCGCCAGGCCGTACATCGTCACGTTGTTGCCGTTGACCACCAGCCCGTTGGCCGCGGTGTTGGTGCCCCAGCCGAACGTGTTGTTGTTGCCGTGGTCGGCCCGCCAGATCCAGTTGTCGCTGCCGATGGTGTCGGAGCTGTTGACCACCAGCGACTGGGTCGCCTTGCCGGCCACGTCGCCGCCGACGCGGAAGAACACGTCCTGCAGCGCGATCGGGTTGGCGGCGTGCGAAGCCGACGAACCGGCCGGGCCGACCTGCATCAGCGTCGGGCTGTTGGTGGTGCCGGCACTGATCAGCAGGCCGGCGACGTCGATGCCGTCGACATCGGCGGTGGTGATCGCGGTGACGCCGTTGTCCGGCATGAAGGTCGCCAGGCCCAGGCCGAGCACCACGGTGTTGGCCCGGGTGATGTTGATCGGCGCGTTCAGGTGGTAGACACCGGGCGTGACCAGCAGGTTCTTGCCGGACGCGAGGGCGGCGTTGATGGTCGACGCGGTGTCGCCGGCCTTCACCACGTAGAACTGGCTGATCGGGATCGAAGTGCCCGCGGTCGAGCCGCCGGTCCAGGACGGGCCGTTGGCGTTGGTGCGCAGCGCCGGGACCATCACGTTGTAGAGGCCGGTGCTGTCGACGTAGAGGTACGGCTTCTCGCGGTTGACCGGGGAGGCGCCGACGTTGGTGCGGCTGGGGAACGAGGTGCCCGGCACACCACCGGTGTCACCGGCGAAGACCAGGTTCCAGTTCGAGCCGGCGAAGCTGCCCATCTGGGTGTCCTGGAACAGGTACTGCTGCTGCGTACCGGAATTGATCTGACCCGAGATGCGCGAGTCGCCGATGTAGCCGCCGGACGACCAGTTGCTGGTGCTGTTGCCCGAGGTGTAGTCGTCGAGCGTCACGTTGCCGTGCACGTCGACCCGGCGGAACGGGTCGGCCTGCGAGACGGCGTACTCCAGGGTGCCCGAGCTCGGGGTGTCGGAGAGGTTCTCGACGTCGCGCCAGAAGTTCTGGGTCGCGTTGCCGCCCGACCAGGCCGCGTCGACATGGATGCCGGCGCCGGTCAGCGAGACGTCGTCCGGCGAGGCGCCGAGGCCGGCGACCTGGGTGTAGAAGCCGACCGGGACGTCCACGTTGTAGCTGCCGGGGGTGAACAGCAGGGCGTAGCGGTTGGTGCCGAACTGGTTGCTCTGCTGCTGGCTGTAGACCGAGCTGATCGTCGACTGGATCGACGACTGCGACATCGACGGTGTGAAGATCTTGACGTTCGGGCCGAGGTCGGGATTGTTCGGGTTGGTGGGCGGGGGGGTCGTCGTGCCGCCACCGACCGGGTTGAGCGTCCACGACTGGGCGGCGGTGGCGTTGCAGGCGTACTGCTGCAGCTGGACGCCGTCGGCGGTGGACGCGCCGGGAACATCCAGGCAGAGCCCGCTGTAGTGACTGACGAAGTGGTAGGCGCCGCTGCTCTCCTGCACCGGCTGCCATTCCTGGCTGCTCCAGCCGCCGTTCGACCAGAGATGGATCTTCGTGCCGGAGGCGGTCGAGGGACCGACCAGGTCGATCGCCGGCCGGGGCGCGTTGTTGTTGACGATCACGTAGTAGCCGGCGTCGGCGGCGGGCAGGAACTCCCACTGCTGAGCGGTGCTGCCGTTACAGCTGTACTGCTGGACGGCGGTGCCGTTGGCGGTCGAGGCGGACGCGGCGTCGAGGCATTTGCCGCTGTTGGCGCTGACGAAGGTAAAGAACGTTCCGGTCGGTGGCGCGGCGGTGGCGCTGCTCGCGCTCACCACGCCGACCAACCCGACGGCCAGGAGGCTCGCTCCGCCTACGGCGATGAGCCTTACGGACTGTTTCATGTGCCCTCTCCACTGCAACGAAGGGGTTTGTTACTGAAACAACACGCCTGGCGACGTGGCCGGGTGGGTCGGCGTCGGTCGTCATAAAAACGCTGCTGAGCTGCGTAGATGCTTATGGAACCACTCTGCAACGCGTGTTTTTGTAAGGAAAGCATCGTGTTTCATCTATGTCAAGAATTCGTGGACTATGCTCGCCCGATGAAGGGCGCGACCGTGCGGGCACTGGCGGCTCAGCTGGGCCTGTCCCCGGCGACGGTCTCGCGCGCTCTCAACGGGCACAGTCACGTGGCCGAGGCGACGCGGCGGCGGGTGCTGGAGGCCGTCTCCCGCCCGTCGTTGAAAACCGGCCTCGTCTTCGTCCGGTGCCCCTACGAGCTGACCGACTACTTCGGACCCATCGTGTCCTCGGTCGGCGAGACGCTGCGGCTGCACGGTCGCGAGATGTTGCTCGACACCGGCGGTGCCGGCTATCACGACGACGTGCTGCGCCGGCTTCCGTCACGCGGCGAGATCGCGGGCGCGGTCCTGATCCTGCCGCCCGAGGAGACGAGCGAGATCGAGGCTCTGCGCGCGTCCGGCACGTCGTTCGTGGTGATCGATCCGCGCGTACGCGTGCCGAAGGACGTGCTGTCCGTGTCGGCGGCCAACTTCTCCGGTTCCCGGGATGCGGCGGCTCACCTGGCCGAGCTGGGGCATCGCCGGATCGGCGTGATCTCGGCCGGTCCGGTGCTCGCGGCCGGGGAGGCGCGGCTGGCCGGGCACGCCTCGGCGCTGGCCCAGGTGGGCGCGCTGGTCGACCCGGAACTGGTCCGCTACGGCGAACCGATCGCCCCGACCGGTCGCAAGGAGGGCGGCGAGCTGCTCGACCTCGATCCGCGGCCGACGGCGATCGTGTGCTTCAACGACAAGGTCGCGGTGGGCGTACTGGAGGCCGCGGCCGACCGCGGCCTCCAGGTGCCTCAGGATCTTTCGGTGGTGGGTTTCGACGACATCGACGTGAGCCGGGCGACCACGCCGCGGCTCACGACGGTGCGGCAACCGTTGCAGGAGATGGGACGGATGGCCGTGACCGCCCTGATGCGGGTGCTCGACGGGCACGAGGCCGAGGCCCTGCACATCGAACTGGCCACCGAGCTGGTCGTCCGCGACAGCACGGGACCTGTTGTTTGAGGGACCTTATTGGAGGGACCGCCTCAGCGCGTCGATCCGGAGGGCCCAGATGCGCTGCGACAGGGCGGCGTCGGTCGCGAACGTCTCCGCCGCGTGATAGCTGCCCGGGTGGATGTGCAGCTCGGTCGGCACGCCGGCCTGCATGAGCCGCTGGGCGAAGGCGATGTCCTCGTCGCGGAACATGTCGACCGTACCGACGTCGATGAAGGCCGGCGGCAAGCCGGCCAGATCCTCCGCCCTCGTGGGTGCGGCATAGTGGTCGGCCGGTTTGCCGCCCAGGTACCACTCCCAGGCCTGGATGTTGCCGGCCCGGTCCCAGATGCCGATGTCGACGATCTCCTGGGTCGAGGCGGTGGTGTTGGTGTCGTCGATCATCGGGTAGATCGGCATCATGAACTTCAGGGCCGGGCCGCCGCGGTCCCGGGCCATCAGAGCCACCGCGATCGCGAGGCCGCCGCCCGCGCTGCCGCCGTAGACGCCGAGCTTGTCATTTATCCCGAGCTCGTCAGAATGCGAGGCCATCCATTTCAGGCCCGCGTAACAATCTTCGGCCGGGGCCGGGTGCGGATTTTCGGGGGAGAGACGGTATTCGACCGAGACGACGACCGCGCCCACCTCATCGCAGATCTTGGTGGCGACCGGGTCCTCGCCCTCGACGCTGCCGAGGATCATGCCGCCGCCGTGGATGAAATAGATGCCCGGAAGTTTTTTCTCGACCCCGGCCGGCCGGTAGATGCGGACCGAGATATCCGGTTCACCGTCCGGGCCGGGAATCGTGCGGTCTTCCTTGGTGACGTTCGGGTTCTCCGGCACCTCGATGCCGGAGAGCATCGCCTCGACGGTCGCCCGTCGCTGGACGATGTCGGGGATGGAGTTGAAGCCGCCGGGAAGTGCTTCAAGAAGTTGGTTGAGCGGGACAGCCACCTCAGGGTCGATCAATTCTCGACGAGACATGTGATTCCTTTCAGACGGCGAGGGCAAAGCCCTCGTAACCCTTCGCGGCGACCTCGTCGCACTTCTTGCGGTATTCGCCGACCCCTCCCGCGTACGGCATGAACACGCGCGGCTTGCCGGGCACGTTGGCTCCCATGTACCAGGAGTTGGCCTTGGGGTAGAGCGTGTAACTGGCGATCTCGTTGACGTGATCGACCCAGGCGTCCTGTGCCTCGGCGGTCGGCTCGATCGTGGCCAGGCCCTGCTCGCGCAGATGCCCGATCGCGTCGGCCACGAAGTCCACGTGCTGCTCGATCGAGACGACCATGTTGGACAACACCGACGGGCTGCCCGGTCCCGTGATCATGAACAGGTTGGGGAAGCCGGCCGAGCCGATGCCGAGATACGTACGCGGTCCGGCGCGCCAGGTCTCCCGCAGCGAGAGCCCGTCCCGGCCGCGGATGTCGACGTTGGTCAGCGAACCGGTCATCGCGTCGAAGCCGGTCGCGTAGACGATCGCGTCGAACTCGTACTCCCGCTCCGACGTGCGGATGCCCTTCTCGGTGACCTCGACCAGCGGGGTGCGCTGAAGGTTGACCAGGTGCACGTTCGCCCGGTTGTACGTCTCGAAGTAGTTCGTGTCGAGGCACGGCCGCTTGGTGCCGAACGGGTATTCCGGGCAGAGGTCGTCGGCGACCGCCTGGTCCTCGACGATCTCGTGGATCTTGCGGTGGATCCAGCGCTTCGCGGTGTCGTTGGCGTCCTGGCTGATCGCGAGGTCGGTGAAGCTCGACAGCAGGTTGACCAGGCTGCCGCTCTCCCAGGCCGTTTCGTAGATCGCGTCGCGCTCGGCGTCGGCGACCTCGAGCGCCGACCGGGTAGGGATCGGCACCGGCACCCCGGCCCCGGACTCCCGCTGCTCCTGCCGGAACTCGGGGTAGCGGGCCTTCATGTCGGTGACCTCCTGCGGCCGCAGCTTGCGGTTGCGGGCCGGCAGCGAGTACGACGGCGTGCGCTGAAAGACGGTCAGGTCGAGGGCCTGCTCGGCGATCACCGGGATCGACTGCACGCCGGACGAGCCGGTGCCGATGATGCCGACCCGCTGCCCGGTGAAGTCGACGCCCTCGTGAGGCCAGTGCGCGGTGTGGTAGGTCGCGCCCTTGAACGCGGCCAGCCCAGGAATCTCGGGCATCTTCGACGACGAGAGGCAGCCGGTCGCCATGATGAACCAGCGGGCGTTGACGGCCTCGCCGTACTCGGTGCGGATCAGCCAGTCGCGGGTGTCGTCGTTCCAGGTCGCGGCCGTGACGCGGGTGCGAAAGACGATGTCCTTGCGCAGCTCGAACCGGTCGGCGACGTGGCGGGCGTACTTGAGGATCTCGGGCTGGGTGGGGTAGCGCTCCTTCCACTCGAACTGCTGCTCCAGGTCGGAGGAGAAGGAGTACGAGTAGGCCAGGCTCTCCACGTCGACCCGAGCGCCGGGATAGCGGTTCCAGTACCAGGTGCCGCCGACGTCGGTGCCGGCCTCGAAGACGATCGCCTTGAGGCCCATCTCGCGCAGGCGGTGGAGCAGATACATGCCGGAGAAGCCGGCGCCGACGATGACGGCGTCGGCGGTCTGAATATCGGAGTCGGACATGCTGCCTCCCAGAGGGGTGGGTAGGTACAGCCGGCGAGTAGGGCGCCGCTCACCGTGATCAGGCTCACAACATAGAATGCATTCTGCATCGAGTCAATTGTTTCTGAGCTGTGAACTTGCAGGTAGAACGCGTGGGCCGCGAGAACCGATTCCGGACGGCTAGGCTGCCCGAGTGTTCAAGGTCGAACTAGGCGACTCCGCCGTGCTGCGCCCGCTCGAACCCTGGATGGCCGAGGAGTTCCTCGCCCACATGGACCGGGCCCGGACGCATATCGACCCGTGGATCCCGTGGGCCGGCGTCAGCACCGACCTCGACTCGGCCCGGCGCACCCTTCAGCGGTACGCCGACAAGCAGGCCCAGGCGGGCGCCGGGCTCTACGGCATCTGGCTCGACGGCACGCTGGTCGGCGGCGTGATGTTCCCGCACTTCGACCCGGCGAGCGGCAACTGCGAGGTCGGCTGCTGGCTCGAGCCGTCGGCCACCGGCCACGGCCTGATCACCCGCGCCATCCGCATCCTCATCGACTACGCCCTGGTCACCCGCGGCCTGCACCGCGTCGAATGGCGGTGCCGCCCCGACAACACCGCGAGCTCCAACATCGCCCGCCGCCTCGGCATGACCCTCGACGGCACCCTCCGCGAGCAGTACCCGTGGAAGGGCGTCCGCTACGACTGCGAGGTCTGGTCCCTGCTCGCTCGGGAGTGGCCCACTCCGCCGTAGGCCGGGACTTCTCCCCGTCCCGCCTATTTGCTCCGGAGTCCTCCCATGCCTCGCGCTGCCCGCGCGGGGAGTTACCGTGCCGTCCTCGGGCTGCCGTTCGCGCTGCGCACCTTCGTGCCCGCGCTCGGTGGCCGGCTCGCGTACGGTCTCCTCCCGCTCGCCACCCTGTTCACCATCCTCGACGCGACCGGGTCCTACGCCACGGCCGGACTCGCGCTCGCCCTCTTCGGCATCACCTCGGTCCTGTTGCCGGCCAAGGCACGCCTGATCGATCGGCTCGGCCAACGGCGTACGCTCCCGGCGCTCGCGCTTCTCTGCGCCGCCGCCCTCACCGCGGCGGTGACCACCGACTCGCCGGTCGGCCTGGTCATCCTCATCGGCCTGGCCGGCCTCGCGGCGCCGCCGCTCGGTCCGGCCATGCGGGCCTCCTGGCGGGTGCTCACGCTCGGTACGACCCTCAAGGAGCGGGCGTACGCGATGGACAGCGTCGCCGAGGAAGCGCTCTATCTTGTCGGGCCGCTGCTCGCCGGTCTCCTGATCGCGGTTCACCGGCCGTCCGATGCCCTGCTGGCAACCGCGTTTCTCCTGGTCGCGGGCGGGATCGGGATGGTGCTGCCGCCACTCGCCGCGCTGCACGCGGATGCCGCGCTGCCGCCGGCCGAGTTGGGGGTGCCCGCGGTGTCGTCGTCGGCCCGGCGCGCTCGTGGATCGGCCGTCGGACGGCCGATGTGGCCGGTGCTGGCGGCCCTGCTGGTGGCCGCGGCCGGTGTCAGCGTCGCCTACACCGCCCTCGCCGCAGCGGCCGTCGGCCAGAGGCATCCGGGGGCGGCGCGGCCGGCTCGGCGGCGGCCGGCTTCCTCGTCCAGTCGGCCGGTCCGGGCCCGGCATTCCTCACCGCCGGGGCGGTCCTGGCCCTGGTCAGTGGTATGTCAGTTCTCCGGCCTCGATCGCGGCGGTGACGCGGTTCTCGGGCGGGGCCAGGGGACACAGCCACTCGTCGTCGTAGGCGCAGGACGGGTTGTAGAGGTAGTTGAAGTCGAGGCGTACCCGGGCGCCGCCGAGCACCTGCAGGCCCCGCCCGTGGGTGCCCTTGACCGTGTCGGTCAGGTAGCGGCCCCCGCCGTACGTTTCCCGGCCGCACGTGCCGTCGCGCACCGGCAGGAACAGCCCGCCGCCGTACGCCGCGATCCACCACAGCGACAGCTCGCCGTACGGCGTCTCCAGCACGCCGACCCGGTCGTAGTGCACCACGCCGTCCGGCCCGCCGGTGTCGATGTCGATCTCGCCCGCCGCCGGGCGCAGGTCGACCTCGCAGGCCGCGTCGTCGTCCGGCTCGAAGTAGCGCAGCCCGGTGAAGCCCGGCCGTTCCGCGGCCGGGATCGCCGACTGCGGGTGGGTCGCGAAAAGCTCGTCCCGCCGGGCCCGGAATTCCTTCAGGTCGGTGGCGTCCAGGTACATCCGCGCTGTCGCGGCGCGGAAGTGGGTGAGCTCGAGTGCCTGCATGATCTCAGGCTAGCCATCTCGCTCGTAGACCAGTTCCAGTCGATCCTCTTTCCAGCAGGCGTTCCAAGGCGGCGCGGGCATAACCGCGGCGCCGATAGAGGGGGTCGATGCGGCTCATGCGGAAGTCAGGACCGCCCAACCGTGTGCGGGGACGGTGAACGGGTCGGCCGGCGAATCGCCGGACTCGGCGAGCCGCAGGCCGGTCGTCTCGATCGGGAACCGGTACTCCTCGTCGCCCACGTTGAGCAGGGCGACCACCTGCTGATCCCGGTCGGCGGAGCGGAAGGCGACCGCGGTGTTGGTCAGATGGATCGGGGTGGTCGCGGCGGTCGCCAGCCACGGATGCCGCCGGCGCAGGCCGATCAGCCGCTCGTGCAGCCGGTAGGTCGGCCAGCCGTAGGGGGCCAGCCCGGCCGGAGAGGCCGGGAACTCCGGCCGGATCGCGTCGTCGCCGCCCGCCCGGTCCTCCTTCACGCCCCGGAAGGCCTGCTCGTCGCCGTAGTAGATGCTCGGCACGCCGCTGACCAGGAACAACACCACCAGGGCGTGGGCGAGGTGCCGCGGATCGTCCAGCCGGCTCGCGATCCGCGTCACGTCGTGGTTGCCGACGAAGGTCATCGGCAGGCCGAACGTGGCGTGCCGCTTGAGGGCCCACGCCAGCTCGAAGAAGTTGCCGTCGTTGAGGCTGCTCCAGATCGCCTTCCAGAGCTCGTACTGGGTGATCGAGTCGAGGCCGCTCTCCTCCAGGAACGCGGCGTAGTCGCCCTGGATCATCTCGCCGACGAACCAGGCGGCCGGGTGGCGGACCCGCACGCGGTCCGTCACGGCCTTCCAGAAGGCCGGCTTCACGGCGTACGCGGCGTCCAGCCGCCACCCGTCGGCTCCCCGGTCGAGCCAGTGCTCCATGACCTGGACCGTGTAGTCGAGGACCTCGGGCTGGGAGTGGTCCAGTTCCCGCAGCTCGCCGTGCCCCTCGAACACCGACCCGCTGAACCACGACGCCGGCGCCTGGAAGTCGCGGCCGACGTGGTTGAAGACGCCGTCCAGCAGCACCCGCAGCCCGCGCGCCCGCGCCGCCGACACCAACGCGTCGAAATCGGCCTCGTCGCCCAGGCGCGGATCGATCCGGAAATGGTCGGTCGTGTCATATCCGTGGGTCGAGGACGCGAAGATCGGCCCGAGCTGCAGCCCGTTGGCGCCGAGCTCGATCGCGTAGTCCAGCCAGTCGACGAGGCGGGTCAGCCGGTGCCCCGGCCCGGCGTTCAGCGCGCCGGTGAACCCCAGCGGATAGACGTGCCACCAGACGGCATACGAGACCCAGGAATCCACGCAGGTGAATCTACTCCGGCGCGGCGGGGTAGGCGGTGGCCTCGGTCGCCTTCAGCGCGGCCCAGACCTCGCGCCCGGGGGCCAGGTCGAGCTGGACCGCGGCGGCCGGGGTGATGTCGGCGGCGACCGGGATCGGGCCGGCGAGCTCGACGCGCAGCGCGTCGCCGTGCCGGGAGACCATCGTGACGGTGGCCGGCCAGGTGTTGCGCGGGCTCCCCTCGGGGCGGGCCGGGAAGAGGGCGACCGCGCTCGGCGGGAAGGCCACGAACACCTCGCCCCGCTGCGGGGTGGCCGTGACCAGGGTGAAGTCGTCGGCGACGGCGACCGCGGTGCCGTCGGCGCGGCCGCGGTAGAGGTTGAGGCCGACCAGCCGGGCCACGTAGTCGGTGCGGGGCTGGGCGGTGATCGTGGCCGCATCGCCCGTCTGCACGACCCGGCCCTCCTCGACCACGACGAGTCGGTCGGCCAGCATCAGGGCGTCGAGCGGATCGTGGGTGACCAGGACGGTCGCGCCGGGAAACGAACAGAGGTGGCCGCGCAACTGGGCCCGGGTCTCCAGCCGGGTGCGGGCGTCGAGCGCGGCCAGCGGTTCGTCGAGCAGCAGCAGCCGGGGCTCGGCCGCGAGTGCCCTCGCCAGGGCGACCCGCTGGGCTTGGCCGCCGGACAGTTGGCGCGGCTTCTTGCGTACGTGATCCGCGAGGCCCACCCGCCTCAGCAACTCGGAAGCCTGTTCCCGGGCCAGCCGTCGCGGAACCCGGCGGCAGCGCGGACCGAAAGCCACGTTGTCCAGGGCCGACAGGTGCGGGAAGAGCAAGTAGTCCTGGAAGACCACGCCGATCCGGCGCTTCTCGGTCGGCACCCGGTCGAGGCGTACGTCGTCCAGCGTGACGTGCCCGTCGTCGAGGCCGATCAGGCCGGCCAGGGCGCGCAGGGCGGTGGTCTTGCCGGCGCCGTTCGGCCCGAGCAGCGCCACGACTTCGCCCGGGTCGGCGACCAGCGCGATGTCGAGAGTGAAGTCTTTGCGGCGGACGACCAGATGCGAGTCGAGGCTCATGGGTTGATCCAGCGGTCTCGGAGCGCCGCCAGGATGACCACCGAAACGACCAGCAGCACCAGGCTGAGCACGATCGCCGCGTCGAGGTCCTGCTCCAGGGCCAGATAGACGGCGAGCGGCATGGTCTGGGTGCGGCCCGGGAAGTTGCCGGCGAACGTGATCGTCGCGCCGAACTCGCCCAGCGCCCGCGCCCAGCAGAGCACCGCGCCGGCCGCGATGCCGGGCGCGACCAGCGGCAACGTCACCCGACGGAACGCCGTCCAGCGGTTCGCGCCGAGCGTGGCGGCGGCCTCCTCGTAGCGCGCGTCGGCACCGCGCAGGGCACCCTCGACGCTGATCACCAGGAACGGCATCGCCACGAACGCCTCCGCCACCACCACGCCCGCGGTGGTGAACGGCAGCGTGATCCCGAAGTGCGCGTCGAGCCAGCGGCCGAGCAGCCCGTTGCGCCCGAAGACGAGCAGCAACGCCACTCCGCCGACCACCGGCGGCAGCACCAGAGGGACGGTGACCAGCGCCCGCACGAACCGCCGGCCGGGCAGCTCGGTGCGAGCCAGCACCCAGGCCAGCGGCACACCGAGCACCAGGCTGACCAGCGTGGCCAGGGTCGCCGTCTCGAGCGAGAGCCGGAGCGCGGCCCGGATGTCCGGGTCGGCCAGCCGCTTGGGCAGCGTCGACCACGGCGCCCGCACCAGCAACCCGACGAGGGGCAGCACGAGGAACGCCAGCCCGACGATCGCGGGGATCGCCAGGGCCAGCGGTGCCCGGGACTGGTGTCGCCTGCTCAGGGCCGCTGGAACCCTGCGTCGGTGAGCACCTTGATCTCGGCCGGGGTCTCCACGAAGGCCACGAACGCCGCCGCGCCGGACGGGTTCGGGGCGCCCTTGAGCGCCGCGATCGGGTAGTTGTTGATCGCCTGGGCCGACTCGGGGAACTCGATGCCGTCGACGTCGGCGGTGTCCGACCTGGCGTCGGTGCGGTAGACCAGCGCCGCGTCGACCTCGCCCAGCTTCACCTTGGACAGTGCCGACTTGACGTCCTGCTCCAGGGTGACCGGGGTGAGCTTGACGTTCGCCGCGGCCAGGGCGGTCACCGCGGCGGCGCCACACGGCACCTCCTTGGCGCACTCGGCGACCTTGACGCCGGGCCCGGTCAGGTCGGACAGGCCCTCGATGCCCCTCGGGTTGCCCTTCGGCACCGCGATGACCAGCTGGTTCTTGACGAAGACGGCGGGGGTGCCGGTGGCGTCACCGGCGTCGGTGACGGTCTTCATGGTGGCCGGGCTGGCCGAGGCGAAGACGTCGGCCGGTGCACCCGAGGTGATCTGCTGAGCGAGCGTCGAGCTGCCGGCGTAGGAGAAGGTGACGGTCGTGCCCGGGTTGGCCGCCTCGAAATCCTTGCCGATCTGGTTGAAGGTCCCGGTCAGCGAGGACGCCGCGAGCACCGTGATCCTGCCGGTCACCGCGGACGAGCTCGCCCCCGCGGCCGGCGCCGACGCCGGCGAAGAGTTGTCGCCGCAACCGGTGGTTGTCAGGGCCGCGGCCAGGGCGGCCGCCACCAGGAATCTGGACCTCATCTGTCGTCCCCTCGCTCCACGACCACCGTGGTCGACTTGATCACGGCGGTTGCCGTCGAGCCGACCTCCAGGCCCAGCTCGTCGACGGCCTCCCGGCTCATCAGCGAGACCACCCGGAACGGGCCGGCCTGGATGTCGACCTGTGCCATCACCGCGTCGCGGGTGATCGCGGTGACGATGCCCCGCAGCCGGTTGCGGGCCGACGAACGACGGATGCCCGGATCGGGTTCGTCGGCCGTCTCGCGCGTGAAGGCGGCGAGGTCGGCGCCGGCGATGCTGCGGTGCCCGTGCTCGTCCCGCCCGGCGGCGAGACGGCCCGCATCCACCCAGCGCCGCACGGTATCGACACTCACGCCGAGCAGTTCGGCGGCCTCGCCGATGCGGTACGTCGTCACAACCCTCACTTTAGGGCCGCAACTGCGAGGTCAACACGCGCAGAGGCCTCGCAGTTGCCGAACCGTTGCACTGATCGCAAGCCCAGCGGCATGCTGAGGGCGTGCCGGAACGGATCGCCGAGGTCACCGCGTTTCTAGCCGAGGTGCTCGCGCCGCGGGCCCCTCTCACCGTCATCGTCAACGGTGGTGATCACGGGGCGGCCGCGGCGTTCGCCGCTCGGCTCGCCGCCGCGTTCCCGCCGTCGGCCCGGGCCTGGAGCGTCGACGCGGTGCTCGGGCTGACCGGGCCCGCGGGCGGGTCCTTCGACTCCGCGCTCA
Source organism: Actinoplanes sp. (assembly GCA_036402935.1). GTDB lineage: Bacteria > Actinomycetota > Actinomycetes > Mycobacteriales > Micromonosporaceae > Actinoplanes. The sequence goes on from DASWRZ010000285.1 coordinate 23,763, forward strand.
ACGTGCTCGAACCCGCGGCCGACCACATCATCGTCTACCTGCGCAGCGGGCCGCGGAGCCGGCTGGGCGACGGCGAGGGGGAGCGGCGGGCCCAGGTGGTGATCGACCACCACGATCCGTTGTGGCCGGTGATCCGCCACGTGCACCCGCGGCTGGCCGACCCCGAGAAGTGGTACCTCGCCGAGAGCCGGGCGTTCTTCGGCGCCCGGGCCGCCGGGTGGGACGCGAGGTTCGGGGACGATCTACCGGCGTACGGGAAAGCGGTCGAGGCCGCCGGCCTCGCGCCCGGAGATCTGGCTCTTGATGTCGGCTGCGGCACCGGGCGCGCGTTGCCGGCCCTGTCTCGCGCGGTCGGACCGACCGGCCGGGCGATCGGGCTCGACATCACCCCCGGCATGCTGGCCCGGGCGCGCGCCGAAGGACGCGACGGATGCGCCACGCTGATGCTGGCCGACGCGCGCCGGCTGCCGATCGCCGACGCGACAGCCGACGTGGTCTTCGCGGCCGGACTCGTGCAGCACCTGCCCGATCCCGTCGCCGGGCTGGCCGAACTCGCCCGGGTGACCCGCCCCGGCGGCCGGCTGATCATCTTCCACCCCTCCGGGCGGGCGGCGCTCGCGGCCCGTCACGGCCGCGCGGTGCGGCCGGACGAGCCGCTCAACGAGGACAATCTGCGTCCGTTGCTGGCCGCGGCGGGCTGGGCTCTTTTCCGGTACGAGGATCCGGCCGATCACTTCCTCGTGGGTGCTACCCGTGCCTGATGTCCACCGGTTGAGTGTCGACGAGGCCCGGCGGATCGCGCTGCACGCACAACTGCTGTCGCTGCCCCGGCCGGCCGGGGTGGTCGAGGTGGTGCACGACCTCACGCTTGTTCAGTACGACCAGACCGCGGCCGTGGCGCCGAGCGCCGATCTGGTGCTGTGGAGCCGGCTCGGGTCGGGTTATGAGCCGGCGTCGCTTCTGGCCGCTCTGGAACGCCGTGAGCTGATCGAGCTCAGCGGGATGATCCGGCCGGCCTCCGATCTCCCGCTGTACCTGGCCGACATGGCCGCGTGGCCCGGGTCCTCTCCCGCGTGGCGCGTCCAGCAGGGCGAATGGGTCCGGGCGAACGACGCCTGCCGCCGCGACATCCTGGCCCGTCTGTCCGCGGACGGGCCACTCTCGTCGCGGGACATTCCGGATACCTGCGTGGTTCCTTGGCAGTCGACGGGGTGGAACAACGACCGCAATGTGATCCGCCTGCTCGACTTCATGGTGCTGCGAGGCGAGGTGGCGGTCAGTGGGAGGCGCGGGCCGGACAAGCTGTTCGACCTCGCTTCCCGCGTCTACCCTTCGCTTCCCGCGGTGCCGTCGGATGAGGCCCGGCGGCGGCGCGATTCGCGCCGGCTGAGCTCACTCGGGCTGGCCCGCGCGAAGGGCCAGGACACCCAGGTCGAGCCGGGCGGCGTCGGCGAGGCCGGCGAGCCGGCGGTGGTCGAGGGCGTACGCGGCAACTGGCGCGTCGACCCGCAACTGCTCGACGTGCCCTTCTCACCCCGCGTCGCGCTGCTGTCGCCGCTCGACCGGACGATCTTCGACCGCAAGCGGATGACCGACATCTTCGAATTCGACTACCAGCTGGAGATGTACAAGCCGGCCGCCCGGCGCCGCTGGGGCTACTACGCCCTGCCGATCCTGATCGGCGACCGCCTGGTCGGCAAGGTCGACGCCACCGCCGACCGCAAGGCCGACGTCCTCCGCGTCGCGGCGATCCACCAGGACGTGCCGCTCCCGCTCGACGAGGTCGTCACGGAGCTCCGCGACCTGGCCGACTGGCTCGAGATGGACCTCGCTCGGCCGCGCCTCGCTGAGTAACCTCCTGCCGCATGCGCTGGTTGGTTTGGGCGGCACCCGTTTCGTGGGTCGCGCCGTCGTCGACGTCGCTCTGGCCGCACTTGCGGGGGGAGAGCCGGGACATCGTCGCCGTCGAGCCGACCCGCGCCCCGGGGCACTACCGGGTGATGGCCCACGGCCGCCGGATTGCCGGCGAGGCCGACGCGGCGGGTGCGCTGCGCCTCGTGCTGGATTCAATGGCCGAGTGAGGCGAGGTGGTCGATCTCGGCCGTCAGGAGACGGGTGATGCGCTCGTGGCGGTCGCCGCCGATGCCCCGCGAAGGGCCTTCGGCGAGCATCAGCACGTAGAGGTGCAGGCGGTAGAGGGCCAACCGGATGCGGGCCGAACGGTCGAACCGCGTGCGGCCGTAGCCGCGGAGGAAGGGGTGACCGGGCGACTCCTCGATCCGGCGGAACAGAGCGGGGAGACCAGGTCGAGCAGCGGACGCCCGGGCAGGCGGGTGGTGACGATCACTCGTCGGAGGCCGCGAGAACCTCGGGCACGGGCGCACGGCCGGCGACCAGACGGAAGTACTCGGCCTCGCGGCGGATCAGGCCTGCCTCGTACGCGAGCAGGCGAGCCGTCGGCGGCGGACCGACCTTGACCACCACCTCGCGGCCGCCGGCGAGCGCAGCTCGCCAGACGGCCGCAAATCCGCCGCCGGTCAACTCGGACGCGTCGAGGACGGTCTCGCCGAGGATGTCCTCGATGTCGGAGACGGACAAGGACCGCTGAGTCGGGCTGCGCATCAAGCTAGATGGTCAGTGGGGAAAGGCGTGTCGAGTGGTCGCCGAAGGTGCGATAGCGGCGCAGCGCCAGGAACAGCCAGCCCAGGCTCAGCACGCCCAGGATGATGAAGGCGGGCAGGCTGGCGAACGTGTCCCACGCCGTGTGCAGGACGACCGCGCCGGCGAAGGTGGCCAGCAGCTCCAGGAAGTGTTTGCCGGTCGGGGTCGCGATGAACGCCCACAGTGCGCCCGCGGTCAGGCCGGTCCACGCGGTGTGCCCGGCCGGCGACGTGAGGCCGCGCAGGAACAGGGTCTGCTCGACCGCGCCGATGTTGCCCTGTGACTGGATCAGGGCGGTGAACGCGTAACCCATCGTCTCGAGCGCCGCGAAGCCCATGCCCGAGGCGACCCCGATGATCAGGCCGTCGGAGGGCAGCCGCCGCTCGTGCCGGGCCAGGATCGTGAAGAGCAGCGCGATCGGGACGATCAGCTTCGCCGCCTCCTCGATCACCGCGACCAGTACGAGCGGCAGCATGCCCAGGTCGCGGAGCGAGTTGTATTCGAGCGTGCCGGCGACCACGATGCCGATCACGCCGCCGAAGAAGGCCGACACCGCCAGCGCCGAGGACGGCACCTGCCAGCGGCCGGTGCGGGCCTGGGCGAAGGTCAGGAACGCCAGCGGGATGACGGTGGCTCCGAGCAGGATGAGTGCCGGCACGAAGTTGGGGTTCTGCGTGTGGACCAGGGTCCGCAGCACCACGACATAGAGGATCAGCCCGATGAACAGGACACCGAGCCAGGCCCAGCGACGGGAGTGATCGCGCATGCCGGGGATCCTCCCATCGCCGGCCCCATTGCTCAATGTGCTGCGACCATCACCCGCTCGTCGAGGACGATCTCCTCGGCCGGCATCCGGTGCGGGCGCACGACGAGCCAGAGCACGAGGTTGGCCGCTACGGTGCCGGCCAGCACCACGGCCGCCATCGCGCCGGCCCCGGCGCCGAGCACGCCGACCAGCGGGGCCGAGAGTGCCCCGACACCGAACTGGACCGCGCCGAGCAGCGCCGCCGCGGTTCCGGCCGCCTCGCCGTGGCGCGAGAGGGCGAGCGCGGGCGCGTTCGGCATGGCCAGGCCGACCGCGGTCAGCACCAGCCAGAGCGGGACCAGCACGCCGAACAGCCCACCGATGCCGGTCGCCGCGAAGAACACCAGGACCACGGCGAACACCAGCGTGCCGATCAGCGAACCGGCCAGAATGCGCTGCGGCGCCCAGCGCCGCAGCAGGCGGAGATTGAGCTGGGTGGCTCCGATCAGGCCGACGGCGCCTCCGGCGAAGACGTACGCGAACTCCTGCTCGCTGAGCCCGAACTGGTTCTCCATCACGAAGCTCGAGCCGCTCACGTAGGCCAGCAGTGCGGCCAGCGCCAGGCCGTTGACCAGGATCAACCCCACGTACGCCCGGTCGGTGAAGAGCCGGCCGTAGTCGCGGACCGTGCCGCGGACACCGCCGTTGCGCCGGCGGGCGCGGGGCAGCGTCTCGGGCAGGAACAACGCCGTACCGGTCATGATCAGCACACCGATCAGCGTGAGCGCCACGAAGACGCCGCGCCACGAGGTCCAGGTGAGCATCGCGCCGCCGATGGTCGGGGCGAGGATCGGCGAGACGCCGATGACCAGCATCAGCCGGGACAGGATGCGGGCCGCGGCCATGCCCTCGAAGAGGTCACGGACGACCGCCATGGCGACCACCGAGGCCGCCGCGGCGCCCAGCCCCTGGAGCACCCGGAGCGTTCCGAGCACGGCCAGGTTGGGGGCGACCACGCAGAAGACCGAAGCGAGCACGTGTACGCCGATGCCGATCAGCAGGGGCAGCCGGCGGCCGAACGCGTCGGAGAGCGGGCCGATCAGCAGCTGCCCGAGTCCCAGGCCGACCAGTGTGCCGGTCAGGGTCAGCTGGACCGCCGCGGCCGACGTGTGCAGTTCGCCGGTGATCGTGGGCAGCGACGGCAGGTACATGTCGATGGTCAGCGGGCCGAGGGCGGC
>DASWRZ010000286.1:0-14832 GCA_036402935.1 Actinoplanes sp.
CCGTCGGCCCCGTCGGCCCCGCCGACCCAGGCGTGGCCCAACCTCGAACCGCCCGCCAACGCCTTCACCGACCCGTCGACGGGCTACACACCGCCCCAGCCGGCCTCACCTGACCGATCGGTCCCCGCGGAGCCCGATCAGTCGGGCGCTTGGGCGGCACCGGGGCAATCGGGCGCACACCCCAGACCTGATCTCGGCGCCGACCCCTCCGGCGGCCTCGGCACGCAGCACCCGGGCGCCGGCCCGTCAGGTGCTTACATCCGACGCGAGCTCGGCGCGGGCCAGTCGGGCGCCCAGCCCCGCCCCAACTTCGGCGCCAACCACTCCGGCGGCCAGCCCGGGCCCAACCTTCTCGCTGATCACTCCGGCGGTCAGGCTGGGCCCAACCTTCCCGCGGACCACTCGGGCGCGCACACGGTGCCTTCGTTCGCCGCCGCGGCCACCTCCGATCCGGCGGCAACGCCGGTGTCTGGTGCCGGCGAGGGCGACGAGCTGGCCGGCCACAGCGATTCGCCCTGGTCGCAGCCTCCTCACCGCCCGGCACCGCCGGCCGGGACCACCGATCCGGGCGAAGCGCGGGCGACCGCCTCCGTCTCGGTTTCCGGGGCCGCGCGCCCGGGCTACTTCCCGACCGTGATGCCGCGCGAGACGCCCGACGACGCCCCCAGCGACGGCGCCCACAACGGCGCGATCTACCGGCCCGGGGGGCCGGCCTCGGGCTCGGCTTCCGGCCCCATCTACCGCCCGGGGAGTTCGACGGCCGCGCCAACCTCCGGCCCGACCCCCGCACCGACTTCCGGCCCAGTGGGAGCTCCGGCATCCGGACCAGCGACCGCGCCAACTCCCGGCAGGAATACCACCTCCGGTCCGGCCGCCTCCACTTCCGGGTCGGCCGCCTCCACCTCCGGTCCGGCCGCCCCCACCTCCGGCTCGGCCGCCCCCACTTCCGGGTCGGCGGGTGCTCCAACCTTCGGTTCCGCAACTACGCCGACATCTGGGTCGGGACCATCAGCGACGGCCGGATCGGCAGCCGGCCCGGCCATCGGGTCCGCCTACGGCAGCGCCCATGTGCCACCGCCGTCCGACCCGCGTCCGAGCCGCGCCCAGCCCGCACCGGCCACCCCCGGCGATCCCGGCCAGGCTCAGACCGCCGGGATGAACCCGACGACTCACGGCGTCCACCCGGCCCAGCCCGGCACGGCACAGCCGCACGCCAACCAGCCCTACCCCGCGCAGCCGCAAGCGGCTCAGCCCCACCCCGCCTGGCCCGGCGTCGCTCAACCACATCCCGCCCCGCCGGGCACCGCTCAGCCCCATCCCGGCCTCGCTCAGCCCCATCCCGGCACCGCTCAGCCGCAGCCAAGTCCCCACGGCGGCGTCCCCACGCAGCCGCCCGGCCCCTATCCACCCACGGCCCTACCGCCGTACCCCCAGCTCAACCAGGGCGCCGACCCCGCCGCACTCCCCAGCCCCAGCACCGACCCCTTCCAGGATCTGCCCTGGGTTTCCGACACCCCGACGGCCGAGGAGTTCGCCCGGCGGCGGATGGCCAAGCAGGCCGAGCCGACGGCCACCATGGGCGCCCGCGCGCTGCTCCGCAAAGGCACGATGGGCCTGGTCAAGCTGGCCCCGAGCAAGCATGAGGTCGAGTTCAAGCAGGATGTCGAGATGGTTCGCCGCAACTTCGGCGGCCTGCGGCAGGTCACCGTGGTCAACCCCAAGGGCGGTGCCGGCAAGACCATCGCCGTGCTGCTGCTGGCGATGACTTTCGGGCAGAAGCGCGGCGGATATGTGCTCGCCTGGGACAACAACGAGACCCAGGGCACCCTCGGCATGCGGGCCCAGCAGGACTTCCACGCCCGTACGGTGCGCGACATGATGCGCGACCTGCACCTTTTCCGGGGCGCGCACGGCCGCGTGGGCGATCTGTCGCAGTACGTACGGGCCCAGGGCGAGGGCATGTTCGACGTTCTGGCCTCGGACGAGAGCGCGACCGCCGGCGAGATGCTCACGGCCAGCGCGTTCGCCGAGATCCGCGAGATCGTGAGCCGGTTCTACAAGCTGATCGTTGTGGACACCGGCAACAACGTCCGCGCCCAGAACTGGCAGGCGGCGATGGACGCCACCGACCAGCTGGTGATCACGATGTCGGCCCGTAACGACTCGGCCGAGACCGCCGCGCGGATGCTCGACCACCTGGAGCAGAGCGGCCGCCAGCGGCTCGTACGCCAGGCGGTGAGCATCGTGTCGATGCCGCCGACCCGCAAAGATATCGATCTCCCGGCGATCCAGCGGCACTTCGCGGCCCGCACCCGGGCGGTGCTGCTCGCGCCCTACGAGAAGTTGATCGACTCCGGCGAGCCGCTCCGCTACGGCCAGTTGTCCGCCGGCACGAAGGAAGCCTGGCTGAAGATCGCGGCAGCGGTCGCCGAAGGCCTATAGAAGCCGATCAAGCCAGAACGTCGGCCGCCGCCGGGTCACTGTCCCGAAGGAACTGGGCACACCGGGCTGCCTCGTCGGCCTCGCCGATCTCGGCCGCGGCCTTGGACAGCACGTAAAGGCAGCGGAGAAAGCCCTGGTTGGGCTCGTGCGACCACGGGATCGGCCCGTGACCCTTCCAGCCGTTGCGCCGGAGTGCGTCGAGGCCGCGGTGGTAACCGGTCCGCGCGTACGCATAAGCGGTGACCGGCTCGCCGGCCGCAAGCGACTCGGACGCGAGTGCGCCCCAGGCGCCGCTGAAAGCGGGATGGGCCGCCGCGGCGGCCTTGAGTGCGTCGGTGGTCCCGGCCGCGAGAGCGTCGGCGAGGGCCTGGTCAGCCGCCTGATCGGCGGGAAGCAAAGTGGCAGGAGGCTCGGGAAGGAGGTTCTGCATGTCCCCATTCAACCGGTCCGACCGGCGGGAATTCCCCCGGGGCCGGAAACTGATGATCTCAGTCCCAGGCGTCACCGAGACGGGTCAACCGATCCCGATATTCAATGCGCTCGCCCCACGAAGCGGGCCACGCTGATATGCCGAGCGCGGCTCCCGCGAACGATCCGGCCAGGCACGCGATCGAGTCCGAATCACCCGACGAGGCAGCACCACGAGCCACCACCGCAACCGGCTCGTCGGGCGAGATCAAATAGCAGTACAGCGCCGTCGCCAACGCCTCCTCGGCCACCCAGCCGGCCCCGGTGACCAGGCACGGATCGCCCTCGAAGCTCCCGGCCTCGAGGGCTTTGGCGACCCGCTCCAACGCGTCCGCCGACTCGTCCCACCCGAGCGCTATGAACTCTTGCGCCGATCGCGCCGTCGAGCGTTTCCAGAGATCACCGAGCCAGTCGCCGCGGTAGACGGTCCGCTGCTGGGCGCTGCGCGCCCGCAACGCGGCCACCAGGTCATTCGGCGCCAGCCCATCGCGCAACAGCTTGATTGCGTACGCCGTGAGCTCGCTCGCCACCAGCCCGGTCGGATGCCCGTGCGTGAGCCCGGCCTGCAACTGTGCCCCGCCCGCGATCTCGTCGTCGCTCAGCCCCGGCACCAGCGCGACCGGCGCGACCCGCATGTTGGCCCCGCAGCCCTTGGACCCGATCTGGCTCGCCTCGACCCAGGTTCGTCCGTCGGCCAGCAGCGCGCACGCCCGCAGACAGGTCATCCCCGGCGCCCGGTTGTTGTCGGGGCTCGCGGCCCAGGCCACGAACGCGTCCCGCCAGGCCGTCGCCAACGCCGACGGGGTGAACGCCCCGGCCGCCAGGATGCCCTCGCCCACCGCGAGCGCCATCTGGGTGTCGTCGGTGACCAGCGCCGGGTTCCCGGTCAGCTCGCGGGGACCGTCCGGGCCGTATTCGGCGACGATCTCGGCGTACGTCTGGAACTCGGTGGGCTTGCCCAACGCATCGCCGTAGGCGAGGCCCAAGAGCGTGCCCGAGGCGGTGTTTTTCATGGTGGCTACCCTACGTGCATGCCCGTGGATCTCCCTTTTGACGACACTGCCTTCGAAGTCGAGTCACGGGCCGAATTCGATCTTCACATGGCCCGGCACTCGCTGGCCGGGCTCGTGATCCTCGGGCTGCGCCTCGATCAGAATCCGCCCGACTTCACCGGCACCGACGTCTCCGACGCGCTCTTCGTCGGCTGCCGCCTGGCCACCGCCGACGTCGAGATCGACCTGATCCGCCGCGGCGCGCACCTGGTGCCGCCGTTCGACGCGCGGCCCTACCCGACCCACCCGGCGACCCTCTACACGCCCGAGGATCTCTCCGTCGGCTTCGAGGGAGGCTTCGGTCAGGGCGGCTTCGCCGGCATGTACGACACCAAGGTCTACCAGCACTTCCTCGACCACGGCGGCGCCCGGCCGGACATCCGCGAGGCGCTCGCCCAGCGGCTGCACGACGCCGGCATCGACAACGCGCTCGGCAAGGCGGTCGACGTGTGGATCAACACCCACGGGGCGAAGCGTGCGGTCGGCATCATGGGTGGGCACGCCGCGCCGCGCGGCTCCGACGCCTACCGCATGGCGGCCACGCTGGCCTGGCGGCTGGCCACGGTCGGCCGCCTGATCGTGACCGGCGGCGGCCCGGGCGTGATGGAGGCGGCCAACCTGGGTTCCTATTTCGCCGCCCGCCCGGCGACCCAGTTGCAGGCAGCGATCGACCGGCTGGCCGTGGCACCGCAGTTCGACGACCACGACCCGTACACGGCGGCGGCGCTCGACGTGCGCGCCACCTATCCAGCGCCGCCGACCGCGGCCACCGACGTGCTGGGCAAGCTGCGGCACGGCGGCCTCGCGCTGCCGACCTGGCTGTACGGCCACGAGCCGGCCAACCTGTTCGCGGGACAGATCGGCAAGTACTTCTCGAACGCCGTCCGCGAGGATTCGATCCTGCGCCTGGCGCGCGGTGGCATCGTCTTCGCGCCCGGCTGGGCCGGCACGGTCCAGGAGGTCTTCCAGGCCGCGACCAAGACCTTCTACCAGACGGACGGCCCGTCCGGCGCCTTCGTGTTCCTCGACCGGGCGCATTGGCGAGATCTGCCGGTGGAAGCCCTTCTGCGACCGTTGCTGGCCAAGTCTCCGCACGGCGACCAGTCACACCTCGTCGTCGTCACCGACTCCCTCGACGAGGCCATGGCCGCCCTGTCGCAATAAACCCGACGAGGCCATGGTCGTCCTGCCGCGATAAACCCCGACGAGGCCGTGGCCGTCCTGCCGCGATAAGTCAGGCGACGTGGACCCGTCGCCAGTTGGTGACCGGGAGTTCGTCCTCGGGCACGTCGGTGAGGCCGTTCTCGTCCATCGCGTTGTAGATCGCCAGCCGGGCATCCTCGAAGAGGAACTCGACCGCGTGCAGGATCCGCGGTCGCCAGTCGGCCACCGTGATCAGTTCGATGATGTTGACCGCGCGAAGCACCTGGCCGCGCGCGTTACGCAGCGCCGTATGCGGGTCGGGCCGCCAGTCGAAATGCTCGTACCAGTCGATGGGGGTGGCCATGTCGATCTGGTCCCACGTGATCGCGCACTCGTCGAACTTGCGGTGCGTGATCTCGACGTTCGTAATACCGAAGTCGAGGATGACCGGTCCGTCGGCGAACCAGCCCCGCTCGGCCATGTCCCACATCAGCCAGCCGGAACGCAGCTTGCGGCCGATCAGCCGCACGAATCGGGTGCGATGGACGGCCGCGAGAGCCTCGGCGTCGTGATGCCACGCCGGTTCATAGCCCTCGATACCGAGCACGATCTTGAACCTCCGTTTCGGGAGGGACGATCGTACCCACGCGTCGACGTCGTCCGGCAACACGAGACCGGCCGGGCCCCGAACGGGGTCCGGCCGCCGCGAAGGATTACTTCGAGAGAGTGGTGCCGATCGAACGCAGGTTTTCGCAGGCCTCGACGACACGCTGGGCCAGGCCGCTTTCGGCCAGCTTGCCCCACGCCCGCGGGTCGTACGCCTTCTTGTTGCCGACCTCGCCGTCGATCTTCAGAACGCCGTCGTAGTTCTTCAGCATGTGGTCGACGACCGGGCGGGTGAACGCGTACTGCGTGTCCGTGTCGATGTTCATCTTGACCACACCGAAGTCGAGCGCGCCCTGGATCTCCGACAGCAGTGAGCCCGAGCCGCCGTGGAAGACCAGGTCGAACGGCTTCTCCTTGCCGTACTTGGCGCCGACCGCGTCCTGGATCTCCTTGAGGATCTCGGGACGCAGCTTGACGTTGCCCGGCTTGTAGACGCCATGCACGTTGCCGAAGGTCAGGGCGGTCATGTAGCGGCCCTTCTCGCCCAGGCCGAGCACGGCGGCGGTGGCCAGGCCGTCCTCGATCGTCGAGTAGAGCTTGTCGTCGATCGCGGCCGAGACACCGTCCTCCTCGCCACCGACCACGCCGACCTCGATCTCGAGGATGATGTGAGCGGCCGCGGCTTCCTTGAGGAGCTCCTCGGCGATCTGCAGGTTCTCGTCGATCGGGACGGCCGAGCCGTCCCACATGTGCGACTGGAAAAGCGGCGCGCGGCCGTTGGCGACGCGCTCCTTGGAGATCGCGAGCAGCGGGCGGACGTACCCGTCGAGCTTGTCCTTCGGGCAGTGGTCGGTGTGCAGCGCGATGTTGACCGGGTAGTTCTTGGCGACCTCGGTCGCGAACTCGGCCAGGGCGACCGCACCGGTGACCATGTTCTTGACCGTGGGGCCGGAGGCGTACTCCGCGCCGCCGGTGGAGATCTGGAGGATGCCGTCGCTGCCGGCCTCCGCGAAGCCGCGCAGGGCCCCGTTGACAGTCTGCGAGGACGTCACGTTGATCGCCGGGTAGGCGAACGCGCCGGCCTTGGCGCGGTCGAGCATCTCGGCGTAGACCTCGGGAGAAGCGATGGGCATCGGTGCGCTCCTTGCTCTATTGCGTCATAAAAGATCTAGAGGGCAGGACCGCGCTGTCCTCCATCCGGCAGTATTCCCCAGTCACTGACCGGGGCGGAAACCGCCCCGAAACTCGCTGTCGGAATTCCCGGAACCTCCCGGGGAGAGTCGGGTTTGTGCTACTGAGGACGGGGAAGGAGTCACGACATGACCTACCCGGAGAACGCCGACCTGGAGACGCCGCTCGAGGATGCGGCCGAACAGGCGACCAGCGCAGTCCCGGATCAGCCCGACGACGACGAAGAAGAGAGCGACGACGCGGCGCGGGTGGTCGAGCTGGACGACGAATATCGTTGAGCGGCAAGACGGCCCGGGTCTCGACCTCGGTCCGCGGCGTCGGTGAGGCCGCACGAAGAGCCGGTCGACCCGCGCCTGTAACGCAGTATTGGTGTTTCCACAGGAATCGAACAGGGATCGGCCGCGTCCGGCCGGTACCCTGCTCTCCGTGGACATCCATACGCTCGCCGAGCAGCTCGCCTTCAACCCGCTGAACGCGAAGGACCTGCTACACACCTTCGGTCTGTTCGGCGTCTGGGCGATCATGTTCGCCGAGACCGGCCTGCTCGTCGGGTTCCTGTTCCCCGGCGACTCGCTGCTGTTCCTGGCCGGTGTGGCCGCCTCCCCGGTAGCCGACTCGATCTTCGGAGCCGGGTCCAAGATCTCTTTTCCGGGCCTGCTCGTCGGGGCCCCGATCTGCGCGATCCTCGGCGCCCAGCTCGGGCACTGGCTGGGCGCGCGCTACGGCTCCCGGATGTTCGACCGCCCCGACTCGCGCATCTTCAAGCGGGAGTACGTAGTGAAGGCGGAGTACTACTTCGAGAAGTTCGGCCCGGCCAAGGCGGTGGTGCTGGCCCGGTTCATCCCGATCGTGCGCACGTTCCTCAACCCGGTCGCGGGCACGCTCGGCATGCCGGCCGGCAAGTTCCTCCTGTGGAACGCGGTCGGCGGCGTGATCTGGACCGACGGCGTCCTGATCATCGGCCACGCGCTGGCCCAGCAGATCTACGACGCCATCGGGGACAAGATCGACCACTACATCCTGCCGGTGGTCGCGGTGATCGTGCTCATCTCGGTGCTCCCGATTTTCATCGAGATCCTCCGGGAGCGCCGGGCGAAGAAGCGCGGCGGCGGCGTTGGCGAGCAAGACGGCACAGCGGCCTCCGGCGAGCCGGGGGCCGCGGCCGCGATCGGTGTGGTTGCGGCGGCCAGCATTGCCGGCCTGGCCGAGGCCGTACGCGACGCGGACGAGGACGACGACCGCCGCCCGCCTCGCTCACACCGCCGCTGAGCGTTTAGACCGTGACTCGGTCGAGCCGGTTCACGAACTCGTCGGGGCAGTCGCGCAGGTTTTCCAGCCGACCGGCCTCGACCGCGCGATAGGTCAGCTGGGCGGCTTCCTCGAGGTTGCGGGCCCGCTTATGGGCCATCTCGACCGAGTCGCCCAGAACCACGCTGCCGTGATGACTGAGCACCAGGCAGTCGGTGCCGTCGGCCGCCATCGCCGCGACGAGAGCCGCGAGTTCGAGACTGCCCGGCAGCCGGAACGGCACGGTCGACACCCGCCGCAGATAGAAGGCGTGATCGGTGGTCACGATCCGGATGTGCTCACCCAGGGCGTCGAGCAGCAGCGCCGTCTGGGGGTGCAAATGGATGATCGCGTTGACGTCGGGCCGGGCCCGGTAGAGGGCCAGGTGCAGCGCGAGCTCACTGGTCGGCTCGATCCGCGGGGTCGTATCAGTCCGCGGGCTCGTATCAGTCCGCGGGCTCGTCTCCCGCGGGCTCGTCTCAATCCGCGGGCTCGTCTCCCGCGGGCTCGTCCCAATCCGCGGGCTGGTCTCAATGCGCGGCGCCGGAACGTTGCCGACCGTGGTCGGCGCGCCGTCGGAAACCCGCACAGCGGTGAAGGTGGCGCGACTCAGCCGGTCGAGCCAGCTGCCGGCGGCCGTGACCCAGATGGCGTCCTCGTCGGGGATCCGGGCGGACAGATTGCCGCCGGAACCGCAGACGAGCCCGGCCTGGACCACGTCGTACCCCACGTGCGCGAGTTGATCGCGCAGGTCGCCGGGAACGTAATTCACCCGTTTCTCCTCGGGTCCTGGGGGTGGACTGGAGACGGAGTCGTCGGCCTGGCGTCACGCGGTCTTCAAGTGACGCCAGGCGTTCCCTTGCGGGTGCGGTCAGCGCGCCTTTTTGGTAGCCCGCTTGCGCGGCGGCGTGAGCAGGTCAGCGATCGTCGCGATGGCCGTCGGGACCAGGCGGTAGTAGGCCCACACCCCCCGCTTCTCGCGCTCCAGCAGACCAGCCTCGGTCAGGATGCGCAGGTGGTGGCTGACCGTCGGCTGAGAGAGCCCGAGCGGAGCAGTCAGGTCACACACACACGCTTCGCCGTCCGTTGCGGACTGAATAAGGCTGAGCAGCCGCAGCCGGGCCGGATCGGCGAGTGCCTTCAGCACTCCCGCGAGCCGCTCGGCGTCGGCACGTTCAATTGGCTCGCCGGCAAGCGGCGAGATCTGAGGCATTGTCATTTCCGCCAACGCAGTTCCCACGATCTCCATCCTTCCACCAACTGCATCGATTCTCCTGCATGTGCGCAGGAACGAACCGGCTAACTTTCAGGCCGTAAGGCCGAGATCAACCGCCGTGTCGGTCGAACGCTGGACAGCCGGTAACCCGGTCCCCCGACCAACCTTTACGGCAACACCGACTTCGGTCTCTGCCTCCTGCAACGCCTCAGCCGCCGTCTGGTCGCTGCCCATCCGTGTCGAGCTCTCGATCCCCGCCCCCGGAGTGAGCCGCCCCACATTGTCAATTCGTCGATCTGTTTCGAGCCGCTGATCCGGTTTTCCGGTGACCCGTACCCACTTGCTGGTGGCCGTCCCACCACACAGCGCGATCTTCTGGACCGGGTACCTCGGACCCAGAAGTTCACGACCCGATGAAAGCACGGCGCCACGCTCTGCGACGGCTAATTCAGTGATGAATTTACCCAGGTCGTGGCGTGCTTCCATGTATCGAGCGTACTGGCTGGAACGAAACTGGAACCTTTCGCCCCACCGGGCCCGAAGGGAACGATTGACGCGCAAGTCTGAGAGGATCCGAAAACAAAGTTTACGGTTCAGGCGGTCCTTTTCGCCCGTTCCGGAAAGCATCGATGCAGCTCAAAGCCCGTATGTCTCGCGTCACATGAGGCGGGAGCGACAGATCACCCGGACGGGGGCCTGAGAAGGTCCTGTGAATCGTGTGACGGGACGTTTACCCATGCAGCAAAAAAACCCCACCGACCGGCCAGGGCAGAGATATCCGGACGACCGAAAGAGGGACAACTTGGGGGGTGAAACTTACCCGTTCGGGTGACCCACGATCGTCTATGTGTTACCACTCGACCGGGGACTAGTCGGATGGCCGCTTCCAGTACTCGTCCTCCGAGGCCGGGGCCTTGGCGACAACCGGCGGGGCCGCCGTTGGGACCGCTTCCGGCCCGGCGCTACCCGCCGGCGGCGGACCGTTATCGGCCGGCGGCGCGCCATCGTAGCTTCCCTCACCGGATTCCGAAGCCCCCGCAACCGGCGCCGGCGCGGCCTCCGAGGGCGCCTCAGCGGCCGTTCGGGAAGCCCCGGGCGCCACATTCTCACCGCCGGAATCACTCTTCCGTGGTGCCTCGGTGCCACTCTCCCGAGCCGCACCAGGACCGGACCGGCCCCGATCGGCGTCACCGCTCGCGCCCTGGGTGCCGTCGATCCGGCCCGAGACGGTGCCGCTCGGGCCCTGGATGCCGTCGCTCTCGCCCAAGACAGCGTCGTTCTCGCCCTGGACGACCTCACCCAGGACAGCGCCACTCTCGCCCCGGGCGCTGTCGCTCTCACCCGGAACGACGCCGGTCTGGCCCTGGCCGGTGCTGGTCTGGCCCTGGCCGGTGCTGGTCTGGCCGTGATCGGCCGGTGCGGGCTCGCCGGGATAGGTGCCGGGCGCCGCATATTCGCTCGGCTGGCCCGAGTGGCCGCCTGGATAGCCGGGCTGCCCCGGATAGGTGTCGGGGTAACCCGGCTGGCCGGGGTAGGCGGCGAGGCCCGTATCCGGGAAGTCAGGCTGGCCCGGAGCAGCAGCTGGGTAGCCGACCTGTCCAGGAGCCGGGGCGAGGTAGCCGGCCTGCTCCGGAGCGGCATAGCCAGGCTGACCAGAAGCCGGAGCGGCATAGCCAGGCTGACCAGAAGCGGCAGCCGGGTCGACGGGCTGGGCCGGCGCCGGAGGTGCGTAGCCCGGTTGCCCTGCCGCCGGATAACCCGGCTGGCCGGGCGCGACAGGCGGGGAGCCCGCGGGAGCGGCCCAATAGTCGGTCTGATCTGAGGCAGAGGGCGGGTAGCCGGGCTGCCCCGATGTCGGCGCTGGATAGCCAGACTGGCCGGGCGCGGGAGCCGGGTACCCGGACTGACCGGGCCCGGGAGCCGGGTACCCGGACTGACCGGGCCCGGGAGCCGGGTACCCGGGCTGACCGGGCGCAGGCGCCGGATAGCCAGGCTGACCGGGCGCAGGCGCTGGATAGCCAGGCATAGGCGCCGGGTAACCCGGCTGGCCCGGCGCCGGCGCCGGATAGCCGGGCGGGAATCCGGGCTGGGCCATGCCCGGGTAGCCGGGCGGCGCGGCGGCGGGGTAGCCGGGCGGGTACGACCCGCCGTAGACGAGCGGCATGCGGGCGCCGGGCGGCATGCCGGGGCCGCCGCCGAAGAAGGCGCGTGGCGCGCGCAGGACCAGGGCCAGGACGATCGCGTACGCCACGATCTGGGCCACCGCGAGCCCGACGTTGGTGCTGATCCACCCGCCGGGATAGGCGCCGTTCAACCGTTCGCCCAGCGTCCCGGCCGAGTCGCTGCCGCTTCGCTCGAGCCCCACCGTGATCGCCGCGACGGCGCCGCCGAGCAGGCCGAGGACGCTGATGACCAGGGTCGCGATGCGTGCGCCGTTGCTGCCGCGGCGCAATCCCACCCCGAGCACCACGTACAGCGCGAAGAGGATCACCGCCACGGTCAGCGCGACCGCGGCGCCCAGCCAGATCACCGACACGTACGTGTCCATGTCGTCGCCGCCGGCGGCCCCCGAGCGGAACCGGTGCACGACGCCCGGCACGACCGCCAGGGTGACCCCCGCATAGATCAGCCCGGCGGTGGCCATCGCCCAGAGCAGAGCGGACGCGGCGCGCACCACCGACGGCGGCCCGCTCGGTCGGGGCGGGGCCGGCGCCGGTGTGGGCGTGGCGGGTTGCGGCGGCTGGACTGGGTACGACATCGACGACTCCCCGCGGGTGGTCCGTTGGGCAAGAAACTACCCGCGCTCGCAGGCGGGCGCGGGTAGACGGTCGGAGCTGATCAGGCCGATGGCCGGGGACCCTCGTTGGGGTCGGACGGTGGCTGCTGCTCCGGGTAGGGCGGCTGAGCCGGCGACTCGGAATCATCAGGGCGGCCCGGGGAAGGCGGCTGGGCGGGCGAACCGGGAGCACCGGGCTGACTCGGAACACCGGGCTGACCCGGAACACCAGGCTGACCCGGAACACCGGGTTGACCCGGGTAAGACTGACCCGGGTAAGGCGGCAGACCACCGGGCGCCGACGGCGGGGTGCCCGGGCCACCGGCCGGGGAGCCGGGACCACCCGGGTACGGCGGCAGGCCGGGCGCCGGCTGACCAGGCTGCCCGTAATCGCCGGGCTGCTGCGGCTGACCAGGCGCCGAGTACGGCGGCTGACCCGGAGCCGGGTACGGCGGCTGCCCGGGCGCCGGGTACGGCGGCTGACCCGGAGCCGGGTAGGGCGACTGACCGGGCGCCGAGTACGGCGGCTGACCGGGCGCCGGATACGGCGACTGACCCGGAGCCGGATACGGCGACTGACCCGGAGCCGGATACGGCGACTGACCCGGAGCGGGGTACGGCGACTGGCCGGGCTGGCCGTGCGCACCCGGTTGCCCCGGCTGGCCGTAAGCGCCCGGCTGACCGTAAGCGCCCGGCTGACCGTAGGCACCCGGGTAGTACGGGTCGAACCCGGCCGGCTGCTTGCGGAAGAACTCGTTGGACGCCGGCAGCGCCAGCAGGATGATCACCGCGAGGATCGCCAGCAGGGAGACCACCGCGATCGTGACTGTGGCGCCCTCGTACCAGGAGGGGAGCGCCGCGTTGATGCGGTCCTGGACCTCGGCCGAGGTCGGCCCGCCGGCGGTCGTGTCGCTGTTGTTGACCGAGCTGACCAGCGCGCTGCTGCCCAGGCCCGCGCCGAGGCAGCAGAGGGAGAGGCCGCCGACCACCCAGGTGATGATGCGGGCGACGTTGCGGCCGCGGCCGTCGAGGTAGCCCAGCACGCCGAGACCGGCCGCGAACAGCAGGTTGACCACCGCACCGATGACCGAGCTCGCCGCGACGACGTCCTCGGCGCCCTGGACGCCGGTGCCCGCGTAGGCCTCCTTGATCGCGTCGGAGATCTTGGGGTAGATCGAGAAGCCGACGATCGCATCCACCAGCTCGAGGAACGCGACGAGGAAAAGCAGGTACGTGGCGACCGTGACGATGGTCGGTCGCGACTTCGGAGCCGGTGCGGCTCCGGGGTATCCCGGGTAGCTCGGAACGGTCACGATTTCCCCCTTATAGATCCACTTACGGTATCGGTCGGTCGCCATATCCGCGACCGCGGGGCGAGCGCCGCCCGGCTGTGGCAACATCGGGCGACGATGGCGGAAATATCCGGAAATAGGTCGCCTGATCAGGGGGCGACACGAGTCGAAGCCGCGACCTATAGTTCCCTCCGTGGCGCCGAGCGGGCAGCAGAGAGCTTCCGCGACGCCACGTGCCCGCATCACGGGTCGCCCGCCCCGCCACCGCATAGCCGGGGCCGAGGCAGACCGCATTCGGGCGCCAGATCCATGAGCGCCGGCCGCGTGACCACGCCGCGGCGGCCCCAAGACCTGTTAAGGACCGGTGAGTCCCATGCCACACGCCGACACACTGACCGTCGTGCACCATGACGACACGAGGACCAGGTTCAAAGATGTCCGCTATCAGCTCCACCGCGACGGCATCCGAATATGGTCCGAGGACGGAGAACACCTCGTCACCGACGTACTGATGACGCAGGCCTACCGGCAGCGGGAGGCGACGCAGTAAGCAGTAGGACGCAGTGAGCAGTAAGACGAAGGCCCCGGGGCAAGCCCCGGGGCCTTCGTCGTGAAAGACCTCAGCCGCGGTAGACCGCGAGCCCGTCCTTGGTTTCGTTGATGTCGGCGACCACCACGTCGCCGTCCCGGATCTCACCCGCCAGCAGCGCCTTGGCCAGCGAGTCGCCGATCGCCGACTGCACGAGCCGCCGCAGCGGCCGGGCGCCGTAGATCGGGTCGTAGCCGTGCTCGCCCAGCCACTCGACCGCGGCCCGGGTGACCTCGAGCGTGAGCCGCCGCTCGGCGAGCCGGGCCCGCAGCCGCCCGAGCTGGATGTCGACGATCGCGGCCAGGTTGTCCTTGGTCAGCGCGTGGAAGACCACGATGTCGTCGAGCCGGTTGAGGAACTCGGGCTTGAAGTGGGCCCGCACCACCGCGAGCACCTCGTCGCGGCGCTCCTCGTCACCCATCGTAAAATCGGCCGCCTGCGACCCCAGGTTGGAGGTCAGCACCAGGATCGCGTTGCGGAAGTCGACCGTACGACCCTGGCCGTCGGTGAGCCGGCCGTCATCGAGCACCTGGAGCAGCACGTCGAAGACGTCGGGGTGGGCCTTCTCCACCTCGTCGAGCAGGACCACGCTGTAGGGACGGCGCCGCACCGCCTCGGTCAGTTGGCCACCCTCCTCGTACCCGACGTAGCCGGGAGGGGCACCGACCAGCCGGGCGACCGAGTGCTTCTCGCCGTACTCGCTCATGTCGATGCGGACCATCGCCCGCTCGTCGTCGAAAAGGAACCCGGCGAGCGCCTTCGCCAGCTCG
>DASWRZ010000287.1:0-12985 GCA_036402935.1 Actinoplanes sp.
TGGCCGTACTGGTCGCGGCCGCCCTCTTCCAGGTGCTCAGCGGCATCCTCAACATCACCCGCTGGTACGCGCCGATGCCGTTCTTCTTCACCGCCACCCACTACTGGTCGGCGTGGCTGGCGATCGGCGCTCTGCTGACCCACATCGGCGTGAAACTCCCGATCATCCGGCCGGCGCTCACCCGGCCCAGCCCGGACCGCACCGCCCCCGGAGCACTCAGCCGCCGCGGCCTGCTGGGCACCGTCGGCGCCGCGGCCGGAGTCATCACCCTGGCGACCGTCGGACAGACCGTCGCCCCGCTCGCTCCGGTCTCCGTCCTCGCGCCGCGGCGTCCCGGAACCGGGCCGCAGCACCTGCCGGTCAACAAGACCGCCGGCGGCGCCGGGGTCCGGGACGCGATGTTCAGCCCGGCCTACCGGCTGACGGTCGCCGGCCCGAACCGTACGGTCAGCCTGTCTCTGACCGACCTGACCGCGCTGCCGCAGCACACCGTCGTGCTGCCGATCAGCTGCGTGGAAGGGTGGAGCTCGACCGCCACCTGGACCGGGGTGCGGCTACGCGACCTGCTCGACATGGTCGGCGTCGACCCCGGCGACGCCGAAGCCTACGTCGAATCCCTCGAGGCCCGGGGCCGGTACCGCGCCACGACGGTGCCGCCACCGCACGTGCGGGACCCGTACACCCTCATCGCGCTGCGGCTGGGCGGCGAGCCGCTGCATCCCGACCACGGCTATCCTGCCCGCCTCATCGCCCCCGACCGCCCGGGTGTGCTGCAGACCAAGTGGGTCGCCCGGATCACCGCACGGAGCGCCTCGTGAAAACCGCTCGGCGCACGCTGATCGCCGTCGGCGCGCTCGGCATGACGTACGCCGTGATCGGCGCGCTCAGCGACGCCGACGTCAAAGGCGGCGCCCTGGTGTTCCTGATCGGTGTGCTGGTCGCCCACGACGGCCTGCTGCTGCCGGTCACCATCGCCGCCGGCGCGCTGGCCGGACGATTCACCCCCCTGCGGCTGCGAGGCTTCGTGCGCTCGGCGCTCATCGTCGGCCTGGCCGTCACCATCGTGGCGTTCCCGCTGGTGCTGGGGCGGGGCCGGGCCGCCGACAACCCGTCCCTGCTGCCCCTGCACTACGGCCGGGGACTGCTCGAGATCTACGCGATCATCGGGGCGGGGGCCGCTGTCGCCGCCGGAGTCCGAAGCCGCCGGGATCGCCGCGGCCGGCGATCAACGGCCGAGCCCGAAACCGGATGACGATGCCGCGATCGGGCAGTTCCCGGTCCGATCGCCGAGGCCCACCAGGCGTACGGGAATCACTGGTCGATCAGGGCCAGCAGTCCGTCGAAGTCCGTCGAGCAGGGGCCGCACGCACGCAGGTGGGCGGCAACCCCGGGGTAGCGGCGGGCGGCCTCCCGCGGGCCGGCGACGCGCAGATCCGCGTACGCGTGCAGTAGTTCCATGGCCCCGCCGCATCCGACGTCGCGCGGGTCGGTGCGCAGGAACGCGTCAAGGTCGAGGTGTGCGTTCATGCCTCCTCCCGGAAGTGGCCCGCGTGGTACGGCGAGCGCCGCAGCGTCTCCCGGTGCTCGTGGCACACCCCGACGTCGAAGACCGCGGCGTAGCCCAGCTCCGATAAGCGCATGACGACACGCACCTCGGCGCGCCCGGCGCACGGGCCGACCTTGTCGACGAGCGCGCCGGCCGACCACATCACCGACACCAACCAGGCGGCCTGGCACTCCGATTCGGGTGGCACGCCGGTGGCGGTCATCGGACACCTCGATCGACACGCAGGATCTGTTCCCCGACCTCGGCCAGGTCGGCACCCACGGTGTCCGGCTGGGGGCCGATCGGGCTCGCGACCACCCCGGGCCGCGCGACCAGGGCGAGCATCCGCAACGCGGCCCGCTGAGCGGTCGTGAAGTCGACGTCGGCGCCGGTCAGGCCGCCGACGAAGGACAGCTGCGGCATCTGCGCGAACCACTGCGGCCGCAGCCCGGCGTCACCGAGCACGCGGGCGAACAGCGGGTCGAGCGCCCGAAGGTCCAGCAAGGTCTCGCTCACGTCGAACCCGATGACTGTCGGCATCAACGCCGTCCTTCCGTACGCCGGTGGCGATCTGAACCACTCCTGCGAGTTGGCGTCCGGAAACCGCCGGGTCTTACCCCACCGGAAGGCTTGACACCTTGATCCGAGCACGAACGTGGCCGAGCCGTGCCGTGTCTCCTTACTCCGGCTGGACCGGATCCCGCCCCGGATGTCCATCGAGGGCTTCCCCGCCGTCAGCGGGTGGTGGATGACGCCGGTGCTCGGCGGCCGCGGAGAGTGAGCATGATGGCCACGACGATCAGCGCTGAGCCGGCCAGCTCCGCGGCGCGCAGGCGTTCGCCGAGGATCAGGGCGCCGAGCAGCACCGCGACCACGGGGTTGACGAAGGCGTAGGTGGAGACGACGCCGATCGGCAGGTGGGACAGCGCGTAACCGTAGGCGGTGTAGGCCAGGATCGACCCCGGGACGACCAGCCAGGCGACGGCCAGCCAGCCGGAGACCGGCACAGCGCTGAGGTCGACGGCCGGCCACTCCCCGCGGAGGCCGCCGACCACCAGGAGCGCGAGGCCGCCGGCCAGCAGTTCCATCGCGGCGGCCAGGGTGGCGCGCCGGGGGAGCGCGAGCCGCTCGGCCAGCACCGAGCCGAGGCCCCATCCGGCCGCCGCGGTCAACGCGAGGGCGATGGACCCGCCGGGGGAACCGCCGGGCGTCCCGGTGAGCAGCACGATGCCGGCGAGGCCCACGGCGACCCCGAGCAGGTGCGCCCGTTGCGGGCGGCGCCGGTTCACGGCGGCGCCGAGCAGGATCATCCACAGTGGAATGCTGGCGGCCAGCAGCGCGGCCGTTCCGGACTCGAGGTGCTGCTCGGCGAACGTCACGCCGCCGTTGCCGACCCCGAGCAGCAGCACCCCGACGACGGCCGCCGCGCCCCATCGGCGCGGCGTCGGCCGGTCGGTCGCTCGCAGCGTCGCGCCGCCGGAGCGTACGGCGAACGGGTAGAGCAGCGCCCCGGCCACCAGGAAGCGCGCGCCGGCCATCGTCGCCGGCGGCAGATGGCGTACGGCGACGCGGATGCCCAGGAAGGTCGAGCCCCACACGATGTAGACGACGCCCAGCGCGGCCCAGGCCGTGATGCCGGCGCGACCGATTCCCCGCAAGGTCAAGCGTCGCCCCGGAAAGTCATGCGTCTTCAGGGGAAATCACGCGTCGAACGACCCGAACAGGTCGGCGTTGGCCCGGCGCGCCCGTTCGAGTTCGACGAGGGCGGCGTCGCGGCGCAGGACCTGCTCGTCCCACTCGTGTTCGGGCAGCCGGGCCTCGACGTCGAGCGCCACCTGCTCGACGAGCTCGGGTGTCCAGGGGTCGTGCTGGCCGCGTTCCGCGCCCATCCGTTGGTATGCGGGCCCCATGACCCGGGCGTGCCGCCGGATGCCGCCCCGAGTGTTGAGCTGGGAGGTGGTGAAGGGACCGATCACCGCCCAGCGCCGGCCCAGCCCCTGACTGACGACCCGGTCGAGGTCGCTCGCCGAGATGACGCCGTCGCGCACCAGGCAGTAGGCCTCGCGCAGCACCGCGCCCTGCAGCCGGTTGAACACGAACCCCTCCGGCTCGCCGTGGACGACGACCGGCGTCATCCCGGCCGCTCGGAGCACGTCGCCGGCGCGGGCGGTGATGCCCGGGTCGGTGAACGGGGCGGGCACCAGCTCGGCCACCGGCAGCAGGTAGGGCGGGTTGCCGGGGTGGACGACCAGGCAGCGGTGGCGGCCGGGCAGGTCGCCGGCCCAGCGGGAGGCCGCGATCATCGACGAGGAGCTCGCCAGCACCGCGTCCGGCGCCGACAGCCGGTCGATCGCGGTGAACAGCGAATGCTTCGCGTCGAGGTCCTCGACGATGCACTCCTGCACCCATGCGGCCCCGGCCAGCGCCCGGTCCAGCTCGGGCTCGGTCGTGACCCGGGCGAGCACCGCCTCCGGAGGCGAGGTGAGCAACCCGGCGGTCGCCAGCTCGTCCAGGCGCTCGCTGATGCCGTCGCGGGCCCGCGACAGCATTTCCGCGCTGCTGTCGTGCAGCACCACCGGCCGTCCCGCGCGGGCGAAGACCACCGCCCAGCCGAGTCCGATGCTGCCGGCCCCGACCACGGCGGTCGGGCGCCGGTCAGTCATGCGCGGCGTTCTTGCGCTGGTAGGCCCGCCACGTCGTGCACCATCGCGCCGGATCGTCGAGGTGCGATCCGTCGAGCTGCGCGACCGCCTGCCGATGCGGCGCCGTCCGCACGAGCTCGGGATCGCGCCGTCCCTCCTCGAGGACCTCGGCGAGCACGTCGATCCAGTAGTCGATGTCCTCCAGCGACCAGGTCTCCCCGGCCTCGGGTGTGAACGGTTCGGGCACGATCCAGGGCTCGTGGCTGAGCCACATGGCGTCGATGCCGTAGTCGGCCATCCGATTCTGCACGTCCACGGCGGTGATGCCGGTCTGCTCGGTGTATTCGCCCAGGCTGTACCGGGTCATCTCGAGGCGGTGCCCGGTCAGATGCGGGAAGGACTTGGTGACGCCGGGGATGGCCAGCAGCCGCGTCTCCATGTAGTTGTTGGCGAGCACGGACAGGTCGGCCGCCTCGAGGATGCCGTCGGCGCCCATCGCCAGCACCCAGGAGTAGGCCTTCACGACCTGCTGCAGGTTGCCCAGGAACTCGCGGACCCGGCCCACGCCCTGAAGGTTCTCGCGGCGGACATAGCCGTCGGGGGCCGGGTCGACGAGCGGACCGGGGAGGAAACGCTCGAGTTCGGCCGAGCATCCGTAGGCGCCGACGGCCGGGCCGCCGCCGCCCTTGGGTACGCCGAAGGTCTTGTGCAGCATGAACATGCACGCGTCGAAGCCGATCTCGCGGGCGCGCAGCCGGCCCATGACGCCGTTGAAGTTGGCGTGGTCGTAGAAGCACAGGCCGCCGGCCTCGTGTACGAGGTCGACCCACTGCTTGATCTCGGGGTTGTAGATGCCCATGTCGTCGGGATTGTTGATCATCAGCGCGGCGGTGCGGTCGCTGAGCACCGCCTTGAGCGCGTCGATCGACGGGTAGCCCTGGTCCTCGATCGGCAGGGTGATGACGTCGAAGCCGGCGGCCGAGGCGGTGGCCGGGTTGCAGGGGTGGGCCTGCGAGGTGGTGATGATCTCGCGTCGTTGCCCGAGCTCGCCCCGCGCGGCGAAATAGGCGCGGACGACGGTGGTGTGCAGGTAGGCCGCCGCCGCGCCGCCGCCGGCCTGGAACACGAACCGGTCCATGCCGGAGAGCTCGCGCAGCGCCAGGTCCATCCGGTGGACGATCTCCAGCAGACCTTGGACCGTGCTGTCGTCCTGGTGGGGGTGGACGTCGGCGAGGGCGCCGAGCGCGGCGAAGCGCTCGTTGACGCGCGGGTTGTACTTCATCGTGCAGGTGCCGAACAGGCTGATGCCGACCATCCCCATGGTCTCCTGCGACAGGTGCAGGTAGTGCCGCAGCACGTCGGGCTCGGCCACCTCGGGCAGCGCGGGCGGCTCGGCCCGGCGCAGGGCGGCCGGGATCTCGGGCACCGTCGCGCCGGCGATCGGCGGAGGCGGAACCGCCCCGCGGCGCCCCGGCGCGCCCTGCTCGACGATCAGCGGTTCGTCCCAGACCGGAGCCTGGTAGCGGCGCAACGTGCTCATGCCACGGCCTCCTTCAGGGCGGACACCAGGGCGTCGATGTCCTCCTCGGTGTGCACCTCGGTGACGCAGTAGAGAGCCGACTGCCCGAGCTCGGGGAAGTCGCGGGAGAGGTCCTTGCCGCCGAAGATGCCGGCGGCCCGCAGCGAGGCGTTGATCTCGGCGACGGTGCGGCCGGTTGCGCCGAAGTCGACGACGAACTCTTTGAAAAACCCACCCCAGAGAACGCGTACGCCGGTGACGGTCGCCAACCGCGAGGCGGCCCAACCGCTGTTCGCCACAATGGTCGCTCCGATCTCGGCGAAGCCCTGCGGTCCCATCAGCGCCATGTAGACCGCGTTGACGACCGCCCAGAGATAGACCGAGTTGCCCGTCCAGTCGTTGCCGTCCTCGCGGGAGCCGTAGGAGGTCTGGTGGAACAGCGTCATCCCGAAGGCGCGCTCGCCGGGCCGGGTCGTCCCGGCGAGACTGACCTGCAGCGTCGGGTATTCGCGGGCGTAGCGCTCCTCGTCGCGCGTCGCGATGAAGCCCCCGACGCCGCCGCCCGCGTGCAGGTGGACGCCGAGCGGCTGGGTGGTGCCGACGGCGATGTCGGCGCCGTACCGCGACGGGGGAGCGATCAGCCCGAGCGAGATCGGGTCGACACCGACCACGGTCTCGGCGCCGGCCGCCCGGGCCAGCGCGGCGATCTCGGGCGCGCCGGCCTCCAGCACGCCGAGGAAGTTGGGGTTCTCGAAGTAGACCGCCGCGGTGTCGGGACCGATGGCCGCCCGTAGTCGGTCGAGGTCGGCCCGGCCGGTCTCGGCCGACCAGCCGACCGGCCGGACGCGCAGGGAGCGGGGCATGTCGGCGGGACCGCAGTAGGTGCGCAGCACGGCGAGCCGCTCCGGATCCATCGGCCCGGCGACGACGACCTCCGATCGCCCGGTCATCCGGGCGGCCATCCGGACCGCGTGGCCGGCCGCGGCGCCCCAGCTGTAGACCGGAAGCCCGACGAACTCCATGCCGACGAGCTCGCCGAGCTGCGAGGCGTATTCGAACCAGGCCTGATTGCGGCCGACGTCGGAGGAGGGCGTGCCCCACACCGGGGTGAGGAACTCGCTGCGCCCGGCGATCTCGTCGCAGACGGCCGGGACGTGGTGCTGCCACAGGCCGGCGCCGAGGAAGTTGAGGGTGTCGGCGGTGCTGGAGTTGCGGCGCAGCAGGCTCCGCATGTGCCGGTCGAGCACGGCCTCGGACCGGATGCCGGCGGGCAGGCCGATCGGCCGGGCCAGCCGGTGGCCGGGCGGAATCTGCTCGAACAGCGTCTCGACGTCGTCGACGCCGAGGGCGCGCAGCATCGTCGCCCGCGCGTCGTCGGTCGAATTCGGCATGTACGGGTGGGCCATCTGTCGTCCTTTCACGCCATGATCCGAAGCACTGTGCTGTGGCCGCGACCGGTGCGCACACGATGATGGCCGAGCAGCGGTGACACGGCGGTGTCATCCCCGGCGTCGACGCGCAGGACCGGCGGCCGGAGGGCGGCTATCTTGGCCGGCGCGGCGAGAACGACGACGTGCTCGGCGCCGATCGCGGTGACGACGGCCGGGCTGAGCTGCTGGTTGCCGCGACCGAGCAGGAAGCCCTGCCCGCCGACCACGCCGAGCACCAGGCCGCGCCGGGGGTGCCGGTCGAGCAGATCGAGGATCGCCCGCTCGTCGAGGTCGGCGCCGATCAGCCGGCCGTCGAGGACGGCGTCGACTCCCAGCAGGCTGTGGCGGATGCCGAGCGCGGCCGACACGTGGGCGACGGTGCTGCCCGGCCCGAGCAGATAGAGATGCCCGGGCCGCATCTCGGCGGCGATCTCCCGTCCCAACTCGACCAGCGCGGCGCCGTCGTCCGGCCCGGGTCGTGACTTCGCGGCCTGCATCGCGCCGGCCACCGCCGGGACACGCAGGCTCGCATAGAGGCGGGGCCCGTCCTCGGCCAGGTCGACGACATCGGCGTCGCGGCGACCCGTGCCGGCCGGGTCGGCCAGGAAACGGGACGCGGCATCGGCGGCGGCCTCGGGAGTGGTCGCGAAGGCGGCCGAGTGCATCTTGACGCCGGTCGGGATGCCCAGCACGGTGACGTCGCGGCCTTCGAGAGCGGCGGCGACGTCGCGGATGGTCCCGTCGCCACCGGCCACGAGCAGCAGGTCGACCGGAAGATCGGCCAGCGCCCGGGTGGCCTGCCGGGTGTCGCGCGGCCCGGTCGGGTCGGCCGGGGTGTGCACCGTACGGTGCTCGATGCCGAGGCCGCGCAGCAGTTTCCCGCCCATCGGGCCCGCCGCGGTCAGGACCTCGACGCCGTCCAGCCGGAGCCGGGCGACGGTCCGGTGGGCGCGCCGGGCGGCGACCGGCTCGGCGCCGCGGGTGCGGGCGGCGGCGAGCGCGTCCCCGTCCGTCCCGTGCAGACCGACCCGTCCGCCCATGCCGGCGATCGGGTTGATCAGCAGACCGAGCCGCCGCGTCACGGCAGCAGGCGCATCTCGGTCGCGACCTCGTCGAGGGCCTGCCGCGCACCGGCGACCATCCGGTCGATCTCGCTCTCGGTGACCACGAAGGGCGGGGAGAAGGAGATCGAGTCGGCGTTGGGCAGGGCGCGGCTGATGACCCCCAGCTTGCGCATGCGCTTGACGACCGGCCCGGAGAGGCTGCCGATCGGGTCGATGGGCGTCAGCGGATCGGCCGAGCGGGCGAACTCGACGGCTCCGAGCAGCCCGTACCCCCGGACCTCGGCGACGAGCGGGTGACCCTCGAACGTCGAGCGCAGCGCCGCCCCGAGATGGTCGCCGCGGGCCTTGGCCTGTGCCGTCAGGTTGTCGCGCTCGATGATGTCGAGGTTGGTCAGCGCGGCGGCGGCGGCCAGCGGGTGCGCGGAGTACGTGTAGCCGTGCTGGAAGACGCCGTACGTCTCGGAGCCGCTCTTGAGCACGTCCCACACCTTGTCGGACACGATGCAGGCCGACAGCGGGACGTACGCCGAGGTGATGCCCTTGGCGACCGTCATGAGGTCCGGCTCGATGCCGAACGTCTGGGAGCCGAACGCGTTGCCCGTACGCCCGAAGCCGCACACGACCTCGTCGGCGATGAGCAGCACGTCGTAGCGGCGCAGCACCTCCTGGATCGCGGCGAAGTAGCCGGCCGGCGGCACGATGACCCCGCCCGCGGCCTGGATCGGCTCGGCGATGAACGCGGCCACGGTCTCGGGGCCCTCGGCGAGGATCGTCTGCTCGAGCTCGTCGGCCAGCGCGGCGACGAACTGGGCCTCGGTCCGGCCCTCGACGGGGTCCCACAGCCGGTGCGGGGCACTGACGTGCTTGACCATCGGCAGCGGGAGGTCGAAGGCGCGGTGCATGCCGGGCAGGCCGCACAGGCTGGCCGACATGACGGTGACGCCGTGGTACCCCCGGTTGCGGGAGATGATCTTCTTCTTCTCCGGCCGGCCGAGGACGTTGTTGTAGTACCAGATCAGCTTTACCTGGGTGTCGTTCGCGTCGGATCCGCTGTTGCCGAAGAACACCTTCGCCATCGACCCCGGCGCCATGTTGATCAGCCGCTGCGCGAGCCGGGCGACCGGCTCGTTGCCCATCGAGGCGAACGAATGGTAGAAGGCCAGCCGGTTGGCCTGCTCCCGCAGCGAGTCCGCCATCTCCGCGACGCCGTAACCGATGTTGACGCACCACAGGCCGGCCATGGCGTCGAGATATTCGCGGCCGTGGTTGTCGACGACGGTGGATCCGTGACCGGTGACGATCGTCAGAGGCCCGGTCTCCTCGTGCTCGCGCAGGTTCGTGAACGGGTGGAAGAAGAACTCCTTGTCGATGTCCTCGATCGTCATCGAAACCTTCTCACTGGTAGCTGATTCTGGGGAGCCGTCGTGGCCGCACTCTAGCAACGATTGGGCGCTACGCGTACAGTTGGCCGCCATACGAACAAGCGCCGGCGAGGGGAATCTCATGGGATCGACGTTCGACCAGTCCCGGCTCAAGGATCCGACCCTGTTGCGCACCGACCTGTTCATCGGCGGCGAATGGGTGCCCGGCGGCACCGGCCGGCGCATCGACGTCACCGACCCCGGCACCGGCGAGGTCATCGCCCGGATCGCCGAGGCCGATGAGGCCGACGTCCGTCGCGCCGTGGACGCGGCGGTCGCGGCCGCGCCGGGGTGGGCCGCGAAGTCCGCACCGGAGCGCTCGCGGGTGATGCGCCGCTGGTTCGACCTGATCGTCGACAACGCCGACGACCTCGCCACGATCCTCACCGCCGAACAGGGCAAGCCGTGGGCCGAGGCGCGCGGGGAGATCCTGTACGGCGCCGGCTTCGTCGAGTGGTACGCGGAGGAGGCCAAGCGCCTCTACGGCGAGGTCATCCCGACCAACAACCCGAGTCGCCGGCTGATCACGCTGCGGCAGGCGATCGGGGTCACCGCCGCCATCACGCCGTGGAACTTCCCATCGGCGATGATCCTTCGCAAGGCCGGCCCGGCCCTGGCCGCCGGCTGCCCGATGATCATCAAACCGGCCGACGAGACCCCGCTGTCGGCCACCGCGCTCGCCGAGCTCGCGCACCGGGCCGGTGTGCCCGCCGGCGTGCTGGCCGTGGTCGTCGGCGCACCGGAGATGATCGGCGGCGTCCTGACGGCCGAGCCGGCCGTGCGGGCCCTGAGCTTCACCGGGTCGACGGCCGTCGGCAAGCTCCTGATGAGCCAGAGTGCCCAGACGGTCAAGAAGGTCGCGCTCGAGCTCGGCGGCAACGCGCCGCTGATCGTGTTCGACGACGCCGACCTCGACGCGGCCGTGGCCGGGGCGATGGCCTCGAAGTTCCGCAACGCCGGCCAGACCTGCGTGTGCGCCAACCGCGTGCTGGTGCAGTCGGGCATCCACGACGCGTTCGTCGAGAAGTTCCGCGCCGCGATCGAGAACCTGGTGGTGGGCAACGGCTTCGACGAGGGTTCCGAGCAGGGGCCGCTGATCTCCGAGGCGGCCGTGGCCAAGGTGCAGAGCCACATCGACGACGCGGTGGCGGGCGGCGCCACCGTGGTGGTCGGCGGCGGCCGGCACGCGCTCGGCCACACGTACTTCGAGCCGACGCTGGTCACCGGCGTCACCAACGACATGCTCGTGGCCCGCGAGGAGACGTTCGGGCCGCTCGCCGCCGTGCTGAGGTTCGACACCGAGGACGAGGCGGTCGCCATGGCCAACGACACGCCGTTCGGGCTGGCGTCCTACTTCTTCACCCGCGACCTCGGCCGGGCCTGGCGGGTGGGCGAGGCGCTCGAGTTCGGCGTGGTGGGCATCAACACCGGCCTGATCTCCTACGAGGGTGCCCCCTTCGGAGGCGTGAAGGAGTCCGGCAACGGCCGGGAGGGCTCCCGGCACGGGATCGACGAGTTCACCGAGATCAAGTACCTCTGCATCGACGGCATCGGTCTCTGACCGGCCTGCCCCGCGAATCATCGGCCCGACGAGTCGCGGGGCACGCCCGCGCCGTCCTGCCGCGAGACGACCATGCCGTCGCGCAGCCAGGTCACGCACGCCCGGGTGCCGGGCACACCGTCGACGACCACGAGGCAGTCGAAGCACACGCCCATCCCGCAGAACAACCCGCGGGGATCGCCCGCCCGCGTGGTGCGGGTCGCGAGATCGCCGGTGCCGTCGGCCAGGAGCGCGGCGGCCACGCTCTCGCCGAGATACGCGGTCACCGGCCGCCCGTCGACGGTCACCGTCACCTGTGGGCCGCGGACGAGCCCGGCCTCGGGCAGACGCGGGGAGCCGAGCCCTTTCATGCCGGGGCCCCGGCGAGCAGACCCTCCGCGACGAGAACGGCCCGGATCTCCTCGATTGCCGAGGGATCGGTGATCGGCAGGCGCGGCCGGCGGACATGACCGCTGGGCTGTCCGAGCAGCCGCATGATCACCTTGAGCTCGCTCTGGTACGCGCCGTGCACACCGGCCCAGCCGCCCGGCTGCCACAGCTGGGGGAAGAGGCGGTCGGCGGCCACCGCGTACGCCCGGGCGGCGGCGAAATCGCCGGCCCAGACCGACTCCCAGAAAGCCGGGTCGGCGTGGCCGCGCAGCGAGCCACCGCCGACGAACCCGTCGCCGCCGTGCTGCTCGAGCTCGGCGACACCGGCGACCGACATGTAGGGGCCGAAGACCCGCACCCGGTCGCGCACCCGCCGGGACGTCGCGAAGAACTGCTCGGTGTTCGGAGTGCTGTCCTTGATGGCGACGACCTTGTCGATGTCGGCGAGCCGGTCGGCGAGGTCGGTGCCGATGTCGACCCCGGACCCGTGCGGCCAGTTGTAGACCACGACCGGACCGTCGACGCCGGCGCTGATGTCCTCGTACCAGGCGATGATCTCGTCGGGGAACAGCTTCGCGTACGGCGGCGGCGAGACCAGGACGCCGTCGGCACCGTGGGCGAAGGCGTGCCCGGCCAGGTCGATCACCTGGTCGGCGGTGTACGACGTACACCCGATGAGCACGGTGAACCGCCCGCGCGCCTGGTCGAGCGTGGCCTCCGCCATCGCGCGCCGCTCCCGCACCGACTGCGAGAACCACTCGCCGACGGTGCCGTTGACGGCGATGCCGTGCATGCCCTGGCCGACGTAGAACTCGACCAGCGCCCGCGCGGTGTCGAGATCGAGCGCGCCGTCGGCGAAGAAGGGCGTGATGAAGGACGGGAGATAGCCACGCCAGTCGACGTCGTCGCGATTCATGTCGGCACTCCTTGCGGTCGGTCCATCAAACGGTCGAGCGAGTAGAGGTCGGAGAACGGCGAAGTGGCACCGGGCGGCGCGAGCATCTGCTCGGCAAGCCGCCGGGCGAAGAGCGGGCTGAACGTGAAGCCGGTCGACGACACACACGCGTGGAAACCCGGTACGAGCCGGGACTCGCCGACGACGGGGGAGAAGTCGTCGGTGAAGACGATGACGCCCGACCAGGTCCGGACGACCCGGACGTCGGCCAGGGCGGGCAGGACGGACACGGCCACGGCCGTGTTGCCGGCGGCGCTGTGCCAGACGGTCGGGTAGCGACTCGGAGACGCCGCCGCCGGGGAGGGCCAGCCGCCGCCGATGATGAAGGTGTCCTGCTCGGTCTGCTTGAGCGTCAGGCGCCGGCCGATGTGCTGCACCATCGGCGTGAGCAGGTGCGGCCGGGGCTCGGTGACGTTGACGTGCAGGCCCTCGTGGCGTACCGGAAGACGCAGCCCGACCATGGCCGCGAGCTCACCGG
>DASWRZ010000288.1:0-1678 GCA_036402935.1 Actinoplanes sp.
GACCTGGACCGGCTGGACTGGTCGGACTCGCTGAAGCAGATGCAGCGCAACTGGATCGGCCGTTCCACCGGCGCCCGCATCGGGTTCGCGGCCGGGAGCGAGACGATCGAGGTCTTCACCACCCGCCCGGACACCCTGTTCGGCGCGACGTACATGGTGCTGGCCCCGGAGCACCCGCTGGTCGGGGCGCTGACCGCCGAGGCCTGGCCGGACGGCACCGACCCGCGGTGGACCGGTGGCGCCGCCACCCCGGGCGAGGCGGTCGCCGCCTACCAGCGGCAGGCCTCGCGCCGCTCCGAGCTCGACCGGCAGAACGAGACCCGGGAGAAGACCGGCGTCTGGCTGGGCGCAACCGCGGTCAACCCGGTCAACGGCCGGGAGCTACCGGTGTTCATCGCCGACTACGTGCTGACCGGCTACGGCACCGGCGCGATCATGGCCGTGCCCGGCGAGGACGTCCGCGACCACGAGTTCGCGCAGGTGTTCGGCCTGCCGGTGGTGCGCACGGTGCAGCCGCCGGAGGACTTCGAGGGCGGCGCGTACACCGGCACCGGGCCGATGATCAACTCGGCCAACGACGAGGTCTCGTTGAACGGCCTGGACAAGGCGAGAGCGATCGCTGCCATGACCGGCTGGCTGGTCGCCCACGGCCACGGCCAGGCCACCGTCACCTACAAGCTGCGGGACTGGCTGTTCAGCCGGCAGCGCTACTGGGGCGAGCCGTTCCCGATCCTCTACGACGAGAACGACCTGCCGGTGGCCGTTCCCGACTCGATGCTGCCGGTGCTCCTGCCGGAGGTCGACGACTACGCGCCGAAGACCTTCGCCGAGGACGACGCAGACTCCAATCCCGAGCCGCCGCTGTCGCGCGCCACCGAGTGGACGACGGTCGAGCTGGACCTGGGCGACGGGCCGAAGAAGTACCGCCGCGAGACCAACACGATGCCCAACTGGGCCGGGTCGTGCTGGTACTACCTGCGCTACATCGACCCCGCCGACGACCAGCGCATGGTCGACCCCGACAACGAGCGCTACTGGCTGGGGCCGCGCCAGCCGGGCGACGTCGGTGGCGTGGACCTGTACGTCGGTGGCGTGGAGCACGCGGTGCTGCACCTGCTGTACGCGCGCTTCTGGCACAAGGTGCTCTTCGACCTGGGCTACGTGAGCAGCGAGGAGCCGTTCCGCCGGCTGGTCAACCAGGGCTACATCTCCGCCTACGCCTACACCGACGAGCGGGGTTTCTACGTGCCCGCCGCCGAGGTGGAGGAGCGGGACGGCCGGTTCTTCCACGAGGGCAAGCCGGTCAACCGCGAGTACGGCAAGATCGGCAAGAGCCTGAAGAACATGGTCACGCCGGACGAGATGATCGGCGCCTACGGCGCCGACACCTTCCGGGTGTACGAGATGTCGACCGGCCCGCTGGACCAGTCGAGGCCGTGGGAGACCAAGGCCGTCGTCGGCTCGCAGCGGCTGCTGCAGCGCATCTGGCGGGTGGTGGTCGACGAGCGGACCGGCGCGGTCCGGGCCGGCGACGTCCAGCCCGGCGAGGAGACCCTGCGGGCGCTGCACCGGACCATCGCCGGCGTGCGCGACGGGTTCGGCACGCTGCGGTTCAACATCGCGATCGCCCGGATCACCGAGCTGACCAACCACCTGACCTCGGTCTACGGCGCCGATC
>DASWRZ010000289.1:0-14715 GCA_036402935.1 Actinoplanes sp.
TGCGACGTCGCCCGGGACAGGGCCGTTGGGTCGTGGCGCGGTTCGTCCGGCGGGTTCGGCGTCTGTGGGCGCGGGTCCGTCCGGGCCTGATG
This sequence comes from Actinoplanes sp., assembly GCA_036402935.1. Taxonomy (GTDB): domain Bacteria; phylum Actinomycetota; class Actinomycetes; order Mycobacteriales; family Micromonosporaceae; genus Actinoplanes. Next base: position 93 of record DASWRZ010000289.1, read on the forward strand.
CGGCGTCACCGGGGACGGGGCCGTTGGGTCGTGGCGCGGTTCGTCCGGCCGGTTCGGCGTCTGTGGGCGCGGGTCCGTCCGGGCCTGATGCGACATCGCCCGGGACGGGGCCGTTGGGTCGCGGCGGGGTTCGTCCGGCGGGTTCGGCGTCTGTGGGCGCGGGTCCGTCCGGGCCTGATGCGACATCGCCCGGGACAGGGCCATTGGGTCGTGGCGGGGCTCGTCCGGCCGGTTCCGCCTCCGTCGGCACGGCCTCGGGCTCGGCAGCGATCGGCTCAGTCGCGCCGGGCGGCGCAAGCGGCGCGGCCTCGGTCGGCGCGGCCTCGGTCGGTGCAGCCTCGGTAGGGGCGGCCGCGGTCGGCGCGGCGTCGGTCGGTGCTGCCTCTGTGCGGGGGGCTCAAGCGGGAGCGGCCTCGGTGGGGGCGGCCTCGGTGGGTGCGGCTTCGGTCGGTGGGCGGGCTTCGGTCGGGGGTGACCTTGACGGTGCGGAGCGGATCAGCGACGGCACCGCGGGGGGAGCCCAGGCCGTACCGTCGCCCGCGAAGCCGGCGCAAGCCGGTGCCCGGCCTCCGGTGCCCGGTCCCGGCGAGACCCTCGGGGGTCTGAGGGGTGCCCGGACCGAGCTGCGTAACCAGATGCGGAGCCGGCGCCGTCTTCGGATGGTGACGTTGATCTCGCTGGCGGCGATCGTGCTGATCGTGTTGCCGGTGTTCTTCGGGCTGCGTTCGGCCGGGCGGGACCCGGTCTTCAGTTCGCTCGACTCGCTGAATGTGCCGTCGTGGGCGCAGACCAACGTCGACGATCACACCAGCGGCAGCCAGTGGTGCTTCATCGACTGCCGGTTCCGGGAGCGGACCGCCGACTCCTCGAAGCCGCTGAAGGAGACCACCGCGGCCTACGACCAGGCGCTCAGCTCGAGCGGCTGGCGGCCGTGGAAGGTGGCCGAGTGCCCGGAGCAGCCGATCGACCCGGCGTCCGGCACCTACAGCTGCTGGACGCGGGACGAGTTCACACTGGACCTGCAGGTCAGCCTGCCCGACTGCGCGGTCGACGCGCTCGCCGCGCAGGACCCGGCGGCGTTGCCGTCGTCGGCCGTGGCGCCGCCCGCGGATCCGAAGAAGTGTGTCGGGTCCACGGTGAGCATGAAGGTGCAGAACGCGATCACCGACACCCGGGGCAAGAAGGAACCGAAGCAGAGCCCGGACCTCGTCGGCGAGACGCCGGATCCCACGTTCTCCGACGATCCACTCCTCGGTACGCCGACACCGTCGGCGTCCTGAAGCGCGTCGTGGTCACGGACGGTAGGGTCTGCACGTTGTCCCGCCGTAACCGATGACCGCAGTGAAGAGGAGACGCGCTAGATGGACGCCGGAGAAGTCGCAGGTCTGATCGCGGCGATCGCATTCGCCGTTCTCGTGATTCTGCTGGCCGTGCCGATCCTCAAGCTGGCCGGCACCGTGGGCGCCGCCACCCGGGCGATCAACGACCTCAACGAGCGCACCGGGCCGCTGCTGGCCGACGTGGACGAGACGGTGAAGAACGTGAATGTCGCCCTCGGCCAGGTGCAGGTCTCTTTGGACGGTGTCAACCTGCAGCTCGCCAAGGTCGACACGATCACCGAGCACGCGGCGCACGTGACCGCCAACGTCGCCAATCTGTCCACCGTCGTGTCGGCCGCCGCGGCGAACCCGCTGGTCAAGGTGGCCTCGTTCGGGTACGGCCTGCGCAAGGCCGCCCGGGCCCGCCGCCGCGCCGACGAGGAGCGCGAGGTGCGCGACACCATGAAGCAGCGCCGCAAGGCGGCCCGCTCATGAAGCGCCTGCTGTGGCTCGGCGTCGGCCTGGCCGTCGGCGCCCTCGTCGTCCGGAAGCTCACCCGCAAGGCGAACGAATTCACCCCGACGGGCATCGCCACCTCGCTGTCACAATCCGCTGGCGGCCTGGTCGAGTCGGTGCGTAGCTTCGTGGATGACGTCCGCGAGGGCATGTCCGAGCGGGAAGAGCAGATCAACCAGGCGTTCGCGGCCGGTGAGCTCTATGAAGAGGAGCCCGACGAGGCTCAGGAGGGGAACCGATGAAGACGGCGGAGATCAAGCGGCGCTTTCTGGCGCATTTCGAGGCCAACGGGCACACGGTCGTGCCGAGTGCCCCGCTGCCGGCCATCGACGACCCCAACCTGCTGTTCATCAACGCCGGCATGGTGCAGTTCGTGCCGTACTTCCTGGGCCAGCGCACCCCGCCGTTCCCGCGGGCGGTCAGCGTGCAGAAGTGCATCCGCACGCCCGACATCGACGAGGTCGGCAAGACGAGCCGGCACGGCACGTTCTTCCAGATGAACGGCAACTTCTCGTTCGGCGACTACTTCAAGGAAGGCGCGATCCAGCTCGCCTGGGAGCTGTCGACCAAGTCGATGGCCGAGGGCGGCTTCGGGCTCGACCCGTCGCGCATCTGGCCGACCGTCTATCTCGACGACGACGAGGCGTTCGAGATGTGGCGGGCGATCGGCGTGCCGACCGAGCACATCGTGCGCCGAGGCAAGAAGGACAACTACTGGTCGATGGGCATCCCGGGGCCGGCTGGTCCGTGCTCGGAGCTGTTCTACGACCGTGGCCCGGAGTACGGCAAGGACGGCGGCCCCGAGGTCGACGAGGACCGGTTCATGGAGTACTGGAACCTCGTCTTCATGACCTACGAGATCACCGACGTGAAGTCGAAGGAAGACTTCACGATCGTCGGTGACCTACCGGCCAAGAACATCGACACCGGCATGGGCCTGGAGCGCATCGCGTCGATCCTGCAGGGCGTCGACAACCTCTACGAGATCGACGAGGTCCGGCCGATCCTGGCCCGCGCGGCGGAGATGACCGGCCGGGAGTACGGCGCGCACTCCGGTCACGTCGCGGGCGAGTCGCACCCCGACGACGTACGCCTGCGGGTGATCGCCGACCACGTGCGTACGGCGTTGATGCTGATCGGCGACGGTGTGACGCCGAGCAACGAGGGGCGCGGCTACGTGCTGCGGCGGATCATGCGCCGGGCGATCCGGTCGATGCGCCTGCTCGGCTGGCAGGCGCCGGCGTTGCCCGAGCTGCTGCCGGTGGCGCGCGACTGCATGGCGCCGTCCTACCCGGAGCTGGCGGAGGAGTTCGGCCGCATCTCGACCTACGCGTACGCCGAGGAGGACGCGTTCCTGTCGACCCTGAAGGCCGGCACGACGATCCTCGACACCGCGATCGACGACACCCGCCGCGCCGGAAAGAAGGAGCTGACCGGGGCTCAGGCGTTCCAGCTGCACGACACGTACGGCTTCCCGATCGACCTGACCCTCGAGATCGCCTCGGAACAGGGCCTGGAAGTGGACCAGGACGGCTTCCGCCGCCTGATGACCGAGCAGCGGACCCGCGCGAAGGCGGACGCCTCGGCGCGCAAGACGGGTCACGCCGATTTGTCGGCCTACCGAGGTGTGCTCGACAACGGCGGTCCGATCGAGTTCACCGGCTACCAGGAGGTCAGCCGGGAGTCGAGGGTGCGCGCGCTGCTGGGCGACCGCGGCGCGCTTGAAGTCGCCGGCGAGGGCGACTACGTCGAGCTGGTGCTCGATTCGACCCCGTTCTATGCCGAGGGCGGTGGCCAGCAGGCCGACTCGGGCCTGATCAGCGTGGGTGCGGGCCGCGTCGAGGTGGTGGACGTGCAGCAGCCGCTGCCCGGCCTGATCGTGCACAAGGCGCGGGTCGTGCAGGGCGAGGTGCGCGCGGGTGAGACCGGTTTCGCCGAGATCGACGTGACCCGGCGCAAGGCGATCTCGCGCTCGCACACCGCGACGCATCTGATTCACCAGACCATGCGGCACTTCCTCGGCGAGTCGGCGACCCAGGCCGGTTCGTTGAACGCGCCGGGTCGGCTGCGGTTCGACTTCAACACCCCGGGGGCCGTCTCGCCGGTGGTTCTGAACGACGTCGAGCAGCAGGTCAACGAGGTGCTCCTGCGCGATCTCGAGGTCCACGCGTTCATCACCTCCCAGTCCGAGGCGCGCCGGCTGGGCGCGATGGCTCTGTTCGGGGAGAAGTACGGCGATGAGGTCCGTGTGGTTGAAGTCGGCGACTATGCGCGTGAGTTGTGTGGTGGCACACATGTGGCGCGCTCCGGTCAGCTGGGGCTGGTGAAGATCCTCAACGAGTCCTCGATCGGCTCGGGTGTGCGCCGGGTCGAGGCGCTGGTCGGCATCGATGCGTTCGGGTTCCTGGCCAAGGAGCATCTGCTGGTCAGCCGGCTGGCGGAGTTGTTCCGGGTGCCCGGCGATCAGGTCGCCGACCGGGTCGAGCAGACCGTGACGGCGTTGCGTGATGCCGAGAAGGAGCTCGAGAAGATGCGGGCTCAGATGGTGCTCGGCGGGGCGTCGGCGATCGCGTCGCAGGCCAAGGATCTGCGGGGGGTGGCGTTCGTCGGGACCGAGGCACCCGAGGGTGCGGCGGGCAACGATGTGCGTACCCTTGCCCAGGAGATCGGGGGCAAGATCGACTCCGCGCGCGCGGCGGTGGTGGCGGTCGCGGCCCGGTCCAACGGCAAGGCGTCGCTGATCGTGGCGATCAACGGCGCGGCCAAGTCGCGGGGCCTGTCGGCGGCCGATCTGGTCAAGGGCGCGCTCTCCGGGCGGGGCGGCGGCAACGCCGATCTGGCCCAGGGTGGCGGCGTCCCGGCCGACCAGGTGCCGGCGCTGCTGGCCTCGGTGGAGCGGGCGGTGAACGACACCGCCGAGTGAGCTGAGCTACGGGGGGTGACCGCATGAGCACGTTGCCGCGGGGTAGGCGGCTGGGTGTCGATGTCGGTAAGGTGCGCGTCGGGGTCGCCATAAGCGACCCTGACGGGATCTTGGCCACCCCCCTGGTCACGTTGTCCCGTGACATGGGCGCGGCAGCGGATGCCGTGCCCAGCGACATAGCTGAGCTCGTCCGTCTTGTGGGGGAGCACGAGGCGGTGCAGATCGTGGTCGGGCTCCCGGTGCGGCTCAACGGCGCCGAGGGTCCTGCCGCCATCGACATTCGTGCGTACGCTGGGCGGCTGACGCAAGCGGTCGGCGAAGTGCCGGTCGCCCTGGCGGACGAAAGGATGTCGACCGTGGTCGCGACCCGTAGGCTTGCCGAACGTGGCGTCCGGGGAAAGCGGCAACGTGCCGTCGTCGACCAGGCGGCGGCGGTGGAGATCCTGCAGAGCTGGCTGGAAGCGCAGCGGAGGCAGAGATGATCGACGAGCTGGACCTGGCGTTCGACGAGCACGCCGACCGCAGCAGACCCCGCCACCGGCGAGGCAGCCGCGGTGGGAAGAAGAGCTCAGGTAAGTCAGCTGTCGCCTTTTTGATGGCTTTCATTCTGTTGGCCGTGCTCGGCGGCGGCGTGTACTTCGGCTACAACAAGGTCAAGGGCTTCTTCACGGCCGCCGACTACGACGGCGCGGGCACCAGCGCGGTCCAGGTGACGATCCCCTCGGGCTCGACGCTCACCGACATCGGCAACACGCTGGTCGACGTGGACGTCGTCAAGAGCACCAAGGCGTTCACCAACGCGGCCGACAAGGACCCGCGCAGCAAGAACGTCCAGAGCGGGACGTACAACCTGAAGAAGCAGATGTCGGCCAAGAACGCCGTGGCCGCGCTGCTCGACCCGAAGAACCGGGTCACCGCCGGGGTGACGATCCCCGAGGGCCAGACGACGATGCAGATCTACGCGCTGCTGTCCAAGGCGACCAAGATTCCGGTGAAGGACTTCCAGGCCGCCGCCAAGGACCCGGTGGCGCTGGGTGTGCCCGCCTTCTGGTTCAACCGCCGCGACCACAAGGCGGCCCAGAAGTCGATCGAGGGCTTTCTGTTCCCGGACACCTACGAGCTCGATCCCAAGATGACCGCGGACCAGATCCTCAAGACGATGGTCGACCGGTTCATGAAACAGGCGGAAGACCTCGGCTTCGTCGACAAGGTGCAGAGCACCCTGGCGGTGTCACCGTTCGAGGGTCTCATCGTGGCCTCGCTGACCCAGGCCGAGTCGGGCACCAACGCCGATATGCCCAAGATCGCCCGTGTGGCGTACAACCGGGCCTACAAGAACCACATGCCGTTGCAGTTCGACACCACCGCCAACTATTGGATCCAGCTCAACGGCGGCAAGGCGAAGTTCTCCGGCAAGCTCACCGGCGGCGAGCTCGACGACCCGAAGAACCCGTACAACACCGTCAGCAAGCTGGGTCTGCCGCCCGGCCCGATCAACAACCCGGGCAAGACGGCGCTGCAGGCCGCCATGAGCCCGGCGAGCGGCCCGTGGCTCTACTTCGTGGTGATCGACAAGTCGGGCAACTCGGCCTTCGCGACCACCAACGCGGAGCACAACAAGAACCGGCTGAAGGCGTGCGCGAACGGCATTCCGCTCTGCAAGTAGGCCTACAGTGGCCCGGTGCGAATGATTGAGCACCGGGCCGCGGTGTGTGGAAAACCGATCGGGCACTCGCTCTCGCCGGTGATCCACAATGCCGGCTTCGTGGCGGCCGGGCTGACCGGCTGGAACTACACCGCGATCGAGTGCGCCGAGGCCGAGCTGTCCGACCTGGTCGCGGGTCTGGGCCCGGAGTGGGCCGGGCTGTCGCTGACCATGCCGCTCAAGGAGGCCGGGCTCCGGCTGGCGGCCGAGGCGTCGCCGACCGCCACCGCGGCCGGCGCGGCGAACACTCTGGTGCGGCGTCCGGACGGCGCCTGGTGCGCCGACAACACCGATGTGGCCGGGATGGTGCGGGTGTTGCGGGAGGCGGGCCTCCATTTCCGTACGCCGGAAATATCCGTTCTCGGGGGTGGTGGCACTGCCCGGGCCGCCTTGACCGCCGCGGCCGGACTCGGCGCCGAGGCCGTCACCCTGGTGACTCGCCGCTCTTCGTCGCTCGACGAGCTGGGGCCGGTGGCCGAGGGTCTCGGCCTGCGGCTGGTGGGCCTGGACTGGGCCGATGCGGCGGGCGCCTTCGATGCCGACGCGGTGATCTCGACCGTACCGAAAGGTGCCGCCGACCACCTGGCCGGCGCGGTCGCCTGGCGACCGGCAACCGTGCTCTTCGACGCTCTGTACGACCCGTGGCCGACCCCGCTCGCCGCGGACGCGCTCGCCCGGGGCAACCCGGTGGTCTCCGGGCTCGACCTGCTGCTCGCCCAGGCCCTGAGCCAATTCGAGCAGTTCACCGGCGTACGCCCGGCGCCCGAGGAAGCGATGCGCGCGGCCCTGCTCGAGGCCGCCGGCCGCCGCAGCTGAGCGGGCTCCAGCCGCCGGGGTGAGCGGGCTCGGATCGCCGGGGCGAGCGGGCTCCGGCCGCCGGGGCGAGCGGGCTCCGGCCGCCGGGGTGGGTCCGTAAGGCGGGACGCGGCCGGGGGCGGAACGGAACGCCGCCGCGGCATGCCAGACTGTGACTCGTGTTGCGCTGGCTTACCGCAGGTGAATCGCATGGACCGGCTCTCGTCGCGATGATCGAGGGGGTGCCGGCCGGGGTCGAGGTGACGACCACCGAGATCTCCCGAGATCTCGCCCGTCGCCGGCTCGGCTACGGCCGGGGCGCCCGGATGTCGTTCGAGCAGGACGTGATCGAGGTGATCGGCGGCCTGCGGCACGGCGTGACCCTGGGCAGCCCGGTCGCCATCCGGGTCGGCAACTCGGAGTGGCCCAAGTGGCAGACCGTGATGGCGGCCGACCCGGTCCCCGCTGCGGAACTGGAAAGCCAGGCGCGCAACGCTCCGCTCACCCGGCCTCGACCCGGCCACGCCGATCTGGCCGGCATGCAGAAGTACGGCCACACCGACGCCCGTCCGATCCTCGAGCGGGCCAGCGCGCGCGAGACCGCCGCCCGGGTCGCCGTCGGCGCGGTCGCGAAGGCCCTGGTCAAGCAGGCTCTCGGCATCGAGATCGTCTCGCACGTGATCGAGTTGGGCTCGGTCGCCGCGAAGTCCGGCCTGATCCCGACCCCGGACGACGCCGACCGCATCGACCAGGATCCGCTGCGCTGCCTCGACCCCGAGGCCAGCGCCCGCATGGTCGCCGAGGTCGACGCCGCGAAGAGGGACGCCGACACCCTCGGCGGCATCGTCGAGGTGCTCGCCTACAACGTGCCCCCGGGCCTCGGCTCCCACGTGCAGTGGGACCGCAAGCTCGACGGCCGCCTGGCCGCCGCGCTGATGTCGATCCAGTCGGTCAAGGGCGTCGAGATCGGCGACGGGTTCACCCAGGCCCGGTCCCGCGGTTCGGTCTCCCACGACGAGATCATCCCGACCGCCTCCGGGGTGCGCCGGGTCACCGACCGGGCCGGCGGGCTCGAGGGCGGCATCACCAACGGCGAGCCCCTGCGGGTGCGGGCCGCGCTGAAACCGATCTCGTCGCTCAACCGGGCCCTCCAGACGATCGACGTGATCACCGGCGAGCCGGCCACCGCGATCAACCAGCGGTCCGACGTCTGCGCGGTCCCGGCCGGCGCGGTCGTCGCCGAGGCGATGGTCGCGCTGGTCCTGGCCGAGGCCGCGGTCGAGAAGTTCGGCGGTGACTCGGTCGCCGAGATCCGCCGCAACCTCGCCGGCTACCTGGAGAACCTGGTGATCCGCTGATGGCCCCGACAGCGGTGGTCGTCGGCGCACCGGGCGCCGGCAAGACCACGGTCGGCCAGGCGGTCGCTTCCCGGCTGGGAGTCCCGTTCGCCGACTCCGACGCGATCATCGAGGAGCGGGCCGGCAAGCCGATCCCCGAGATCTTCTTCGACGACGGCGAGGACGCCTTCCGCGCCCTGGAACGGGCCGCGATCGCGGACGCGCTGCGCGACTTCGACGGCGTGCTCGCCCTGGGCGGCGGCGCGATCCTGGACGAGGGCACCCGCGCGCTGTTGAGTGCCGCCCGGGTCGTCTATCTGTCGGTCGAGCTCAGCGACGCGGTCAAGCGGGTCGGCCTCGGCGCCGGCCGTCCCCTGTTGGCGATCAACCCGCGGGCGACCATGAAGTTCCTGCTCGACCAGCGCAAGCCGCTCTACGCCTCGGTCGCCACCCACACTGTTTCGACCGACGGACGCGAGATCGACGACATCGCCGCCGAGGTGGTTGGGCTCCTCAAGTAGGTGTTGACTGGGCAGCATGTCTCGAGCGGTTCGTTTTGATCAGTACGGCGACGTGGACGTCCTGCGCGTGGCGGACGTCGAGAAACCCCAGCCGGCGGCCGACCAGGTTCTGGTCGAGGTCGTCGCGGCCGGCATCAACCCCGGCGAGATCTCCATCCGCGCCGGCCTGATGCACCAGCTGTGGCCGGCGACCTTCCCGTCCGGCCAGGGCACCGACTTCGCGGGCCGAGTGGTCGAGGTCGGCCCGTCGGTCACCGAGTTCGCGATCGGCGACGAGGTCCTCGGCTGGTCCGACTGGCGCTCCTCGCAGGCCGAATACGTGGCCGTCCCGGCCGATCACCTCACCCGCAAGCCGCTGGCCCTCGACTGGATCCGGGCCGGCGGCCTCTTCGTAGTCGCCGTCACCGCGTTCGCCGCCGTCCGGGCAGTCGCGCCGACATCCGGCGAGACGGTCGTGGTCAGCGGTGCGGCCGGCGGGGTCGGCTCGCTGGCTGCCCAACTGGCCCGCAACACCGGCGCCCACGTCATCGGCATCGCGGGCGAGGGCAACGCGGACTGGCTGCGGTCGGTCGGGGTCACCCCGGTCGCCTACGGCGACGGGCTCGAGGGACGGTTGCGCCAGGCGGCGCCCTCCGGCATCGACGCCTTCATCGACACGTACGGCAATGGCTACGTCGACCTGGCGATCACCCTGAAGGTCGACCCGGCCCGCATCGACACCGTGATCGACTGGCCGGCGGCCGAGAAGTACGGCGTCAAGACCGAGGGCAGCTCGGCCGCGAGCGACACCGAGTCGCTGGCCTTCGTGGCGAACGAGCTGGCTTGGGGTCGCATCACCCTGCCGATCGCTGCGGTCTACCCGCTCGAAGCGGTCCGGGATGCGTACACCGAGCTGGCCTCGCGCCATACCCGCGGGAAGATCGTCCTTTCGATGGATCTTCCGCCTGACGCGGGCCGCCTGTCGGCCTGATACCGGGGCGGTGGGGCCGCTCGCGGTCGAATTCCTTGTCACGCATGGTCAGCAGATTCGGCCTTGCCGACGGTTTGCTGCCAGGCGCCGCCTTACCCCGGCGGCCCCGTCGCGCTGGGCGCGACCTGTCGCCCAGTGGGCACGCCGGGGGAGTCGGGCTGGCCGGCCTGAGTGGGTGGTTGTCCGGCCTCAAATCGCCCGCTTGCGCGGGTTGTCGGTATAAACCGCGTTGGTCATGGTGCGGGAAACGGTCACCCCCGGCTGAGGGCCAGCCTGCGAGTTCCCCGGCTCGCCAACGCGCCCGGGCCCGACGGGCGGAGCGGGTGCTCCCATTTGGTCATCGCACGAGCGAATGGCCGTGCGGCGAGCACGCGCAGCGAGCCACGGCCACACGCATGCTCTTCAAAGCGCAATTGCCGACGCCCACCTTTACCAAGACCTCGAAGCCGGCGCCGACGCCCAGAGCGACCGGAGCGCCCAGAACGCCCAGAGCCGCCCCGCGGCCCGATTGGTGACCACCAACCCGCGCAAGCGGGCGATTTGAGGCCGAACAACCCCCCACTCAGGCCGGCCCTGCCCGACAAAATCCCCTGGCCTGCCCACTGAGCGCAGAGTCGCGCCCAGCCCGGCGGGACCGCCAAGGATGAGGCGACGCCCGGCGGCAAAGCCCCCCGGTGAGGCCGAACCTGCTGACCATGAGTGGCAAGGGATTCGGGGCGAGGGTGACCAAGAACGAACTAGATGCTCCACCTCGATCTTGGTCACCCTCGCCCCGAATCCCGTCCGACCGCAAGAAATCCACCCGCGAAGAAGCAAAAAGACAAAATCAAAACCAGGAAGGCCCAAACTCGACGTACGGCTTCTCGAGCGCAGCAGCCTCATCGTCAGAGATCGAGATGTCAAGGGCCGCCACGGCCTCCCTCAGATGGTGCGGCTTGGTCGCTCCGACGATCGGCGCCGACACCAGCGGGTTGCGCAGCACCCAGGCCAGGGCGATCTGGGCCATGCTGACGCCGCGCACCCGGGCCAGGTCGTGGACGGCGGCGATGACGGGTTCGTCGTACGGCGAGTCGAAGGCCTGCACGACCTTGTCGCTGCTGGACCGGGTGCTCTGCTCGCCGGCCGGACGGGCCAGCCGCCCCTTCCCGTTCGGTGAGTAGGGGACCAGTCCGACCCCCATGTCGCCGCACATCGCCATGAGCTCGCGTTCGTCGTGCCGGCGGAGCAGGTTGTACTGGTTCTGCATCGACACGAACCGCGTCCAATGGCCGAGGTCCGCCGCGTGCTGAAGCTTGGCGAACTGCCACGCCCGCATCGAGGATGCCCCGAGGTAGCGGACCTTGCCGGCCCGTACGACGTCGTGCAGTGCCTCCATCGTCTCCTCGACCGGAGTCTCGTCGTCGAACCGGTGAATCTGATAGAGGTCGATGTAGTCGGTGCCGAGACGGGTCAGCGACGCGTCGATCTGTTCGAGGATGGCCTTGCGGGACAGCCCGGATCCGCCCGGCCCGTCGTGCATGACGCCGTGGACCTTGGTGGCGAGCACGATGTCCTCGCGGCGGGAGAAGCGGTTGATGGCCCGGCCGACGACCTGCTCGGAGGTGCCGCGCTGATAGACGTTCGCGGTGTCCCAGAAGGTGATGCCGAGCTCGACCGCCTGGCGGAAGAAGGGCTCGGCCCGATCTTCGGTGAGGGCCCAGGCGTGGGCGCCGGGCGTCGTCGGGTCGCCGTAGCTCATGCAGCCGAGCGCGAGCCGGCTGACCTTCAGGCCGGTGGCGCCGAGGCGGGTGTACTGCATCGGATGCTCCCTCGGTCGGGTCGCACCGACGCTACGCCGACGGCGGCCCCGCCCGGTGCCGGATGGGGCCTCCGGCGCTCAGTCGGTGCGGGCCTCGAGGCGCTCGATGCGGGTGATCAGCGGGGCGATCTCGGCCCGTACGGCGGCGAGCAGGGCATTCGGCTGGGGCTGGGCGCTCTGCAGGGTGCGGCGCAGATGCGCATAGCCGGCCACGGCCGCGGCCACCGAGCGGCGTACGGATTTCCCCTCGATGCCGCGCGACCGCAGCAGCGCTCCCGCCGCCCCGTCCGGTTCGGCCACCAGCCCGATCAGCAGGTGCTCGCAGCCCACGTAGTTGTGCCCGAGCCCGATCGACTCCCCGAAGGTCAGCTCCAGGGCCACCGCCATCGGCCGGCTGAAGCGCAGGCCGCCGCCTTCCGCCTCGGGCAGCGACGGCTCGGTGTCGGCCGGCGCGGTCAGCGAGGCCGGGTCGACGTCCATGGCGGTGAGGACCTGCCGGGCCAGGTTCCCGGGCTCGGTGATCAGTCCGTGGAGCAGGTCGCCGGTGCTGACGTTCGGCGCTCCGATGTCGCGTGCGCGGTCGATCGCGAGGCTCAGGACGGTGATCGCCCGGGCGGTGAAGATCGTCTGCAGGCGCTCGGTCAGGTCGGCGCCGGAGAGATCGCTGAGCACGGTCTGGCGCACCTCCTGGGCGCGGCGCACAGCTTGTTCGAGGGCGCGCTGGCAGACCGGCGAAATGGGGATGCCGGCATCGCGGACGGCGTCGGCCAGGTCGTCGGGCAGGTACACGTTGATTTTCGGCATGCGACAGTTATAACCCGTACTTGGGGTTAGAAGATATAACCCCAAGTGGCCGCACTAAGGTCTCCGATGTGGTTACACGCATACAGGTGACCGGTGACCAGGCGTATGACGTACTCGTCGGCCGCGACCTCGCCGGTGAGCTGCCGTCCCTGGTCAAAGGCGCGGCGCGGGCCGCGGTGCTCTATTCGGCGCCGCTGCGCGGGCACGCTGAGCGGGTGGCTGAGGCTTCCGGCGTACGCCCGTTGTTCGTCGAAGTCCCCGACGCCGAAGCCGGGAAGACGGTTGCCGTCGCCGCGCACTGCTGGGACGAGCTGGGCCGGGAGAACTTCACCCGTACCGACGTCGTGATCGGCGTCGGCGGGGGAGCGGTCACCGACCTGGCCGGTTACGTCGCCGCGTCCTGGCTGCGTGGCGTGCGCTGGGTGCCCTACTCGACGTCGCTGCTCGGCATGGTCGACGCGGCGGTCGGCGGCAAGACCGCGGTCAACATCGCGGCGGGCAAGAACCTGGTCGGCGCGTTCCATCCGCCGGCCGGTGTGCTGTGCGACCTCGACACGCTGACCACGCTGCCGGCCGACGACCTCGTCGCCGGGCTCGCCGAGGTGGTCAAGTGCGGTTTCATCGCCGACCCGGCGATCCTCGACCTGATCGAGAAGGATTCCACGATCGATCCGGCCGGCGCGACCGTCCGGGAGCTGGTCGAGCGCTCGATCCGGGTCAAGGCCGACGTGGTCGGCGTCGACCTCAAGGAGTCCGGGCCGCGCGAGTTCCTCAACTACGGCCACACGCTCGGGCACGCGATCGAGAAGCGGGAGAAATACTCCTGGAAGCACGGGCACGCGATCTCGGTCGGGCTGATCTTCGCCGCCGAGCTGTCCCGGCTCAGCGGCCGGCTCGACGACGCGACCGCCCGTCGCCATCGGGACGTCCTCGAATTGCTGGGGCTGCCCACGGCGTACGCGAAATCGGCCTGGACCGAACTCCTGAGCGCGATGCGCGTCGACAAGAAGGCGCGGGCCGACACCTTGCGCTTCGTCGTGCTGGACGGCCTGGCGAAGCCGGGCATCCTGACCGGGCCCGACGAGGGCCTCCTGGAGCGGGCCTACGCCGAGGTCGCCCGATGATCTACGTTCTGAACGGCCCGAACCTCGGCCGGCTCGGCACCCGCGAGCCCGATGTCTACGGCCGGACGACCTTCGCCGACCTGGTGCGGCTCTGCGAGGAGACCGCGTCGCGGCTCGGCCAGGAGATCGTCGTCCGCCAGACGGACGCCGAGCACGAGATGATCGGCTGGTTGCACGCGGCCGCCGACGAAGGCGCCGACGTGGTGCTCAACCCGGCGGCCTGGAGTCACTACAACATCGCCGTGCGGGACGCCTGCGGAATGCTGTCCGGCCGCCTCGTCGAGGTGCACATCTCGAACATCCATACCCGCGAGGAATTCCGGCATCATTCGGTCATCTCGGCAGTGGCCACCGGGGTCATCGCGGGGCTCGGCATCGACGGCTATCGCCTGGCGATCGAGCACCTGGCGGCCGGAAACCCCGATTCGCCGGTGGGTCGTTCACGTCGGTAGACTCGGCCGGTCACCGATACGTATCAAGAGCAAGGCAGACAGGGGTTAGCAAAGACCATGGCTTCCACGAACGACCTGAAGAACGGCCTGGTGCTCAACCTCGACGGCGAGCTCTGGGCCGTCGTGGAGTTCCAGCACGTCAAGCCGGGCAAGGGTGGGGCGTTCGTGCGCACCACGCTCAAGAACGTGCTCTCCGGCAAGGTCGTCGACAAGACCTTCAACGCGGGCACCAAGGTCGAGACGGCCACGGTCGACAAGCGGACGATGCAGTACCTCTACCAGGACGGCGAAGACTTCGTCTTCATGGACCTGGACACGTTCGACCAGATCACGGTGCCCGGCGGCACGGTCGCGGAAAA
>DASWRZ010000290.1:0-30487 GCA_036402935.1 Actinoplanes sp.
GCCTCGGGGTCGACTACGTCGACGAGTCCGAGGTGCTGACTCCCGCCGACTACGAGAACCACATCGACAAGTGGGCGTTCACCGTCCCGTTCGTGTGTGGGGCCACCAACCTCGGTGAGGCGCTGCGTCGCATCACCGAGGGCGCGGCCATGATCCGGTCGAAGGGCGAGGCAGGCACCGGCGACGTCTCCAACGCGACCACCCACATGCGCAAGATCCGGCAGGAGATCCGCCGCCTGCAGACCCTCCCCGAGGACGAGCTGTTCGTCGCGGCGAAGGAGCTCCAGGCGCCGTACGAGCTGGTCAAGGAGGTCGCCGAGGCCGGGAAGCTGCCGGTCGTGCTGTTCACCGCGGGCGGCATCGCGACCCCGGCCGACGCGGCGATGATGATGCAGCTGGGTGCCGAGGGCGTCTTCGTCGGCTCGGGCATCTTCAAGTCGGGCAACCCGGCCCAGCGCGCGTCGGCGATCGTGAAGGCGACCACCTTCCACGACGACCCCGACGTGATCGCGAAGGTGTCGCGCGGCCTCGGCGAGGCGATGGTCGGCATCAACGTCGACGACATCCCGGCGCCGCACCGCCTGGCCGAGCGCGGCTGGTAGGCGATCGAAAGCTAGAGGGCCTCGGCGGGCACCGTTGCCGGGGCCATCAGTGGCTCCGGCATGACCGGCTCGACGATGTCGAAGTACTGCGGACGCGGGTAGCGCCGGGCCATCCCGGTAACGCGCACCACGATGCGCCGGCGTGACGTCAGCGCGTCGCGTACGAGATCGGTGTGCACCTGCCGTGCCAGCACCACCCGGCGTGAGGTCGCGACCAGCGTGCGGGCCGTCGCGTCAGCGGCGTCGAGCGTGACCGTCTGCAGCCGGCGGGTCAGATCGTTCTCCGCCGATTCCCGTTCGCCGGGGTCGGCGTCGAGGGCCGCCCGCGCGGCCGCGTAGAGCTCGTCGTCGTCGCGCTCCTCGGCCACCACGGCCGCGGCGGCGGCGCGGCGCATCAGATGGGCGTCGAGGCCCCGCTCGGCCGCCTGCGCGCGCACGTGCACCCGCTCGACCCGATGAGCGGTCCAGAAGAGATATGCCGACAGCAGTGCCACTGCCACGACGACCCCGGCCACCCACCACATGCCGGGCATCGTAGTGCCCCCGGACACCGTCAAGTCATGTCCCCGGACGGTGGTTCGGACCACTCTTCGTCCATGACCCGCCCATCCGTGGCCTCGATCGCCGTTGCGTATACCTCGAGAACACGCAGCGCGATCGCCGGCCAGTCGAAGACGGCGACCGCGGATCGGGCGGCCGAGGAGAGACGGGTCCGGCGCGAAGGGTCGTCGAGCAGCTCGCCCAGCAACTCGGCAAGCGCAAGAGAGTCGCCGGTGGGGAAGAGGGCCCCCGCCCGGCCTCCGTCGAGCACCCGGCGGAAAGCGTCCAGATCGGAGGCGGCGATCGTGGCACCGGCCGCCATCGCCTCGGTGAGGATCATGCCGAAGCTCTCGCCGCCGATATTCGGCGCGACGTAGATGTCGACGCTGCGCAACATGCGCGCCTTGTCGGCCTCGGAGATCAGCCCGAGGAACGTGATGCGGTCGTGCAGTGCGGGCGGGAACTGGCCGTAGAGGTCGTCGCGGTCGCCGGGACCGGCGACCAACAGGCGGAGCTCCGGTCGCGCCGGGGCCAACCGGACAAAAGCATCACGGAGCAGATCGAAACCCTTGCGCGACTCGGTAAAACGTCCCAAGAAGCCCAGAGCGGAGCCGGGCCAGCCCGGCAACGGCGGCGCGTCGGCGAACTTCGCGACCGCTACCCCGTTGGGGATCTCCACCGCTCCCCCGCCGAGATGCTCGACCTGCGTCTTGCGGGCCAGCTCACTGACCGCGATGCGAGCAGTGATCTTCTCGATCACCAGCTGCAGCAGACCCTGGGCGACCGACATCGCCCGCGACCGGGTCATAGCGGTGTGGAAGGTCGCCACCACCGGCCCGCGAGCCGAGAGCACGGCCAGCATCGACAGGCTCAGCACCATCGGCTCGTGGACGTGCAGCACGTCGAACTGCCCGCGGTTCAGCCAGCGGCGCACCCGGGCGGTCGAGACCGGCCCGAAGGCGATCCGCGCGACCGACCCGTTGTACGGGAACGGCACGGCACGTCCCGCCGGCACGACGTAGGACGGCAGGTCGGCGGTCTCGTCGGCGGGAGCGAGCACGCTCACCGAGTGACCCAGCCCGATCAGCGCCTCGGCGAGGTCCATGATGTGGTTCTGCACACCGCCGGGTATGTCGAACGAGTAGGGCGAGACGATCCCGATCTTGAGGTAATCCAGCCGCACGCCCGGCCCCCTACAGCCACAGCTTCTGGAGCATGTGCCAGTCCTGCGGATGGTCGGCAATGCCGGCCGCGTACGCGTCGGCCAGCGCCTGCGTCGTCTGCTTGACCCGCTGGTCGAGCGGCCCCTGCGTGGGCGGGACGACGCGGCGCAGCACGGCCACGGTCTGCGTCTCGTTGAACGACAGGTCGACCGCGAACAGCGGCGAACCGTGCCGGATGGCGAGGATGGCCGGTCCGGCCGGCATGCGCGTGCGTCCGCCGAAGAACTCGACCTCGACCCCGCTGCGGGACAGGTCACGGTCGCCGAGCAGCGCGACCATGAAGCCCTGGCCGAGCCGCTCGCCGAGCACGTCGAGCGGGGCCCGCCGGCCGCCGGTGAGCGGCAGCACCTCCATGCCGAGCTTCTCGCGATAGGCCACGAACTGGTCGAACACACCCGCCGGCTTGAGCCGCTCGGCGACGGTGACCATCGGCCACTCGTTGGAGGCCACCCAGGCCGCGGCGGCGTCCCAGTTGCCGACGTGCGGCAGCGCCAGGACCACGCCGTGCCCGTCGGCGACCGACGACTTGAGCCAGTCGTAGTGCTCCGGCGAGATCTTGAAGCCGGCCAGGAACTGCTCCTTCGACTGCGACGGCAGCCGGAAGGCCTCCAGCCAGTAGCGCGCGTAGGAGCGCAGACCGGCCCGCACGGTCGCCTCGAGCCGATCTTCTCCGACCACGTGGGCCAGGTTGCGGCGCAACCGCTGGGTGCCGGGACCGCCTTTCCGGTACGCGCGGTCAGCCGCGGCCCGGAACAGCGACCGGGCCACCGGCAGCGGCAGCGCGCGGACCAGTCTCCAACCGGCCGCGTAGCCGGTCTCGATCAACCGGTCCTGGACGGCGCTCACGCAACCGGTTCCTTGTGTTCGGCCTGGTTGGCCCGGTCGGAACGGGCGGCCGCGATCAGCCGCTGGAACACCGTGATCACCGACAGCAGGGCGAGTACCCAGAGCGCGGCGGGCAGACCCCAGTGCAGGCCGGCACTGCCGAGCAGGCCGCCGACGCCGAGGATGAGCAGGCGTTCCAGGCGCTCGGCGATGCCGACGTCGGCGTTCAGGCCGAGACTCTGGGCGCGGGCTTTCACGTACGAGACGACCTGTCCCGCGGCTAGGCTGATCAGGGCCGCGACGGTCCCGCCGTACGGGTTGTGCTGCGCGGCCATATAGAAGACGACGGCGCCGAAGGTAGCTCCGTCGGCGATCCGGTCCATCGACGAGTCGAGCAGCGCGCCGAATTTGGCGTTGCCCCCGCGCATGCGGGCCATCGTGCCGTCGAGCACGTCGGTGAGCGCGCTCGCCGTGATGATCCACGTGCCCCAGAAGAGGTGACCGCGCGCGCCGAAGTAGGCGCCGATGAGCACGCCGACGGTGCCGCCGATGGTGACGGCGTTGGGTGAGATGCCGATCCGCAGGAGGAATCGGGCGGTCGGGTTGACGCCGTACGCGACGACGGCGCGGGCAGGTACTTGGACGATCTTTGCCATGGCTGTCCCACCATAACGGCGCCGGGGATACCACGGGACTATGCCGTGCTGCCGTGGCCGTATCGTTCCCCGTGGGACGTTTGGCCACTACAAAGGGTTGCGGCTCCGATAGCAGTGGGTGTGGGATTCAACAACAGCGTCGTAACAGTCACCGAACTGACAGGAGCGGTCGCCATGGCGCAGAAAACCTCGGAGAAGGGGCTCAACGGCGCGACGGCGCCGGTGGTGACCGAGCCCGGCAGAGTACGCAACGTGGTGCTGGTCGGCCATTCGGGTTCGGGCAAGACGACTCTCGTCGAGGCCCTGCTCACCGCCACCGGGACGATCCCACGAGCCGGCACGGTGGCCGACGGCACCACGGTGGCCGACTACGATCCGGCGGCCCAGCGCCAGCAGCGCTCGGTGTCGCTCGCCTGCGCCCCGCTGGTCTACGAGGGCGTGAAGGTCAACCTGCTCGACACCCCCGGCTACGCCGACTTCGTCGGGGAGCTGCGCGCCGGCCTGCGGGCCGCGGACGCCGCGCTCTTCGTCGTCTCGGCCGCCGACGGCGTGGACGACGCCACCGCCGCGCTCTGGGAGGAGTGCGCCGCGGTCGGCATGCCCCGCGCCGTCGCGATCACCCGCCTCGACCACCCCCGCGCCGACTACGAGCAGACCCTCGAGGTCTGCCAGGAGACCTTCGGCGAAAACGTCATGCCGATCTACCAGCCGATGCTGGGCGACGACGGCGAGTCGGTGGTCGGCCTGCTCGGCCTGGTCACGCTGCGGGTGCTGGACTACTCCCAGGGCTACCCGCCCAAGGCCGGCGAGGCCGAGCCCGAGCACCTCAACCCGATCGCCGACGACCGCAACACGCTCATCGAGGGAATCATCGCCGAGAGCGAGGACGAGACCCTGATGGACCGCTACCTCGGCGGCGAGCTGATCGACACCGAGGCGCTGGTGCCCGACCTCGAGAAGGCGGTCGCCCGGGGCAACTTCTACCCCGTCATCCCGGTCTGCTCGGCCACCGGCGTCGGCCTCGACGCGCTGCTCGACGGCCTGGTCAACGGGGCGCCGTCGCCGCTCGAGCACGACCTGCCGGTGGTCACCGGGGTCGATGGCTCGCCGCGGCCGCCGCTGACCTGCGACCCCGACGGCCCGCTGGTCGCCGAGGTGGTCAAGACCACGATCGACCGGCACGTCGGCCGGGTCTCGCTCGTACGTGTGTTCTCCGGCACCCTGCGCCCGGAGCAGACCCTGCACGTCTCCGGGCACGGCATGGCCGAGCGCGGCCACCCCGACCACGACGCCGACGAGCGGGTCGCGCACGTCTACTCGCCGCTCGGCGCCCAGCTGCGTGAGGTCGGGCACTGCCTCGCCGGCGACATCTGCGCGATCACCAAGTCGGGCAGCGCCGAGACCGGCGACACCCTGTCCGGCAAGGACGAGCCGCTGCTGATGTCCCCCTGGACGATGCCCGAGCCGCTGCTGCCGATCGCGGTGCTGGCCAAGTCGCGCTCGGACGAGGACGCCCTGGCGAAAAACCTGTCCCGCCTGGTCGCCGGTGACCCGACGCTGCGGCTGGAGCGCAACGCCGACACCCACCAGCTGGTGCTCTGGACGATGGGCGAGTCGCACGCCGAGGTGGTTCTCGACCGGCTCCGCGCGGGCGGCGTCGAGCTCGACACCGAGCCGGTGAAGGTCTCGCTGCGGGAGACCTTCGGCTCGGGGGCCAAGGGCCACGGCCGGCACGTCAAGCAGTCCGGCGGCCACGGGCAGTACGCGGTCTGCGACATCGAGGTCGAGCCGCTGCCCCGCGGCTCCGGTTTCGAGTTCGTCGACAAGGTCGTGGGCGGCTCGGTGCCGCACAACTACATCCCGTCGGTCGAGAAGGGCGTCCGTCACCAGCTGGAGCGCGGCATCGTCGCCGGCTACCCGATGGTCGACCTCCGGGTGACGCTCTTCGACGGCAAGGCCCACAGCGTCGACTCGTCGGACGCCGCGTTCCAGACCGCGGGGGCGCTGGCCCTGCGCGAGGCGGCGGCCGCGGCCCAGATGGCGCTGCTCGAGCCGGTCGACGAGATCGAGGTGCGGGTGCCGGATGCCTATGTGGGGCCGGTGATGAGCGACCTCTCGGGGCGCCGGGGCCGCCCGCTCGGCACCGACACCGGCGACGACGGCCACAGCACGGTCCGGGCCGAGGTGCCGGCGATCGAGCTGGTGCGATACGCCGTCGAGCTCCGCGCGATCTCCTCCGGCGCCGGCACGTTCACCCGGGCGTACATCCGGCACGAGCCCATGCCGGGCCACCTGGCCGACGCCGTCCGCAAGGAGCACACCGCGAAGGCGTGATCAGAGCTCAATGGCCGACCAGGCCCCGGCCGCCGAGCAGATCGTCGCGGGCCTCGGAGCCCTGGCCACGCTCTCGCCGGCCGGATCCGGACGCCGCGCATGCGGCCTACGGCCAGGCCTTCGTCAGCATGACGCGGGTGTCGGCCAGCAGCTGTGGCAACACCTTGGTGCGGCCGATCACCGGCATGAAGTTGGCGTCGCCGCCCCACCTGGGCACCACGTGCTGGTGCAGGTGGGCCGCGATGCCCGCGCCGGCCACGGCACCCTGGTTCATCCCCAGGTTGAACCCGTGCGGGCTGCTCACCGCCCGGATCACCCGCATCGCCGTGCGGGTGAAGGCGGCCAGCTCCACCGTCTCCTCGTCCGTGAGATCGGTGTAGTCGGCCACGTGCCGATAGGGGCAGACCATCAGATGGCCCGGGTTGTACGGATAGAGGTTGAGCACCGCGAACACCAGCTCACCGCGCGCGACCACCAGGCTCTCCGCCTCACCGACGCCGGGTGCAAGGCAGAACGGGCATCCGGCCGGCTTCTCGGTGTGGCTGTCGGGCCGGTCCTCGCCCGCGATATAGCTCATCCGATGCGGCGTCCAGAGCCGCTCCAGCCCGTCCGGCTCGCCGGTCTCCGCCGGCCCCGCTGAATCCGCCACGCCCTGAGCTTATGGCCAGTCACCTCCCCCACCCCACCCCAGACGCGGGTGGGGTCGAGTAGAGCACTCGGCGACGACAATTTCGCGCCGATGTCCACAGCGGGCTCCGCGAGCCCGGAAGTCAGGCCGGGGCGCCGTGGAGCTGATAGCGGCCCCCGCCCTGGCGCTTGGCCGAGGTCATCGCGGCCTCGGCCTCGCGCATCAACTGGTCGGGACCGTCGGTGTCGGGGTGCGACAGGGCGATGCCCACGCTGGCCGGGGCCCGCACGATCCGGCCGCCGACCGGCACGCTTCGGCCCAGCGACTCCACCAGGCGTTCCGCGATGATGAGGATGTCCTGGGCGGTGCGCAGGTCCTCGGCGATCACCGCGAACTGGTCGCCACCGAGGCGGCCGATGGTGTCCTCGGTGCGGACGCCGACGCGGAGGCGGTCGGCGACCACGCGCAGCAGCTCGTCGCCCGCGTCGTGGCCGTGCACCTCGTTGACCTGGCGGAACCGCTGGAGATCGAGCAGCAGCACGCCGACCGGCCGGCCGCTGCGGCGCCCACGGGCGAGCGCCGCGGTGAGCCGTTCGCGCAGCGACTGCCGGTTGCCCAGGCCGGTCAGCGGGTCCCGGGTCGCGCGCTGCGTCAGCTCCGCCGCCAGGGCGTCACCTTCGAGGGCGAGGGACGTCTGCGTGCGTACGGCCTGAAGCGCGGCCGTCAGGCCGGCCGGAACCTCGTCGTCGGCGCCGGTCGCCAGCACGCCGAAGAAGCGCTCGTCGCGCACCAGCGGAAGCAGGTTGATCGGCCGTTCCGGGCCGAAACCCCGCAGGCCGAGGGCGGACGGTGCGGCGGCGCTCACGAGTTCGCCGCCGGCCAGGCGCACCAGCAGGTCGGTGGGCACCGCCTCGAGCGGCAGGCGATCGTCGGGCGAACCGGCGGTGAGCACCGCGAAGTCGTCGTCCGGGCCGATCGACAGCACCGAGGCCCAGCCGCCCGGGACGTCGCGCAACAGCTCCGTCGCGGCCCCGGCGGCGGCCCGCAGCATCCGGTCCGGGTCGCCCGCGGCCAGGAGCCGGGAACCGAGATCGCCGAGCACCTTCTCCCGGGCCAGCGCACCGGCCAGGTCGGCCACCGTCCGGTCGGTCTTCCGGCGATGCCGGGCGAGCGTGGCCGCCCAGGCCGTGGAGGCCCCGGCCAAGACGACCGCACCGGTCAGCACCGCACCGGCCGGGCGCAGACCGCCCAGGGTCAGCCCGCCACCGAAGGACACCAGCAGGCCCAGGCCCGCGATTCTCTTATCCCCTGTCCACACGATTCTGGGATCGGCACGGGAGCGACTCGGTTGAGGATTTAGAGCCAGAGTGGCAGCTGCTCCCGAGAAGCCAGCCAGGCGTCCGGAATGCCGTCCGGACCGGTATGCGCGGCCACCACCCCACCGGCGATCGCGCACGTGGTGTCGACGTCGCCGCCGGCCGCGACGCAGGCGGCGAGCGCGCCCGGATAGTCGTCGAGGAAGTGGTCGGCGACCCAGAGGGCGAACGGCACCGTGTCCTGCGCCATCGCCCGGGTGCCGTTGCCCAGCACGTGGGCCGCGTGCTCGGCGTCACGCAGCCCGGCCGCCTCGGCCAGGCCGTCGTGCACCCGGCCGGCGGGAGTGTGCGCGGCGACCGCGGCCAGCAGCCGTGGACGCTGCCCGTCGAGCCGCCCGGCCGTGGCGACCGCGGCCGCCACGGTGACCGCCACTCCGCCGGCGATGCCTTCGGGATGGGCGTGGGTGACCTCGGCCGCCCGGGCACCCTGCGCGGCCGCGCGGACCAGCGAGTCGGCGTGCCAGGCGCCGAGCGGGGCGGCCCGCATGGCCGCGCCGTTGCCGGACGAGCCCTGCCCGTCGAACGCCGCCGCGGCCGCGATCGGCCACGGCAGCCCCGCACGGATCTCGCGCAGCATCGCCAGCGCACCCGGGCCGTAGCCGCGGCCGGGATCGTGGTGCCGTCCGAGCAGTTCGGCGAAGGTGTCCCGGTCGAAGTCGCCCTCACCGAGCGTCGCGACCAGGCAGCACGCCTCCTCGGTGTCGTCGGTCCACGGCCACGGGCCGTCCGGCGGGTCGCTGAGGTCGACCGGGGTCACGAAGTGTTGCGCCCCCAGCGCGTCGCCGACGCTCAGGCCGGCCAGGCTCTCCAAGGCCAGCGCCAGGCGCGTACCGGGAAAAAGAGTGAATGACATCGGTACATCGGATCGTATTCCATAACGCTCAGTGATCGAAGAGTGTCCCTCAATCACCGGTTAGGCAGAGGTTGCCAGGGGCAGTACCTTCTTCGCATGGCCACGGTGTTGCTCGTCGAAGACGATCACGTCGTGCGTGGCGCCATGCTCCGCTCGCTCGCCGACCGGGGACACGCCGTGCACGCCGTCGGCACGGCACTCGACGCGCTGCGCCGGGTCGCCGCCGAGACACCCGACCTGGTGGTTCTCGACCTCGGACTGCCCGATCTGGACGGTTCCGACGCGCTGCGCATGCTGCGCGGCATCACCGACGTGCCGATCATCATCGCCACCGCGCGCGATGACGAGCAGACCGTCGTGCGCCTGCTGCGGGCGGGCGCCGACGACTACATGGTCAAGCCGTTCACCGGTGCCCACCTCGACGCGCGCATCGCGACCGTGCTGCGCCGGGTCGGGCGAGCCAGCCGGACCGCCGCGCCGGCCGTGCACGAGGTCGGCGAGCTGCGGGTGGACATCGGCGAGCGCAGCGCCACGCTGGGCGACCAGTCGCTCGCGCTCACCCGCAAGGAGTTCGACCTGCTGGCCTACCTCGCCGCCCGCCCGGGCCGCGTCGTTTCCCGTCGTGAGCTGCTGGAGGAGGTATGGCGACAGCCATCGGTGGGCGAGGACCAGACGATCGACGTCCACCTGTACTGGCTCCGGAGGAAACTGGGCGAATCAGCCGCGAAGCCGCGCTACCTGCGCACCGTGCGGGGGGTCGGATTCCGGTTGGTGGCGCCGGACTGAGGTCCCGCCTCGCTATCACCACGGCGATCACCACCGCGGTCGCCGCGGTCGTCTTCCTCGTCCCCCTCGGCTGGGAACTCCGCAACGACCACCGCGACCAGGCCATGTCGACCGCCGAGCGGGAAAGCGCCACGGTCGCCGGTGCCATCGCGGCCGGGGCGAGCAAGAAGGGCGTCGACGCCGCCATCGCGGCGGCCGGTGGTCATCCGGTGGTGCATCCGCCCGGCGGCCAGCCGGCCGGGCACGCCGACGCGAGCGATGTGCAACGTGCGGCCTCCGGGGGCGCCTCGCTCACCGCGTCGGTTCCGGGAGGTCTCGTACGCCTGGAGCCGGTGACCGTCGCCGGCAAGACGTCGGTCGTCGAAGTCTTCGTGCCGGGCGACGAGTTGGGCGAGAACACGGGCCGCGACTGGTGGCTGCTGACTGTCCTGGCCTTGCTGCTGGTCGGTGCCGCGGTGTTCGCGGTCGACCGGCTCGCCCGCGGCGCGGTCAACTCCGCCCGTAACCTCGTGCAGGCCGCTCTCGCGGTCGGGGGCGGCGACCTCGGCGTACGCATCCAGCCGAGCGGCCCCCGCGAGCTGGCCGAAGCCGGTTATGCCTTCAACCGCATGGCCGACCGCCTGATCACCACCCGTCGCGACGAGCGGGAGATGGTCGCCGACCTGTCCCACCGGCTGCGCACTCCGCTGACCGCGCTGCGGCTCGACGCCGAGGCGCTCGACCCCGACGACACCCAGATCGGCATCCAGTTCGATCAGGCCGAACTCGACCGGCGGCGCGGCATCCGGCGCATCCGGCAGGCCATCGTGACCCTCGAGGGCGAGGTCAACCAGCTCATCAACACCACCCGCAAGGCGGTCGCGGCACAGGTCGCGGCCGCGCCCGAGCCCGGCCTCTGCGACGTGAGCGAGGTGGTCCGCGAGCGGATGATGTTCTGGTCGGCGCTGGCCGGCGACCAGAACCGGCACTACCAGGTGGTCGGCGCACAGATGCGGATCCCGGTGCCGGTCGCGCGGGCCGAACTGGCGGCGGCCCTCGACGCCGTTCTGGGTAACGTGTTCCGCTACACCCCCCAGGGGACCGCGTTCGAGGTCGGTGTCTCCCGCCGTGACGGCTGGGTCGCACTCCGCGTCGACGACGCCGGTCCCGGCATCCCCGACCCCGAAAAGGCCCTGCAACGTGGACAGAGCAACAAGGGATCGACCGGACTCGGACTCGATATCGCCCGGCGGGCCGCCCAGTCCGCCGGCGGAACGGTCAGCCTCGCCCGCGCCGCGATGGGCGGAGCCAGCGTGGTGATGATGCTCGCCGACCCGGAAGCGGCGCCGAAACAGGCGAGCCGCTTCGGCCTCGTCGGACGCCTCGCCCGCGAGCGCACGAACAGACCGGTAATGCCGGAGTGACACGAATTACGCCGGACGGTACAACACTTGCTTAGATCTGTATTAAGGGCGTTCCCCTGGCGTCGGAGGACTGGCAGTCTTCCGACCCGAGCGACGAGAAGTGGACGCCCATCCACCTCTCACCGTGCCCCCGCAAGTCGAGGAGATCTTGTGCCCGCCCATCGCCGGCCCACCGAGAGTGGGGAACGGCGGCCCCGCACCAATGCGCACCGTATTCTTCCGATCGCACTCGGCCTCGTGCTGATCGGTGTCGGCGGCGCCTTGGGCCCCAGCGTGGTCGAGAACGTCACGGGTGGTGACCCGCCGAAGCTGTCCCTCACCGCGCTGCCGGCCGACGCCCCCGCCCAGGGCCTCATCTATGCCGGCCTGCGCCCGGCCAACTCCGACTCGCTGTGTGCGGGCGCCTACACGCTCGACGACGAAACCTGCACGTACGGCCCCGACACGGTGCCGACCGGCCTCAAGGTCGGCGGCGACGTGGCCCCGGTGACCCCGAAGTCGCCGCCCCTGGTCGCACCGACCCGCGAGACCGGGGGCACCCCGGCCGACGCCGAGATCGTGCGCGACGAGGGCGGCAGCGCGCTGACCGCCGGCGCGCCCGCGATCATCCCCGACCCGGCCCCCGGCCAGGCCGACTTCGTGATGGGCGCGCACGCCGTGGCCTGCGAGAGCGACGGCCACGACGGCAAGCGGGTGCAGGTGCTCTACCTGCACCAGTTCGGCACGGTCAGCCGCTACACCGACTTCCTCGGCTCGATCCGCACCTGGGCGACCGGGGTCGACCAGATCTTCGACGCGAGCGCGGCCGAGACCGGTGGCTCGCGGCACATCCGGTTCGTGACCACACCGCAGTGCCAGGTCGACGTCGACGAGGTGCAGCTGCCGGTGGGCGGGCTCGACTCGTTCACCAACACGATCGCGGCGCTGCAGAAGCTCGGCTACAACCGGACCGACCGCAAGTACCTGATGTTCACCGACGCGAACGTCTACTGCGGCATCGCCAGCTACGTCAACGACCGGCGGTCGGGGCTGGGCAACCGCAACAACGGCGGCCCGTCGTACGGCCGGGTCGACGCCGGCTGCTGGAGTTCGACGATGGCGGCCCACGAGCTCGCGCACGAGCTGGGCGCGGTGCTGACCGGGTCGCCCAACGCCAGCGGCGCGGGTGGCTGCACCGACGGGTACGACCTGCTCTGCGCCCCCGACCGGTCGGGCCGGACGGTGCGTACGGTGTGCCCGCGCTCGCACGCCGACCGGCTCGACTGCGGGCACGACGACTACTTCAGCACCAACCCCCGGCCGGACAGCTACCTGGCCCGCAACTGGAACGTCGCGACCAGCGAGTTCCTGCTGCGCAGCGACGGCGGCGACGACATCCCCGACACGGGCATCGCCGACCCGGCGACCGGCGCGCCGTCGGCGGCCCCGCCGAGCGCCGCCGCGACCTCGGTCGCCCAGGCACCGTCGACCGACGCCTCCTCGGCACCGGCGAGCACGAACCCCCTCCCGTCCGGCTCCCCGCTCCCCGGCAAGGCCTCGACGCCGAGTGCGGACGCCCAGCCGGTGAAGGCGAAGACCTCGTCCGGCATGCAGGTCCAGGAGGAGAGCAGCGGCACCCAGGGAGCCGGGCCGGTGCAGGCGGTGCTCGAGATCCGCGACACGACCAGCGGCTCGGCCGAGCTCAACTGGAGCGCCGCCTCCGACACCGCGACCTACCAGGTGTCGGTGGGCGGCGACCCGGTCGGCACGACCAGGGCGACCCGGGCTCGGCTGATCGGTCTCCGGCCCGACTCCACCTATCAGGTGGTCATCAAGTCGGGCGCGGCGTACACGGCCAAGGCGACGGTCGAGACCGCCCCGTCCGCGCGGCCCGCCGAGAACAGCTGGTTCGACCTCAACAACGCCCTCACGGGCGGCGCGGCCGACCTGTACGCGGCCCGCGTGGCCACCGGCACCCCCCTGACCCTGGCCGAGTCGGACGGCGACGCCCAGCAGCAGTGGGAGCTGGTGCCGGCCGGCACGAACAGCTACTCCCTGGTGTCCCGGGCAAGCGGCAAGTGCGCGATCCCGCTCCAGGGCAACCTGATCGCGGGCGTCCCGATCGTGGAGGGCGACTGCACGCCCGACGACAGCGGCCACTGGCAGCTGCAGGCGTCCGACTACGGCTTCACCCTGCGGACCACGGCCTCCGACCTGGTCATCGGGGTGGGCAATCAGCGCTTCGGCCAGCACCGCGTCCTCGTGCTGCAGGACAGCAACGGCCAGCGGCACCAGAGCTGGACGGCGGTACCCGACTAACCCCGAAGGTGGGCGACGATGCCAGACACGATATACAGGCCGCTGGCCGGACCCGAGGAGGGCCCGGCCCGGTTCAACAAGCGCCGGCTGATCCGCGTGATCGCGATCCTCACGATCGGGATCATCCTGGTGCTGGCGATCTGGCAGGACCCGCTGTACGCCCGCGGCTGATCCGCCGCGGAGCCTGTGGACAACGTCGAAAAAGTGTCCGACCCGGGTGCTTGGATCGGCCCCACCCAGAACGGGTGGGGGCGGGCCGGGAACTACGCATTGGCCGTCGTGTAGTCGTCGATCTCCTTCAGCAGGGCCGTCCTGCCGGCCGACTCCAGGAAGCTGTGCCGCACGGCGGCCCGGGCCAGGTCGGCCACGCCCTTGGCGTCCAGGTTCAGGAGGCGGGCGGCGACCGCGTACTCCTGCTCCAGCGTGGTGCCGAACATCGGCGGGTCGTCCGAGTTGATGCTGACCGGCACGCCGGCCGCCACCAGGGCGGCCAGCGGGTGCTCGTCGAGCGACGCCACCGCGCGGGTACGAACGTTGGAGGTCGGGCAGACCTCGAGCGGGATGCCGCGCTCGGCCAGGTGCGCCATCAGGGCCGGGTCCTGCGCGGCCGAGATGCCGTGGCCGATGCGTTCGGCGCCGAGCAGGTTGAGCGAGTCCCAGATCGTCTCCGGCCCGGTGGTCTCGCCGGCGTGCGGCACGCTGCGCAGACCGGCCGCCCGGGCCCGGTCGAAGACAGGCTGGAACTGAGGCCTCGGCACGCCGATCTCGGGGCCGCCCAGACCGAAACTGATCAGGCCGTCGGGCTTCTCCTCGAGCGCGACCCGGAGCGTCTCCTCGGCCGCCGGCAGGCCCGCCTCCCCGGGGATGTCGAAGCACCAGCGCAGCTCGATGCCGAACTCGTCGCGGGCGGCCCGGCGCGCGTCCTCGATCGCCGCGCAGAACGCCGGCGCCGGGATGCCCCGCCGCACGCTCGAGTACGGGGTGATGGTGAGCTCGGCGTACCGCACCTGTTGGCGGGCCAGCTCGCGGGCCACCTCGAAGGTCAGCGTCCGCACGTCCTCGTCGTCGCGGATCAGGTCGACCACGCTCAGGTAGACGTCGATGAAGTGGCGGAAGTCGCGGAACGCGAAGTAGTCGGCCAGCGCGGCCGGGTCGGCCGGCACCGCCGTGTCGCCCTCGTGCCGGGCGGCCAGTTCGGCCACGATCCGCGGCGAGGCCGAGCCCACGTGGTGGACGTGCAGCTCGGCCTTGGGCAGCCCGGCGATGAACGACTTCAACTCGGTCATGATGTCCCTTCTGCGGTGGCGGTCCTCGCCACCATGAAGATCCGGCGGAACGGGAACGCCACGTATCCCCCGGCCGCCGGGTAGGCGGCCGCGATCTGCCGCGCCAGCTCGGCGCGGAACTCCCGCCACGCATTCTCGTCCAGGGCCGCCTTGACGGGACGCAACGCGGTGCCCTCGACCCAGCGGAGCACGGGATGCTCGTCGCCCGTGTCGGGCAGCAGGTGAAGGTAGGTGGTTTCCCAGGCGTTCACGCTCGCGCCGGCCGCGAGCATCAGCGACGCATAGCCGGCCGGGTCGTCGACCGGCGCCTCCCGGGTCAGGTGGGCCACGTCGTAGCGGGCGGCGACGGCCCGGATCGCGCGGTGGGACGGGGCGTCGAAGTTGCCCGGCACCTGCATCGCCAGCCAGGCGCCGGGCGGCAGCTCGCGGGCCCAGCGGGCGAGCAGGTCGCGATGCTCGGGCACCCATTGCAGGGTGGCGTTGGTGACGAGCACGTCGACGTCGTTGTCCGGCTGCCACTCGCGTACGTCAAGCAAGCGGAAGCCTGCCGCCTCGCCCCGCCCCGACGCCTTCTCAATCATTTCCGGTGAGGAGTCGACGCCGGTCAGGCGGGTTTCGGGCCAGCGCTCGGCGAGCGACAGGGTGAGCTCACCCGGGCCGCAGCCGAGGTCCACCACGGCCCGCGGGCGCTCCGCGCCCACCTGGGCCACCAGATCGAGGAACGGACGGGCGCGCTCGGCGCCGTAGCGCCGGTAGACGGCGGGATCCCACATCAGATCAACCTCCAAACCGTACGTACGTTTTGCTGCACGCTACCAGCGGAGCGGTAGGGTTTCCTCCGTGGAGAATCGCAGTTTTCGCAGGATGGGACGGACCGTCGGGGTCGTCGGACTCGGCGCGTGGCAGCTGGGCGCCGACTGGGGCGACGTCAGCGAGGCCGACGCGCACGCGACCCTGCAGGCCGCGGTCGACGAGGGCGTCACGTTCATCGACACGGCCGACGTCTACGGCGACGGCCGCAGCGAGCAGATCGTCGGTTCCTTCGTCAAGGACAAGCCCGAGCTGACCGTCGCCACGAAGATGGGCCGGCGGCTGGCGCAGGAGGTGGCAAACTACAACCTGGACAACTTCCGGGCGTGGAACGACCGGTCCCGGGCCAACCTCGGCGTCGACACGATCGATCTGGTCCAGCTGCACTGCCCGCCCACGCCGGTGTTCTCGACCGACGCGGTCTACGACGCTCTCGACCTGATGGTGTCGGAAAAGCGGATCAAGGCGTACGGCGTGAGCGTCGAGAGGGTCTCCGAGGCGCTCGCGGCCATCGCGCGGCCCGGGATCTCGAGCGTCCAGATCATCTTGAACGCGTTCCGGCTCAAGCCGCTCGAGCAGGTGCTGCCGGCCGCGCTGGAGGCCGGCGTCGGCATCATCGCCCGGGTGCCGCTGGCCAGCGGGCTGCTGTCGGGGCGCTATGACTCGCAGACCACGTTCGCGGCGGACGACCACCGCAACTTCAACCGGCACGGCGAGGCGTTCGACGTCGGCGAGACGTTCTCCGGTGTGGACTTCGAGGTCGGCCTCGAGGCCGTGCGCCGGCTGCGGCCGCTGGTGCCCGCGGGCGCCACGATGGCCCAGTTCGCGCTCCGCTGGATCATCGACCAGCCCGGCGTCACGGTCGTCATCCCGGGCGCGCGCAACCCGTCGCAGGCCCGCGCGAACGCGGCCGCGGCCGACCTGGCGCCGCTGCCCGCCTCGACGCTCGACGAGGTCAAGGCGGTCTATGACGAGCTGATCCGCCCGCAGGTGCACGACCGGTGGTAGACGACCCGAGGGGCAACCGGCAGCCGGACGACGACCCGGCGGCGGGACCGCGCACGGGCCGGCCCCTCGACAAGGGCGGCTGGACAACCGGCGACGGCGGCTGGACCCCGGCCGCCGGGCGGCAGTCCGGGCCCGGGGCGCCGGGAAGCCCCTCGGGGGTGCCGCTCGACAAGGGCCGGCCGCCCGGCGCCGGCGGCCGCGACCCGCGAACCGGCGGCTGGTCACCGGCGGGCAGCCCGGCCGATCCGCGAACCGGCGGCTGGCCACCGGCGGGCAGCCCGGCCGATCCGCGAACGGGCGGCTGGCCGGCGGGCGATGCCGACGACCCACGCACCGGCGGCTGGCAGGCGGGCGGCGGCACGGCCGATCCGCGAACGGGTGGCCGGCCGGCCGGTGGCCCAGATGACCCGCGAACGGGTGGCCGGCCGGCCGGCGGCCCGGATGACCCGCGGACGGGTGGTTGGCAGTCGGGCGGCGGCACAGCCGGCGGCGCTCAGGCGGACGGCTGGCACCCAGGCGACGGGGCCGGCCGGTCCTACCCGGCCGGGCCGCCGGTGGCTGACGGGGCGGCCGACGGGGTGGATCCGCGAACGGGCGGTCGGCGATCGGATGCCGACACCACCGACAGTCCCAACACCGGCGGGTGGCAGGCCGGCAGCTCCAACGACTCGCACACCGGCGGATGGCGAACCGGCGGTGCGGCAGGCGCCACTGACGGCCCACGGACCGGCGATTGGCAGTCCGGCAACGCCGACGGCCCACGGACCGGCGGATGGCAGACCGGCAACACCGACGACTCACGCACCGGCGGATGGCGGGCGGGCGGCACCGGCGGCTCGCGCAGCGGCGGATGGCAGACCGGCAGCGGCACGAGCGGTGAGCAAGGAACCGGCGGATGGCAGGCGGGCGCTGGAGGGGCCGGCGGCAGCACCACCGACGATCCTCGGACCGGCGGGTGGCAGGCCGACGGAACCGGTGACGGCGCGCGGACGGGCGGCGAGCGGAGTGGGGGCCGGCCGGCCTCGCTGGAGCAGGCTGATGCGCAGCGGACCGGTGGGTGGGCGACCGGGGAGGCCGCTACCGGGCAGTGGCCGGCCGCCGACGGGACCGGAGCGTGGCCCAGCAGCAAGCCGGCCGGCGAGGACCCGGGCGTGCCCAAGCCGAAGCTGGTCGGGTGGCTGCCGATGGCTCTGGGCGTGCTGGCGGTCGTGCTCGGTGCGGTGTGGACGATGCAGGGTCTCGACGTGCTCACCGACGCGCAGATGAGTGGGCAGCGGCTCTGGGCCGAGATCGGACCCGGTGTCGCCGCGGTGGGGCTCATCCTGATTGTGGTCGGGGTCAGGTTGCGTACGCGCGCAAAGCGCAAGGCGGCGGCCGCCGCAAGCGAGTCGGCCTGATTCGGGCCCGCCGAGGCGGGCCCGAATCGCATTGAATGGGCAAAGGCCCCGCACCCTTCGAAGAGGACGCGGGGCCTTTTTGCCGGTCGCCGGACCGGCTTCAGATCTGGCCGACCTCCGCCAGGCGGTCGGCAGCCGGCCTTGCGACCGGCCGGTTGGTCTCAGAGCGGGCGAACCTGCTCCGCCTGCGGGCCTTTCTGGCCCTGGGCGATCTCGAACTCGACCCGCTGGTTCTCTTCCAGACTGCGGTAGCCGCTGGTCTGGATGGCCGAGAAGTGGACGAACACGTCAGCACCCCCGCCGTCGACGGTAATGAAGCCGAAGCCCTTGTCTGCGTTGAACCACTTCACGGTTCCTTGCGCCATGCTGAACTCTCCCTCTGAAAATGCCGACCCTCTTGATGCTTAGGGCCGATGACCGTTTTCGAGCAGCGGCGCCGTGAGGCGGCCCTTTCAGAGGACGTCCCATCCGTTTGGCCTCGTGACGCCTGCCGCCGAGTTGGTCGACATCGCCCGCGGTCAGACAGAAGCAGCGAACCACGTACGCAAAAACTGGGCACACTGTACCTGAAAAACGGGTCGCAAAGCTCCCCCTGAGCCCAATCGAATAAACATCCGCAGATACGGAAAAGGGCCCCCACTTCGCTCTCGCGATGTGGACGCCCGCAACCGTTAGTTAGATTTTCAACTAGGCCATTGGCCAGTCAGTTTACGAACTCCGGTGGCTCCACCCCGATCGACCGCCGCCTTCACGAGCGCGAAGATCGCGCCTTGCAAGGCGGCCGCCGCGAGAATTTCGCCCCATCCCCGTTCCTCGTCGGTGGCGTCCGGTGCGTCGTCGTCGCCCGAGGCCAGCTTCCAGACCTCCTTGAAGACCAAGCCCGCGAGCGCACCCGCACCGATGCCGAGCAGAATGCCGACCGGCTTGTATGCGATCTTGCCAAGCTTGCCGCTCATCGGCGACTCCCTCGCACCAGCAGGATGATGCCGACGACCGCGGCCGCACCGGCGACCAGCAGCGCGACCGGCACCCGCCGGCCGGCGACCGGGACTCCGGCGTCGGCCACCGGTTCCGCGGCGTCGCTCACCCTGTCGGTGGCCTGCCCGGCGGTGGCTCGCACCTGGCCGGCGGCCGCCAGCGCCGCGTCGCGTACCTTGCCGGTCGCCTCCGCGGCCTGGGCGCGCACCCGCTGCTTGGCGTGCTCCACCTGCTCCTTGGCCCGCGCCTTGACGTCGGCCTTGGCCGCCAGCGCCTGCACGGTCTCGCCCAGGTCGGCCCGGGTCTGCTTGATCTCCGCCCGGAGGGCCTCGACGTCCGGCTTGCCCGGCGCGCTGCCGTTCTTCTCGCTCATTCTCGCCCTCGCTCCTTGACCGCCTGCTTGACCTCGTCGACATCGGCCTTGACGCTCTCGATCGCGGCCTTGGGCTCCGGCGGCACCGCCTTCTTCACCTGGCTCCGGCCGAACAGGGCCATGATGCCGGCGATCACGAAGCAGGCGACGGTGACGATCAGCGCCGCCAGCCAGAGCGGCAGGAACAGGTCGAACACGATGATCAGCGTGGCGACGGCGGCACCCGTGCCGTACACGGCGAGCACGCCGCCCCCGCCGAAAAGACCGAGCCCGATGCCCGCGTGCTTGCCCTTCTCGGCCAGCTCGACCTTGGCCAGGGCGATCTCGTCACGAACCAGGCGGGAGATCTGCTCGCTCGCCCGCTGCACGAGCTCGGCGGTCGACTGCTCGGTCACCGGTCGACCATTGACGACATCGGCCATCGTGTCCCCCTCTCTCCGTACTGGTTGTATGCCCTGCGTACCCGTGGATCAATCCTCACCCGGTGAACTGGCGACGGGGGACGGAAATCCGACAGGCGGGATCAGTTCACGACCGGAACCGGAGCCTCGTCCGGGCCCGAGAACGTCGCTCCCCGGGCCTCGCCGTCGTCGCCGCCAGAGAAGACCCGGCCGTCGCCGGACGCGTCGTTGTCGTGGTGGACGGCCGGGCGCAGCGGCGCGTTCGACTCGTGCGGTGCGCCCACGTCGGCCCGCACCCGGGGCAGGGCGTCGCGCTGCTGCTCCCAGACCCAGCTCACCAGCCGTTCCCGCACCAGGCAGCGCAGATCCCACAGCGAGGGGGCGTCGGCCGCACTGACCAGCGCGCGCAGCCGGATCGACCCGCCCACGGCGTCGGTCATCTGAAGCACACAGACCCGTCCGTCCCACAAGTCGGACCCCTCGCAGACCGAGCGGAGCTCGGCCCGCATCGGTTCGATCGGCACGGACCAGTCGACATCCAGCTCGGCGGTGCCGAGCACGGCCGATCCCGTACGCGTCCAGTTCTGGAACGGCTTGGTGGTGAAGTACGACGTGGGGAGCAGAAGCCGCCGGTCGTCCCAGATCTGCACCGACACGTAGGTCAGGGTCAGCTCCTCGATGCGACCCCACTCCCCCTCGACCACGACTACGTCGTCCACCTTGATCGCATCGCTGAAAGCCAGCTGCAGCCCGGCGAAGACGTTGCCGAGCGCGCTCTGTGCGGCCAGCGCGGCGATGACGCTGGCCAGGCCGGCCGAGGCGAGCAGGCTGGCGCCGAGCGCGCGGATGTCGGGGAAGGTCATCAGCGCGACGCCCAGCGCGAGCACCACGATCGCCGCCACCGTGACCCGCCGCAGGATCACCACCTGGGTCTTGAGGCGGCGCCGTTTGAGGTTGTCGGGCACGTCGGTGCGCCAGCGGGTCAGGGCGACATCCTCGAGCACCAGCACAAGGGCGGCGACCAGCCACGCGAAGCCGGCGATGAACAGGATGACCAGGGTGTGCAGCGTGCCGTCGCGGCCGGGGAACTCACCGGCCCGCGCCCGTAGCGCCTGCTGCACCGCGAACAGGACCAAAGTGACCTGGAACGGCCGATGGGCGGTGTGGGCCAGGTCGGCCGCGAGCGTCGACGTACGTCCGAGCCGGCCGAGCAGCAAGTGCGCGATCTCGACCAGGATGACGGCCGCGACCGCCGACGCGACCACGATCAGCAGGGTGGTCAGGAAGCTGGGCACTTTGCTCTCTCCTCCGCACGAGTCGGGCCAGCGATCAGGCTTCCCCTGATCCCCGGCCCGTACAACATCCCGCGCTGAGGTCAGACCTTTCTTCGCCCAACCCTCCTCAACGGAAGATCAAACTTTCCGATACTTGGCCTGGAAGAAACAGAAGACCCCGAAAGCGGCGAAGCCGAGCGCGATCAAGCCCAGAAGCCAGGGACCGTACGAATGTCCGGCCAGCGTCTTCAGCGCCGCGTCCATGCCGCGGGCCTTGTCCGGGTCGTACGTGACGGCGGCGATCACCACGAGGACGCCGGCGATGGCGTACGCGACGCCCTTGGCCGCGTAGCCGGCCATTCCGAGGCGCCGGGTCGACCGACGAACCGACGGGCGCATCTCCTGGGTCTTGAGGTGCTTCTCGAACTTCTTCCGTACGCCGTACACGGCCAAGCCGATGCCGACGCCGAGAATGACCAGGCCGACCAGCCCGACCAGCCACCGGCCCCCGGTGTGTGCCATCACCGTGGAGCTCCTGTCCTGCGACTTGGCGGCCGAGGACGAGTTGGCCCCGGTGACGATCTTCACCGCGGTCCAGGCCAGCCAGAGGTAGACGATCGCCCGGATGCCGGAGATGACACGTTCGGCGATCGCGGTCTTGTCCTTCGGTCCGCTCTCGCCGACGGCCGCCTCGAACCCCTGCCAGATCGCGAGCGCGACCATGCCGGCTGCGATGATCACCAGCAGAACCTTGCCGAAACCGTTGCCGGCCAGGGTCTGCAGGGCCCCGTTCTGGTCGCCCTCCTGGCCGGAGTGACCGAACGCGACCTGGAGCGCGAGCCAGGCGAACAGAAGGTGGATGACGCCGTAGCAGACGAAGCCGCCGCGGACCAGGTACTCCAGCGGCTTGCTGTCGGCGGCCCGGGATGCGGTGGCCTTCACGTGCGTGGTGGCGGACATGAACCCCAATGTGACCCGTGGCAACTATCGCCAAACCCGCCGCTGCTGCCACATAGGCTGGACGGGTGAGTGACATCGAGGTCCAGGACAACGCCGCGCTTCACCGATTCGAGGTGCTCGTCGACGGCGAGGTGGTCGGGAAGGCCGTCTATCAGGAGCGCCCGGGCGCGATCATCGTGACCCACAGCGAGGTCGACCCGCGGTTCCGCGGCCAGGGGCTGGCCAACGAGCTGGCTCAGCGGACGCTGGATCAGATCAGGGAGCGAGACCTCAGCGTGGTCCCGCTCTGCCCGTTCTTCGCGCGTTATGTCGAGACCCATCCTGAATATCAGGACATGGTCGAGGAGTACTGAGGCTTCTACGCCGCCAGCGGCTGGGGCGCCGGGACGTTCATCCCGGCGATGATCTCGGCCGCGGCCAGGCCGCACGCCCGGGTAGCGCCGAACGTCGCGATGTGCACACCGCCGAGCACCCGCACCGGCACCCCCATCTCGACCACGATCGCGTCCGGCCGTACCTCGAGCACGCGCTCGATCGCGTCGGCCAGCCACGGGTGGCGGTGCACGTCGCGGGTGACCAGCACCAGCGAGCGCCCGGTCGCTCCGGCGAGAACCGGCGCCACCGGGTCGGGCAGGCCGATCAGGTCGTCGGCCGTGAGCCGCACCGAGGTGGTGCCGGGCAGCAGGTCGTCGAGGGGTGCGCCCACGCCCCACGGGGTCTCGGCGCCGATCGCGATGTTGCGCGGCGGGGCGAACTCGACCACGTGCGCCGGGCCGGTGATCGGCAGGGACGCCTCGCCTCCCTCGGTCACGGTCACCCGGGCGGCCCGGCGGGCGGCGTCGAAGCCGACCGTGCTGCCCCCGACCGCCGCCACCACCGCGACCTCGCGGGTGCCGGCCGCGTCGGCGACCGCGCGGGCCCCGGTGGCGGCCTGCTCCCGAGCGGTCCAGCCGGCCAGCTCACGCACGCGGGCGGCGGCCTCGCGCAGCCGTTCCTCGGGCATTTCGCCGGAGAGCACCGCGGCCACGATCGCGTCGCGCAGCTCGGTCGCGGTCTGCTCATCGGCGTGGTCGCCGCCCACACAGATGGCGTCGGCGCCGGCCGCCAGGGCACGCACGGTGGCCCCGGCCAGCCCGTACTGCCGGCTGACGCCGCGCATCTCGATGCCGTCGGTGACGACCAGCCCGGTGAAGCCGAGCTCGGTGCGCAGCAGATCGGTCAGGATGCGCCGGCTGAGGGTGGCCGGCAGCTCGCGGTCGTACGCCGGCACCAGCAGGTGACCGGTCATCACGGCCCGGACCCCGGCGGCGATGGCGGCCCGGAACGGAATCAGCTCGCACGCCTCGAGCGCGGACCGGTCGCGGTCGATCAGCGGTACGGAATGGTGCGAGTCGACGCTCGTGTCGCCGTGGCCGGGAAAGTGCTTGGCGCAGGCCGCGACCCCGGCCGCCTGCAGACCCCGGATCCAGGCCACCGACTGGCGGGCGACCAGGTCGGGCTCGGCGCCGAACGCGCGTACGCCGATGATCGGGTTGTCGGGGTTGCTGTTGACGTCGGTGTCCGGCGCGTAGTCGAGCGTGATGCCGGCCGCGGCCAGGTCGGCGCCCAGATCGCGGGCCACCGCCTCGGTCAGCGCGGGATCGTCGATCGCGCCGAGAGCCAGGTTGCCGGGGCGGGAGCTGCCGTGCACCGACTCGAACCGGGTGACGTCGCCGGCTTCCTCGTCGATCGCGACGATGACGTCGGGCTGCTCGGCCCGCAGCTGCGCGGTCAGGCGGGCGACCTGCGCGGGTGACTCGACGTTGCGAGCGAAGAGAGCGACGCCGCCGAGTCCTTCGCCGAGCCAGCGGCGCACCCAGTCGGGCGCCGTGGTTCCGACGAATCCCGGCTGTAGAACCGTCGCGGCCAGTTCCGGCAATTCGCCGTGGTTCGGCATGAGCCCCCGTCCTCTGTCGTCCCCGCGCCCTGTGGTGGGAGCGCGCCCCATTCGCGGACCAATGGTCACACCCACTTTCGATTTAGTCAACAAACCTTTCTATTACGTGGACGGTGGCGGATCGATACGATGCGGACGTGCCCACCCTGCTAGCCGAGACCGCGACGGGCGTCGACTGGTCGCGGATTCACGCCGTACGCCTCCTGGGCGTAGCCCTCGCCGCGCTCTTCCTGCTGTGGGCGATCCGCCGCATGTTCGGCGGCCGGAAATGATTCCGGTTTGCGCCGCCGGGCCGCGGGGAACCCTGCCCGCTCGATGAAACTTCCCGTCTACGGACCACGCCTGCGCCGGGTCGCCCGGCAACAGTTCGGCTGGCCCGGACTGCGCCCCGGCCAGTTCAAACCCATGCGCGCGGTGCTGCGCCGGCGCGACGCCCTGGTGGTGCTGCCGACGGGCGCCGGCAAGTCGGCGATCTACCAGATCCCGGCCGTGCTGCTGCGCGGCCCGACCGTGGTCGTCTCGCCACTGCTCGCGCTGCAGCAGGACCAGATCGCCGCCCTCAACGAGCGCAACGACCCGCTGATCAGGGCCGTGCGCGTCTCCTCGGCCGAGACGCCGAATCAGCAGCGCGAGGCGATCGAGGAGATCCGTTCCGGCCGGGCCGAGTTCCTCTTCATCACCCCGGAGCAGCTCAGCGACCCGGACCGGCTGGCCGAGATCAAGGCGCTCAAGCCCGGACTCGTCGCGATCGACGAGGCGCATTGCATCTCGGCCTGGGGCCACGACTTCCGGCCCGACTACCTGGCCCTCGGCGACATGATCAAGGGCCTGGGCCGGCCGCCGGTCCTGGCGCTCACCGCGACCGCGTCACCGCCGGTCCGCGAGGACATCATCGAGCGGCTCCGGCTCCAGCGGCCCGAGATCCACGTCTCCGGCCTCGACCGGCCCAACCTCTTCCTCGAGGTCACCTACTGCCCCGACGAGGACTACCGCTGGCGCCGCCTGACCGCGCTGCTCGACCAGGGCCGGATGCCGGGCATCATCTACGTGCCGACCCGCCGGGCCTCCGAGGAACTCGCGGAACGCCTGGTCGAGGCCGGCTACAACGCCGCGTTCTACCACGGTGGCATGGCCGGCGGCCCCCGCGAGCAGCGCCACGAGGACTTCAGCGACGACAAGATCGACATCATGGTGGCCACCTCGGCGTTCGGCATGGGCATCGACAAGCCCAACATCCGCTGGGTCGCCCACGTCGCCCTGCCCGACTCCCCGGACAGCTACTTCCAGGAGATCGGCCGGGCCGGCCGCGACGGCGCACCGGCCAACGCACTGCTCCTCTGGCGCTCCGAGGACGAGGCGATCCAGCGCTTCTTCACCGGCGGCGCCCCCGACCCGGTCGAGCTGCGCGAGCTGGCGGCGGCGCTGCGCGCCGGCCCGCAGACCAGGAAGGCCCTGGCCGAGAAGACCGGCCTCGGCCCCCGCAAGCTGGGTGCCTACCTGGGCCTGCTGGAACAGGTCGGCGCCGCCGTCACGGGCCACGGCAACAAGACGACGGTTCCGCTTTTCGCGCCGCTTCCGGCCGCCGCGGCCGATCTGGCCGTACGCGAACACGAGCGCCGGCAGGTCGTGACCCGCTCCCGGACCGACATGATGCGGGGCTTCGCCGAGACCCGTAACTGCCGGTCCCAGATCCTCCTGTCGTACTTCGGTGAGCAGCGCAAGAACCCGTGCGGCCACTGCGACAACGACGTCAACGGCATCTCCGAGCCACCGCCCTCCTCCGCCGACCAGCCGTTCGAGGTCCACAGCAAGGTCCGCCACGGCGAGTGGGGCTCGGGCACGGTAATGGGCTACGAGGAAGACCGCGTCACCGTCCTCTTCGACGAGGTCGGCTACAAAACCCTCTCCGTCCCGGTAGTCCTCGAGAACAAGCTCCTCACTGCGGCCTGACCGAAGGCCGCCGGGCCGATGAAGAATGGATCGGTGGGGTATAAGAGCGGGCGGAAGCTGATTCCTAGGACAAGGACTGATCCGTGACCGACGACCCGCTGTACGCGATGCTGGGCTTTACCGACGCCGAGTGGGGGCTGCTGGTCGGCCTGCCCCAGTCGGTGCTGACGGCGGCCAGCGCCGCGACTCCTGACAGTGCGCGCAAGACCCGGGCCGAGAGCGCGGCCGGGCTCGACGCCATCGCCGACGGGCGGGCCTCGGCGAGCCCGCTGGTGGCGGCGATCGCCAAGGAGATCGTGACCGAGGTGGGCGACCCCGAGCTGGGTGAGGAGGCGCCGGTGATCGAGCCGGGCGACCCGATCGCGTACGCCGAGGATGTGGTGGAGCGGGCCGCCGAGGTCAACGTGCTGCTGGTCGCCAAGGCTGAGCAGGCCGACGCCGAGACGTACAAGCACTGGCTGATCGAGATCGCCGACAGTGTGGTCGGGGCGGCCTCGACCGGGGGTGTACTCGGCATCGGCGGCGAGACGGTGACCGAGAGCGAGCGCGAGTTCCGCGACGAACTTGCCAAGGCGCTCGCGGACTAGCTCGATGCTCGACGAGCACGTCCAGGGACGGCCGAGCGCGCGGCTGAGGCAGTACGTGCCGTTCTACTCGGGCTATCGGCAGGACGGCGTCGTGCCCGCACGGCATCGTGGGCTCCCTTCGCCCTACCTGACGCTGATCTTCACCATGGACGATCCGCTTGTCATCGAGACGCACCCCGATCCGCGGCAGGCCGCCGGAAGCTACGACTCGCTCGCCGGCGGCCTGCACCTCACCCCGGCGCTGATCACTCACGCCGGGCGGCAGTCCGGGGTACAGGTGACGGTGTCGCCGCTCGGCTGCCGGGCGCTGTTCGGGCGGCCCGCGTCGGAACTGAGGGACCAGGACGTCGACGCCGCCGAGCTGCTCGGCCGGCACGTGGTCGACGAGGTGCGGCACGGCCTGCTCACCGC
Organism: Actinoplanes sp.; assembly: GCA_036402935.1. GTDB lineage: Bacteria > Actinomycetota > Actinomycetes > Mycobacteriales > Micromonosporaceae > Actinoplanes. Next base: position 26,896 of record DASWRZ010000290.1, read on the forward strand.
GCCCGACTGGGCACGACGGTTCGCCGTGCTCGACTCGGTGCTGACCCGGGTCGTCGAGGACCAGGTCGTCGAGGACCAGGAGGTCGCGCCGCAGATCGCGTACGCCCTCCAGCGAATGCAGACGCCCGGCGTGAGTGTCGCGGAGCTGGCCGACGAAGCCGGCTGGAGCGGCCGCTATCTGACCGATCGGTTCCGGGCCGAGATCGGCCTGCGGCCCAAGGAAGCCGCCCGGGTGGCGCGTTTCGACCGGGCCCGCCGGGCCTTGCGGCCCTCGGCCCGGCTGGCGGACATCGCGGCGACTCACGGCTTTGCCGATCAGTCCCATTTCGTACGCGAGTTCCATGCGTTCGCCGGGTGCACGCCCAGCCGATGGATCGCCGACGAGTTCGGTTTTGTCCAATCGCTCGCCATCGCCGGCGCGAACGATGGGTGGCATGACCTCTAGAGACAAGACGGTGTGGCCGTCGCTGCGGGCCCGCGACGCCCACCAGCTGATCCGCTTCCTGGTCGACGTGCTCGGCTTCGAACAGAAGGCCCTTTACGGCGAGGGCGACGTCGTGCGGCACTGCCAGCTCGACTGGCCGGAGGGCGGCGGCGTGATGCTCGGCTCGATGCGCGACGAGCCGGACAACCCGTGGAACCTGCGGCCCGGCTCGTCCGGCGCCTACGTGGCGAGCGACCACGTCGACGAGATCTACCAGCGGGTCGTCAAAGCCGGCGGGACGATCGTGCGCGAGCTCGACGACACCGACTACGGCTCCCACGAGTTCGCCTGCCGTGACCCGGAGGGCAACCTGTGGAGCTTCGGCACCTACCGAGGCGAACCCTGACCGTCGGCGTAATCAGGGCCGGCGTCAGGGCGGCGTGATCAGGGGCGGCGTAATCAGTCCGCGCCGAGCAGGCCCCTCTCGAAGGCGGCGGCGACGGCCGCCGCGCGGTCGCGGACGCCCAGTTTGGCGTACGCGTGCAGCAGATGCGTCTTGACGGTGGCCTCGCTGATGAAGAGCCGGCCCGCGGTCTCCCGGTTGGAGCAGCCGCGCGCGATCAGCGACAGCACCTCGAGCTCGCGCTGGCTCAACGGCTCCCGGGCCGGCGACCGCAACGAGCCCATCAACCGGCCCGCCACCGCGGGCGACAGCACCGACTCGCCGCGGGCGGCCGCCGTGACCGCCCGGAACAGCTCCTCGCGCGGGGTGTCCTTGAGCAGGTAGCCGGTTGCCCCGGCCTTGATCGCCGGGAGCACGTCGCTGTCGGTGTCGTACGTCGTCAGCACCAGCACCCGCGCCCGCGAGCCCCGCTCCTTGAGCGCCCGGATCGTGCTGACCCCGTCCATCTCCGGCATGCGCAGGTCCATCAGCACCACGTCGGGGTCGACCGAACCGGCCACCGCGAGGGCCTCGTGCCCGTTCCCGGCCTCACCGAGCACCGTGAACCGGTCGTCCCCGGCGAACATGCCCTTGAGGCCGTCCCGCACCACCGGGTGGTCGTCGACGATCAGCAGCCCGATCACGCCGCCACCCCCAGAGCGGGAACGCAGGCCGAGATCGCCGTTCCGCCGCCCGGCTCCGACTCGACCTCGAGCGTGCCCGCGATCCGCACCACCCGCTCCCGCATCGCGCTCAGCCCGAAGCCGCCCTCGAGGCCGGGATCGCGGGGCGTGGACGGGTCGAAACCGGCGCCGTCGTCGCGGACGTCCAAGGTCACCATGTCCTCCATGTAGGAAAGTGTGAGCGCCACGCGGCCGGCCGCCGCGTGCCGGGCCACGTTGGCCAAGGCCTCCTGGGCGGTCCGCAGCAGGGTGGTCTCGATCTCGGGAAGCAGCGGCTTCGGGGTGCCGGTGGTGATCAGCTCGGCATTGACCCCGTTGAGCGCCGACCAGCCCTCGACCACCTCACCGATCGCGTCGGGCAGCGCGGCCTCGTCGAGGTTCTGCGGGCGCAGCGCCTGCACCGAACGCCGGGCCTCGGTGAGGCTGTCGCGGGCCAGCCGCCTGGCCGCGCCGAGATGCCGGCGCCAGTCGTCCGGGCGCTCGGCCGCCGCGTCGGCCGCCTCCAGCTGGGTGACGATGCCGGTCAGCCCCTGGGCCAGCACGTCGTGGATCTCGCCGGCCATCCGCTGCCGCTCGTCGAGCACCCCCGCCTCCCGGGCCTGGGTCAGCAGCTGGGCGTGCAGGCCGGCGTTCTCGGTCGCGGCCGCCGCGAGCTTCGTGTTCGCGGCCGCCAACTCGTCGATCATCTGGGCCCGTTCCAGGGACTGCTCGTGGGTGGTGATCGCCAGGTGGGTCATCGCGGTCCCGATCACGACATTGATCACGAGGACGACGGCGAACGCGGTCCGCCCCGTCGCGTCGGTGAGAATCGAGTAGCCGCCGAGCTGGGACAGCGCACCGGTCACGGCCACCGCGGCCGCCCCGGCCAGCCGCCAGCGGCCGCGCAGGGCGTACGGGACCAGGACGTAGGCGCTCCAGCCGAAGAACCCGTAGAGCGGGCTCGCCCAGATCAGGACCAGCACGAGCACGAGGAGGCCGGCGAAGAACACGGCCATCAGACGCCGCCGGCCCTCCCACCGCGGATGCAGCGTCACGAACCAGCCGATCCAGGCCGCCGCCAGCAGCGCGAGCCCGTAACCGACGACGAGCGGCTGCTGCGGCAGCACGTCGAGGATCCCGCCGACGGTGACGAGGAAGACCGAGGCCGCCAGCGCCCCGAAGGGCACGGCCCGCATGCGGCGGTCCACCCGCAGGCGGCGGCGCTCGAGATCAGCTACCGCCGCCGGCTCAGTGTGCGTTGGGATCGTCACGTTCACCATTGTCGTTGCCGATCATTCCCATCGGAACAGCTTGGCCGCCGCGGCGCCGAACACGACCAGGTAGCCGATCAGCACGACCACCGGCAGCAGGCTCGGCCAGTGCCCGGCGGCGGTCTCGTACAGGGCCCGCTCCCCCGCACCCAGCGGGGTGAAGTCGCCGATCCGCTGGATCACCTTCGGCATCACCTCGCGCGGCGTCCACAGCCCGGCGAAGAACATCAGGGGGAAGAAGAGCACCGTCCCGACGGCGTTGCCGGCCTTGCCGGTCGGCACCACGGCCGCGACGAGCAGCCCGATCGCGAAGACGCCGGCCGCGCTCAGGACGTACGCGAGGAGGTAGCCCACGATCTGTCCGGGCAGTTCGACGTCGAAGGCGAACCGGCCGACCAGCGTCACCAGCACACCCGAGACGATCGCGACCAGCAGGGCGGCGGCCAGTTGCGCGCCGAGCAGGGCGACCGGGCGTACGGGGGTGGTGGCCAGCCGGCGCAGGATGCCCCGCTCCCGATAGAGCGAGAGCACGGCCGGCACGAACTGCAGGCCGAGCATGGCCAGGCTGAGCGCCAGGGCGACACCGACGTAGATCCCGACGTACGTGCCTCCACCGATCTCCGGCTTGTGCTCCCGGAAGGCCGGGATGCTGCCCAGGATCACCACGAGGACGGTCGGGAACAGCATCGAGAAGAAGACGACGATCGGCTCGCGGAAGAAGAGGCGCAGTTCGTTGCGCGTCAGCTTGATGAAGATGTCCATTTTAAAGTCCTTTATTCCGATCAGGGGCGGC
>DASWRZ010000291.1:0-13601 GCA_036402935.1 Actinoplanes sp.
GCTCGCCGTCTGGGCCGCCGCGACCAGTCCGGCCGCGGTCGGAAAGTCCAGATGGTCGGGCTTGCGCACCGCGTCGAAGGCGGAGACGACGACCGCCGAGGCCTGGCCGTTGAACATGGTCGAGCCGAGCACCGCGTCCCCGACCGCCAGCGGAATGCCACCGCCGACGGGACCGAGTGCCGACGGGACGCCACCGCCCGCGTGACCGGCCGCCGGCGGGGCGCCACTGGCGTCCCCGACCGCCGGCGGGGCGCTACCGCCGGCGTGACCGGCCGCCGGTGAGTCGCCGCCGGCCAGAGACGAGACGGGCGGGCCGAGCAGGTCGATGACGCCCGCGTACTCCTGGCCCACCTGCTGCGGGAACGACGCGCGGTCGCGGGCCAGCGAACCCCGCCGGAAGGCGACGTCGAACGGCTGGACTCCGGCGGCCCGTACGCGTACGCGAATTTCGCCCGGACCCGGCACCGGGTCCGGAAGGTCGGCCACCCGCAGAACCGACGGCGGGCCGAAACGGTCGAAGACGGCGGCTCTCATGCCGCCAGCCTGCAAGCTGAACCTGGATTCAGGTCAAGGGCGCTTGGCGACCATGTTCACCGCGATCATGCTCAGGACCACCGCGTCATCCTGGTTGAGCAGTTCGGCCTTGGTGCGGACGACGCCGCGGTCGGGCTTCGAGCGCGACTCCCGGGCCTCGAGGATCTCGACCCCCAGGCGGAGCACGTCGCCCGGGCGCACCGGGTGGGGCCAGCGCAGCTCGTCGACGCCGGGTGAGGGCAGGCCGGCGACCCTGGAGAGGTAGTTGTCGGCGAGCAGCCGCATCATCAGCCCGGCGGTGTGCCAGCCGCTGGCGATCAGGCCGCCGAACGGGCCGGTCTTGGCGAACAAGGGGTCGACGTGCATGGGCTGCGGGTCGAAACGGGTGGCGAAATCGACCAGTTCGTCCGCGGTAAGGGTGGCATAGCCGTATTCGTAGACGGCGCCCGGTTTGTAGTCCTCGAACCAGCGATCCTCGATCGGGGCGGCGAAGTCGGGAGTCGTCATGCCGGCCAGCATGTCATGTTCACCCAGTGTTGATCCGGATGGCCGGAGAGCTGATGAAGGGTCGCCGCCCGGTCACGATCGGCGCGCGGCCGGGGATCTGGTGCCGGTCGTCGCTACGGTTAGCGGGTGTCCCAGATTCCGTGGTGGGGGCTGCCCCTCGTCGCCGCCCTGTTCGCCCTGGCCGGTGCCGCGACCGCGCAGCTCGTGAGCGCCCGCACCGACTATCTGATGCGGCGACGGCGCCGCACCAAGCGGTGGTACGCGGAGCGTAAGGCGGCCTACGTCGAATTGCTGGCGGTCTTCGAGCGCGACGTGTACCGGCTGCGCTCGGCGTTCGAGGCGGGCGACAAGCCGGCGCGGGGGCTCACCTACGTCGACGAGGTCGGGCCGGCGCTGATGCAGGTGCGGTTGCTCGCCACGGGTCCCGTGCGCAGCGCCGCCCTCGCCGTACACCTGCTTCTGCTGAAGCTGCACGGCGAGATGAATCCGAGCGCGGTCCCGGGCGTACTCCCGGAAACCCACTTCCGTGAGCTTCTCGCCCAGGTCCCGCTGGTCATGCAGCAGTTCGAGGCCGAGATCCGTGAGGAGCTCGGCATCGACACCCATCCGCCGCACGAGCCGCCGCCGCTCAACGGCGACCGCCGGGGCCGGGGGCGCCAGCTGCTACGACGGGCACCGAGGGTGCCGGCGAGCCGCGAAGAGGAGTCCGGCGTCACTGGCTGATCGCACAGGGGTAGGGCAGGATCGGGGCGTGACCGAAGAGAGCCCGCTCGATGCCGTCTCCGCCGCCGTCGCCCGCGGCGGCATCGTCGCGATCCTGCGCGCCCGGACCGCCGACGGTTTCGCCGCGGTCGCCGACGTGCTGGTCGAGGCCGGGATCACCGCGCTCGAGGTCACGCTGACCTCGCGGGGCGCGATCGACGCCCTGGCCGGGCTGCGCCGCCAGTTGCCCGGCACGGTCGCGGTCGGGGCGGGCACGGTGCTCACCGCCGACGAGGCGAAGGCGTCGATCGACGCGGGTGCCGAGTTCCTGGTCTCCCCCGTGCTCGACACCGGGCTGGTCGCCGCGTCGAGCGTCCCGTTCTATCCGGGCACCCTGACGCCGACCGAGATCCACGCGGCGATGCGGGCGGGCGCACCGGTGGTCAAGGTCTTCCCGGCCGGCGGCCTCGGCCCGGGCTATCTGCGCGACATCCGCGGCCCGCTGCCCGGCGCGCGCGTCATGCCGACCGGCGGCATCAAGATTGAAGACGTCGCCGACTGGCTGACCGCCGGCGCGGTCGCGGTCGGCCTGGGCAGCCCGCTGATCGGCGACGCGGCGGCCGGCGGCGACCTCAAGAAGCTCGCCGCCCGGGCCCGGCAGGCGGTCAGCGCCGTCGCCATCGCGCGATCATGAGCAGCCCGACGTGAGCAGGCCCGGCATGAGCAGGCCCGGCATGAGCAGGCCCGGCATGAGCGGGCCCGGCATGAGCGGCTCGGCATGAGCGGCCTCTTCACCTTCGGCGAGACCATGGGCCTGATCGCCGCCGACGGCATCGGGCCGCTCGCCCACGCGCGCAGCTTCGGCTTCGGCATCGGCGGCGCCGAGAGCAACGTGGCGGTCGGGGTGGCCCGGCTCGGTGGCGAGGCGACCTGGCTCGGCCGGGTCGGTCCGGACGCGACCGGCGACCTGATCGCCGCCCGGCTGACCGCGGCCGGAGTGCGCACGCTGGCCCTGCGCGACGAGGCGTTCACCGGGCTGATGGTGCGTTTCCGCCGGTCGGGGGCGTTCGCGCACGTCGACTACCACCGCGCGGGCAGCGCCGGTTCCCGCCTGACCCCGGCCGACATCCCGGCCGGAGAGATCACCGGGGCGCAGGTCCTGCACGTCACCGGCATCACCCCGGCGCTCAGCGAGTCGGCCCGCGCGGCCGTCTTCCAGTCGATCGAGACCGCGAGGTCGGTCGGGGTGACGGTGTCGGTCGACGTCAACTACCGCAGCAAGCTGTGGTCGCGCTTCGACGCCGCGCCGGTGCTGCGCGACCTGGTCGCCCGGGCCGACGTGGCGTTCGCCGGTCCGGACGAGGCGGCCCTCTTCGTCGACCCGGCCCACGCGCTCGGCGAGATGGCCAAGCTCGGGCCGACCGAGGTCGTGCTCAAGGACGGCGCGCGCGGCTGCGAGGCACTGATCGACGGCGAGCGGCACCGGGTCGCGGCCATCCCGGTGACGGTGATCGACCCGGTCGGCGCGGGCGACGCGTTCGTGGCGGGCTATCTGGCCGAGCGGATGGCCGGTGCCGGTCCGGCCGCCCGGCTGACGACCGCCATCGCGGCGGGCGCCTTCGCGGTCACCGTTCCCGGCGACTGCGAGGGGCTGCCCGACCGCGATGAGCTGGCCGCGTTGACCGGCGACGATCTTCGTCGCTAGCAGCGGCTGCCGCGAGGCGGCACCTTCAGAGAGATCAGATATCGGTCGGTCACCTGCCTGATGCAGGGGCTCAGGGTGTACGACCCGTGTCCGGCACCCTGGTAGACCACGAGCACGCCGTTGCGGCCGAGCTGCCGCCGCACCGATGACGCCCAGTTGATGCCGGTCGCCGGATCGTGCGCGGAATTGATCAGCAGGAGCGGCGTCCTGGTGTGCACGTTCAGCGTGTGCTGCGGGTTGGCGACCGGCTGCGGCCAGCCCAGGCACATGGTCAGCGACATGATCTGGGCGCCGTACCGGAGGTCCGGGGCGGCCTTCTCCGATCGGCGCAGGATCGCCGCGTACTCCTGGTAGTTCCGCACCGGCAGCGCGAAGTCGTTGCAGAACACCGGCGGCACCACGACCAGGGCGGGCGGCGGCGGAATGGTCTCGGGAGCGGCCAGGAAGGCGGCGAGCTGGGCGTAGTTCGGCCCTTTGAGGAGCCCGAGCGTCCACGCGCTCAACTCGAACGCCGAGATCTGCAGCTGCCCGGCGCCGGCTCGGGCCAGCGCGTTCCGGTAGGCCGCGCGTACGTCCAGCCCGGGCGTGGCCGCGGCGAACGCGTCGAACGCGTCCTGCTGCGCCCACGACTGCTCGGCCAGGAACTCCGACGTGCTGGTCGGGCGGTGGTCGACGACGCTTTCCAGCACGATCGCCCGGACCCGGCCCGGGTAGCGCTCCGCGTACTGCTCGCCCAGCAGGGTCCCGTAGGAGGTGCCCTGGAAGGTGAGCGTGCGCTCGCCCAGAGCCGCCCGCAGCGCGTCGAGGTCGCGGACCATGCTCGCGGTGTCGGCGTGATCGAAGACCGCCGACGTGCACTCCGACCAGAGTTCGCGGTTGTAGGCCACGGTCCGGTCGAAGTCGGCCTGGCTGGTCAGCACCGGCGGTGGGGCGTCGGCGCTCACGCCGGGCGGACACACGATCGGGCTGCTGCCGCCGACCCCGCGCGGATCGAAGCTGACAATGTCGAAGTGTTGCTGCAGATCGGGGCTGAACCGGCCGATTCCGGTGACGATCCGGCCGACGCCGGAGTCGCCGGGGCCGCCCGGCCCGAAGATCAGCGTGCCGACGCGGTGGGCCGGATCGGTGGCCCGGTGCCGCGCGACCGCCAGGCCGAAAGTCGGCCCGTCCGGGTGCGACCAGTCGACCGGCAAGGTCAGGGTCGCGCATTCGGCGGTTCCGCACGCCTGCCAGTCGAGCCGGTCGGTGATTCCCGGGGCCGGTCCGGCCGCGCTCATCGCCAGGGCCAGTGTGGAGGCAAGAAGTCGCATGCCGTCGATCTTTGGCCCGCCCACGGCCGGCGGGAATCGGTAACAACCCCTGGCGTACCCGTAATGGGTGACCGAATCGTTCCGGGGGTGGCCCGGATGATGTCTTCTGCGCGCACCCTCCGGGCGCGTTTGATGACAGCATGCAGAACGCGCTGATCGTCATCGACATGCAGGAGTCGTTCCGGGTCCGGCCGCTCTGGACGACCCTGCACAACCCGTCACTGATCGCCAACGTCCGCCGGTTGGTCGACGCCGCGCGCACCCGCGGCGACGCGGTCGTCTGGGTGCTGCACGCCGAGCAGGGCAGCGGCGACGAGTTCGACCCGGCCAACGGGCACGTGCGGCTGATGGACGAGTTCGAGTCGGGCAAGGACGAGCCGATCATCGTCAAGAGCTCGCACAACGCGTTCTCCACGACCAACCTGCAGCAGCTGCTGACGATGCGCGGGGCCGGCTCGGTCACGGTCTGCGGCATCCGCACCGAGCAGTGCGTCGAGACCACCGCCCGGGTGGCGAACGACTTCGGGTACGCCGTGACCTTCGTGACCGACGCGACGGGCTCGTTCCCGATCCCGCACCGGGACGCCCCCTCCGACATTTCGGTGGACGAGCTGCTGGCCGACCCGCGTACGCTGGCCGCCGCCGACGTCGTCGCCCGCACGGAGTACGCGCTGGCCGGCCGTTTCGCCACCGTCACCGGCACCGACGCATACCTGGGAGGGTGACCGGATCGTGAGCCGCGTGGTCTTCGTGCTGCTGCCTCAGGTGCACCTGCTCGACCTGGCCGGCCCGGCCCAGGTGTTCGGCACCACCGAGCGCTACCACCTGTCGTACGTCGCCGAGGCCACCCCGATGCCGTCCTGGCAGGGCCTGCCGCTGGCCGCCGATCTCGAGTGGCCGGCGCTCGGCCCCGACGACCTGGTGCTGGTCCCCGGCTATCGCGAGGGCCACGGCCAGGTCTCGGCGGCGACGCTGAACCGGATCGCGGCCCACCACGCGGCCGGCGGCACGGTGGCCAGCGTCTGCGCCGGCGCGGCCGTGCTCGGCCGGGCCGGCCTGCTCGACGGCCGCCGCTGCACGACCCACCACGAGCTGCAGAACGACCTGGCCCACGACTTCCCGGCGGCGACCGTGATCCGGGACGTGCTCTACGTCTGCGACGACCGGGTGGTCACCTCGGCCGGCATCGCCAGCGGCATCGACCTGGCGCTGCACCTGGTCGCCCAGCGGTTCGGCCCGGCGACGGCGGCCCGGGTCGCCCGCGAGATGGTCGTCTACGCCCGGCGCAACGGCGACGAGCGGCAGGCGTCGGCGATGCTGCGCTACCGGGGCCATCTCAGCGACGTCGTGCACCGGGTGCAGGACCGGATCGACGCCGAGTTCACCGCACCGCTGCCGCTGCCTGCGCTGGCCGGCGGCGCCGGGGTCAGCGAGCGCACGCTGACCCGGCTCTTCGGCGCCGCGATCGGCCGCACCCCGCTGCAATATCAGCAGGTGCTGCGGGTCGAACGGGCCGAATACCTGATCGGCCACGGCACCACGGTCGAGGCGGCGGCCCGCGCGGTCGGGTTCACCGACGCCCGCATGCTGCGCAAACTGCGTTGCCGCCCGGCTTCAGAGGTCGGGATGGCCGAAGAGACCCGGTAGGCCACCGGTGTGCAGGAAGACGACCCGGTCGCCGTACCCGCCGGCGATCAGCGACGCCATGGCCCGGCCGGTGTAGGTCGGGTCGAGGAAGACACCCTCGCTCCGGGCGGTGAGCGCCAGCGCATCCCGTACGGGATCGGTGAGCGCCGCATAGCCGGCGCCGACCTGATTCCGGTCGATCCGCAGGGCGGCCGGCGCGACGGCACCGCCGAGCAGGGCCGCCACCGTTGTTCTCGGATCCGGGACCGCGCCGGTGTCGACGCCGACCACCCGCCGCGGGCCGAGCTCCTCGACCAGGCCGGCCATCGTGCCGCCCGAGCCGAGCGCCGTTATCACCACGTCGAAGTCTTCGACCTGCTCTTTGATCTCGCGCGCGCAGGTCGCGTAGCCGGCGATCGAGGTCGGGTTCGAGCCGCCGAACGGGATGACGAAGGCGGAGCCTCGTTCCCTTTCCACCGCCTCGTCCAGCGGAGTTTCGCCGACCCATCTGACCTCGGCCCCGGCAAGATCGTCCAGCAGCAGGTTGCCTCGGCTCGCACGCTTGCCGCCGCCGAGCACCAGCACGCAGCGCAGCCCGAGCCGCGCCGCCGCGGCCGCGGTGAGACGGGCATGGTTACTCTGCGGCCCACCCGAGGTGATCACCGTGTCGGCGCCCGCCGCGATCGCCTGGGCGCAGGTGTACTCCAGCTTGCGCACCTTGTTGCCGCCTCCGCCGAGGCCGGACAGGTCGTCCCGCTTGAACCAGAGCTCGGCCAGGCCGAGCCTCGCGGCCAGCCTCGGCGCCGATTCGACCGGGGTGGGCCAGCTGCCGAGCAAAATCGGATCGATCACGGTGTGAGTCAACCACTACCGTTTCGGCCGTGCAGTTGCGTGGAGTACTCCTCGACCTCGACGAGCTCGCCGCCCGCGCGGCCGGCCTTAACGCCGTGCCCCGGACCGCTGCTGAACCAGGCTCTTGAATCACTGGAACGGGCCGCGGCGTGCTGCCGCGGCCCGTTCCAGGAAATGGGTACTCAGGACTTGAAAGCGTCCTTGATGTTCTCGCCGGCCTGCTTGAGCTTCGAGCCGCTCTGGTCGGCCTTACCCTCAGCCTCGAGGTCCTTGTCGTCGGTGGCCTTGCCAACGCCCTCCTTGGCCTTACCGCCGAGCTCCTCGGCCTTGTTGTCGACCTTGTCATCGAAAGCCATGACGACACCTCCACGTAGTTGTGTCTACGTCACAGAGGTACCCGACGACGGCCGTCGTAATCCCCTCGCGACCTCAGTCCACGTCGGCCGGCACGTCGATGTCCCGGTCGTCGGCCACGTCGCCGACCGGCACGACTCTGACTTCCCCGGCGTGGGCCCGCAGATAGTCACGGGCGCCGCGGTCACCGGCCGCGCTCGCGGCCACCGGTGCCCAGTGGTCGCGGCCGAGCAGCACCGGGTGGCCGCGCCGGCCGTCGTATCCGCCCATCACCAGGGCGCCGGCATCCGCTCGCGCGATCACCCGCCGGACCGCCTCGGCCGTGACCCCGGGCATGTCGACCAGCAGCACCACGGCGGCCTCGGCCGTGCTGCCGGCCAGTTCCTCCAAGCCGACGCGCAACGAAGATCCCATCCCGGAGGCCCAGCCGTCGTTGACGACTGTCTCGGGCAGGTCGGGCGCAGCCTCGCGCACGCGCGCGGCCTCGGCGCCCAGAACCACCGTCGTCTGCGCGCACCCGCCTTCCCGCAGGGTGTCGGCCGCCCGTTGCACCAGCAGCCGCCCCTGATAGGTCACGAGCGCCTTGGGCATGCCGTATCGCCGACCGGCTCCCGCCGCCAGCACCAGCCCAGCGACATTCATGCGCCGAGAGTAACCGGCGTTTAGCGCGGATCGACCGAGGGGTAATGGCACGCCGCCACTTACCCTTTCAATCGAGGAGCAAGAATGTCTGTTCAGGGACTTCTTTACATCATCGCCGTCATTCTGCTGGTGCTGGCGGCGCTGCCGATCGGCACGCGGGGGGTCAGCCTGGCGCTGCTCGGGGCGGCCTGCGCGCTCCTCGCCTTCTCCTGGAACACGATCACGGCGTGACTGTGCGGCGATAGATCACGGCCTGCCACGGGGCCAGGGACAGCTCGGTGGCAGGTTCCGGCAGGTTGGACAGGACCAGCTCGGCGCCCGACCACGACACGGCGTCCGGGATCTCGGCCTGGACGGTGTCGCCGGTGAAGTTGCCGATCACCAGGAGCTCCGTCGAGCCGAGCCGGCGGGTGAAGGCGTACAAGCGGTCGTCGTCGGGCAGCAGCATGGTGAAGTCTCCGTCGACGACTGCGGGCTCGGTGTGCCGCAGGGCGATCAGCTGCCGGTAGTAGTGGTAGACCGAGTCCGGGTCGTCGTGCTGGGCGGCGGCGTTGATCTCGACGTAGTTGGGATTGACCGCCAGCCAGGGGGTTCCGGTGGTGAAGCCCGCCTGCGGCGAGGCGTCCCACTGCATGGGCGTACGCGCGTTGTCCCGGCCGCGCGCCCGCAGCACGGTGAGCACCTCGGCCGGGGTCCGTCCCTCCTGCTCGGTCGCCTGGTGGTACTGCCCGAGCGCCTCGATGTCGCGGAAGTCGGCGATCGACCGGAACGGGTAGTTGGTCATGCCGAGTTCTTCGCCCTGGTAGACGTACGGCGTTCCCCGATGCAGGTGCAGCACCGTGCCCAGCATCTTGGCCGAGGCGACGCGATATTGGGCACTGTCGTCGCCGTAGCGGGAGACCGCGCGCGGCTGATCGTGGTTGTTCCAGTAGAGGCTGTTCCAGCCGACGTCGGCCAGCCCGGCCTGCCAGCGCCCGAAGATCGCCTTGAGATTGGCCAGCTTCAGCGGGATCAGGTGCCACGGGTCGGGACCCCGGTCAACCCAGACGTGGTCGAACTGGAACACCATGTCGACCTCGTGGCGCTCCGGGTCGGTGAACAGTTTCGCCTCGTCGATGGTCACGCCGGGCATCTCGCCGACGGTCAGCAGCGCCTCGCGTCCGGCGACGACCCGGTCGTACATCTCGCGCAGGAATTCGTGGATGCGCGGCCCGTTGATGAAGCCCGGCGAGCCGTCGGCGAAGGCGGCGCCGACGGGCATCCGGCCGTCGGGCAGCGAACCGTCCGGGCCGACCGCCTTGGAGATCATGTTGATGACGTCCATGCGGAAGCCGTCGACGCCCCGGTCGAGCCACCAGCGCATCATCGAGTAGACCGCTTCGCGGACGGCCGGGTTCTCCCAGTTGAGGTCGGGCTGCTTGCGGGAGAAGAGGTGCAGGTAGTACTCGCCGGTGCTTTCGTCGTACTCCCACGCCGACCCGCCGAACGCCGAGCCCCAGTTGGTCGGTTCCGCGCCCGGCGTGCCGGGCTCCATGCCGGCGCGGGCCGGGCGCCACCAGTACCAGTCGCGCTTGGGATGAGAAGCGGACGAACGGCTTTCCCGGAACCACGGGTGCTCGTCGGAGCTGTGGTTCACCACCAGGTCCATGATCAGCTTCATGCCGCGCTCGTGTGCGCCCTTCAGCAGCTGGTCGAAGATGTCCAGGCGGCCGAAGAGCGGGTCGATGTTCTGGTAGTCGCTGATGTCGTAGCCGTTGTCGTCCTGGGGGGACGGGTAGATCGGGGACAGCCAGATCACGTCGACGCCGAGCCCGGCCAGATGGTCGAGGTGGTCGATGACGCCGCGCAGGTCGCCCATGCCGTCGCCGTCCGCGTCCGCGAAGCTGCGCGGGTAGATCTGGTAAACGACCGCACGCTTCCACCAAAGATCCGTCATGGCTCCTCTCTAACACGAGAACCACGGTCGTACCCGAAGGCATACTGAACACGTGCCTTCGTCCAGGATTTCCGGAAAGTCGTGAAAGTAGCGATGTTGGGGCCGATCGCCTGGCGTACGCCGCCCCGGCACTACGGGCCCTGGGAACTGATCACCAGCCTGCTCACCGAGGGCCTGGTCGCGCGCGGCATCGACGTGACGCTCTTCGCCGCGCTCGACTCGGTCACGGCCGCGACGCTCGACGGCGTCAGCCCCCGGGGGTACGAGGAGGACGCCGACCTGGACGGGCGGGTCTGGGAGGCCCTCCACGTCAGTTATGCCCTGTCCCGGTCGCACGAGTTCGATCTGGTGCACAACCACCTCGACTGGCTGCCGCTGGCCTTCTCGGCCCACTGCGCGGCGCCGATGGTGACGACCATTCACGGGTTCTCGGGGCGCAACATCCTGCCGGCGTACCGGCGGGCGCGTTCGCAGTTCGTGTCGATCTCCGACAGCGACCGGGCGCCGGAACTCGACTATCTGGCGACCGTGCACCACGGCATCGACCTGGCCGGGCTGCCGCCGGGGCCGGGCGGCGACGACCTGATCGTGTTCGGCCGGATCCACCCGGACAAGGGCACCGACCTGGCGATCGACATCGCCGAGCGGGCCGGGCGACGGCTGGTCATCTGCGGGATCGTGCAGGACCGGGCCTTCTTCACCGAGCGGATCGAGCCGCGGATCGACGGGGACCGGGTGCGCTACCTGGGGTCGGTGGAGCCGCGGGAACGGGCGGCCGTTCTCGGGTCGGGAGCGGCGCTGCTGCATCCGATCCGGTTCGCCGAGCCGTTCGGGCTCTCGGTGGTCGAGTCGATGGCGTGCGGGACACCCGTCATCGCGTACCGGAAGGGGTCGATGCCGGAGGTCATCGACGAAGGCGTGACCGGACGCCTGGTCGGTGACGTCGACGAGGCGGTGGCGGCGGTGGCCGGTGTGACGGGGCTGGATCGGGCCAAGTGCGCGGCGCGGGCCCGGGAACGGTTCTCGGCCGACCGGATGGTCGAGGACTACCTGGCGATTTATCGAAAAATCGTCAGTTCAAAAGGTCGCCCGGGTTAACGTCAGAATGTGAATTGCACGTTAACCGGGGCGATTTATCCCCGCGCGTCGCAATGACATCCGCGCGCCCTGAGCAGCGCGCTGAGTCGTGCTGCGGGGAGGCAGCCGCGGACAAAGAAAGGCCCCGTCATGCCCGCTACTTATGGCTTTCTCAGCACGTACCCGCCGACCGAATGCGGTTTGGCGACATTCAATGCGGCACTCGCGACCCATCTCAATACCACCGGGGGTGCCGGGGTGGTCCGGCTGCTCGCCGGCGATGACACCGGCGGCGGCATCGAACTCGACCGGAACGCCGCCCGCGTCGTTCACACCTGGCACACCGACACCCCGGGCGGCTGGGCCGGCGCGGCCAACGCCCTCAACCGCTTCGACGTGGCGGTCGTCCAGCACGAGTACGGCGTCTACCCGGGTGATGCGGGCAGCGAGGTGCTGCCGCTGCTGCGGGCGCTCAAGGTGCCGGCCGTCGTCGTGCTGCACACCGTGCTCAGCCACCCCGACCCGCTGCAGCGCTCGGTGCTCGAGCGGATCGCCGTCTCGGCCGACGCGCTGGTCACCATGACCGACACCGCCCGGCAGCGGCTGACCGCCGGGTACGCCGTCGACCCGCGCAAGATCTCGGTGATCCCGCACGGCGCCCGCAGTCACGACCGCGCCGATCAGGCCGGCCACGACCGTCCGCAGCTGCTCACCTGGGGACTGCTCGGTCCGGGCAAGGGCATCGAGTGGGCGCTGCGCGCGCTGGCGCTGCTGCCCGACCCGCGGCCGGTCTACACGATCGCCGGGCGTACCCATCCCAAGGTGCTGGAGCAGTTCGGGAACGCGTACCGGGACTCGCTGAAGGCGCTCGCCGGGCGCCTCGGGGTGACCGAGGCGGTGCGCTGGGAGGACCGCTACCTCGACGACGCCGAGCTGTCCCGGCTGATCCTCTCCTCCGACGTGGTGGTGCTGCCCTACGACTCGACCGAGCAGGTCACCTCGGGCGTGCTGATCGAGGCGGTCGGTGCCGGGGTGCCGGTGGTGGCGACCGAGTTCCCGCACGCGGTCGAGCTGCTGGCCGACGGGCCGGGGCTGCTCGTGCCCCATCAGGACCCGGAGGCGATGGCGGCCGCGATCAGGCATCTGCTGTCCGAGCCGGGGCTGGCGGGCCGCCTGGCCGGTCTGGCCGGCGGCCCGACGCTGCGCTGGCCCGCGGTGGCCGCCCGCTACCAGGCCCTGGCCGGACGTCTCATCGCCGAGCGCGCCCCGGTCGCGGCGTCGGTTCCCGCATGACCGCCGGCACCACGCGGCTTACGGCCGGAGCACCCGACGGCATCCAGGAGACGACACCATGACGGCTGGGCTGCGGCTGGTCCCGCCACCGATCCAGATCACCGACGCGCCCTTTCCCGACTGGAGTCACCTCGTCCGGCTGTCCGACGACACCGGGCTGCTCGAGCACGCCCGCAACGCGATCGTGCGGCGCGAGCACGGCTACTGCGTCGACGACGTGTCCCGCGGCCTGCTGGTCGCCTCCCGGGAGCGCCGCCCGAGCGGCCAGGTGGTCGCGCTGGCCGAGCGGTACCTCGCCTTCCTCACCCACGCCCAGGATCCGGACGGCGGGTTCCGCAACCGGATGAGCTACGACCGGCGCTGGCTCGACGAGCCGTCGACCGGCGACTGGTGGGGCCGGGCGCTGTGGGGGTTGGGTACGGCCGCCGGCCGCTGCCCGGTGCCGTGGATCCGGCGGGAGGCGCGGCTCGCGTTCGATCTCGGCGTACGGCTGCGGTCTCCCTGGACTCGGGCCATGGCCTTCGCCGGGCTCGGCGCGGCCGAGGTCCTCCGGACCGACCCGCGGGCGCGGGACGCGGCCGATCTGCTCGCCGACGCGGCGACCGCGATCGGCCTTCCCGGCCCCGATCCGGCCTGGGTCTGGCCGGAGCCCGAGCTCACCTACGCCAACCCGGCGCTCGCCGAGGTGGTGATCGCGGCCGGCGACCTGCTCGGCGACGAGACGCTGCTGGAGTCCGGCCTGCGGATGCTGGGCTGGCTGTGCGCGATGCAGGAGAACGAGGGGCACCTGTCGACCGTGCCGGTCGGCGGCTGGCGCCAAGGCGCTGAGGGCCGGGGCGAACCCCGGCATCGCTTCGATCAACAGCCGATCGAGGCCGCGGCGACCGCCGACGCGTGCGCGGCGGCGAGCGCGGTGACCGGGGACGACGTCTGGGACACCCCACTTCTGCGGTCGATCGCCTGGTTCCTGGGCGACAACGACACGAGGACGGTCATGCACGACCCCCTAACCGGCGGATGTTATGACGGATTGACGGCAAATGGTCCTAATCTGAACCAAGGA
>DASWRZ010000292.1:0-13396 GCA_036402935.1 Actinoplanes sp.
GCGGTGTGGCCGCTACGAGCTTTCAGGTCAGGGGCGCCTGGCCCGGACCCACATGACTGGGCCGCTCAGCAGGTAGGCCGCCACTACGGCGACGAAGGTCAGGCGGACGTCGACGAAGGCGGCCACCAGTGGGAGGAGCAGAACCCAGGGCGGCAGCTTGAGCAGGCGGGCGACCTTCGCGTACGGGAAGCTCGACACCATCGCGAAGGCGAGCAGGGCGACGCCGCCGAGGACCGCGAAGCCGGGCAGGGGCAGGTCGATCAGCACGGTCACCGCGAGGACCGCCGCGGCCATCGTGGTCGGTACGCCGCAGAAGAACTTGCCGTCCTTGGGGGACACGTTGAAGCGGGCCAGCCGGATCGCGGCGCAGCCGGCGACCAGGATGCAGGCGGTCATCGCCGCCGCGGTCGGCACCGAGTGGGCCAGCGAGGCGTAGACGACCACCGGGGCGGCCAGGCCGAACGAGCACATGTCGGCCAGCGAGTCCATCTGGGCGCCGAACGGGCTCGCGACGCCCAGCTTGCGGGCGAGCGCACCGTCCAGGCCGTCGAACGCCACGCAGGCGACCAGGCAGCCGGCCGCGCCGCGAACCTCGCCGTGCATGGCCAGGAAGATGGCCATCAGGCCCAGGCTCAGGCTGGCCAGGGTGCAGCCGTTGACCAGCGCGAACCGCACCTTCCGGGCGACCGTGTGGGCACCCGGGAGCAGGGCGGCGCCCTCGGCTTCGGCGGCCGGGACCACGAGGGCGGGGGCCGGGACGACGGGGGCGGAGGCTGCCATGTGTACGGCGGAGGGAAGAATCGGCCGGGGCGTGACGACTTCGGGCCCGGTGTAGATCACTTCAGCCCGCGTGGCGGTAGCGGCGCGTCCGGAGTCCCCGGAGCGCCGGTTCACCCGCACCAGCAGAGCTTGCCGGGCGATGCTGCCGCCGCGGCGCAACCGGCCTGCCCAACGACGCCCGGCGGGACGGGGACTGTCCGTCGTACGCCGCCGGCGCCAAGGGGTACTCGGCACTTGCTTCCTCCATGGGGATCGGTCGGCCCACCGGCGCTGTTGCGGTGGGTTGTTGAGGGTATCGCCCGTTGGAAACGGGCTCGGGGGGAGTGGCGGATTACACCATCGCACAGCCGAAGGGCCTTGGCGAGAGATCGGATGGCGCTCCAAGGAAGGGTGCCTCGCGCCCTCTTCATCCCCCTCTGTCCACCCTGCTCGCTAGGCGGGTGGACTTCTTCGTACGGCAAGTTTACCGCGCCGACGCACTATCGATCTCTTCCACTGCTAGCCGGGCCAGCTCCGTCAACTCCAGCTTGTCGATCTCGTCGCGCGTGAACCAGGCCGCCTGGGAGGTGGATCCGCCTGCCCCCTCGGTCACCACGGCCTCGGTCGGCGCGTCGATCTCGACCCGGAAGAGGACGCGAATCGTGTGCCAGTCGATCGGCCTTTTCTCGGGGCCGAGGGCCGCGGGGTCGTATCGATGCGACACACCGAGCAGACCGGTTACCCGGCCGCGCTGGGACGTCTCCTCGTACAACTCGCGGTGGAGCGCCTGCTCGGGCGTCTCGCCGTGGTCGGTGCCGCCGCCCGGCACGTGCCAGAGCCCGGCTCCGCCATAACTCTCGCTGATCTGGGTGAGCAGGATCCGCCGATCGGGGTCGGTGGCGGCCGCGTACGCCCCGAAGCGCTGGACCCGCTCCGGGCGAGCGAGAGGCTCCGATGATGTCGCCGGAGGCGGCGGATCGGCGAGGCCGAGAAGAGCGGCCGTGAAGGGCATCAACGGCAGGGTCGCGAGATCGGACGGCGGGACCCACCGGACCAGATCGGTCGTGCCGTCGGCCTCGGCGCGCAGCGAGCCGCCGATCCCCGTGACCTCATAGACCAACCGGTCTGTATGTTCCAGTGGCCCGGCCGGCAGCCGGAACACGTCGGCGGTCACCGTGCGAAGTCGGTCGATGCGCACGGTCAGACCGGTCTCCTCGGCGAACTCGCGCACGACCGCGTGGTCGGGGTGCTCGCCCTGCTCGACACCGCCCCCGGGCAGCGTCCACTGCCCGGGGAACTCGCTGAGATCCGAATTGCGGGCCAGCAGCACCCGGCCGTCGGCGTCGCGGCAGATTCCGTACGCGCCGACCCGTCTGATCTTCATCGCCCTAGATTAGTTGCGCCTTGCGCAGCGCCTCGGCCGTAATCTCCGTCAACTCGTCTTCCAGCAGGGCCGCGACCTGCGCCAACGGCATCCAGAGCGCTTCCGACGTGGAGCCGCCCACATCCTTGATGACGACCTCGGTGGGCTGGTCGACGATCACCCGGTAGAAGGCACGCACGCCGTGCCAGTCGATCGGGTAGCCCTCCGGGCCGAGCGACGCCGCGTCGCGGTGGCTGGCCACGCCGAGCAGCTCGATCAGCCGGCCCTCCTGCCCGGTCTCCTCGACGAGTTCCCGGATCAACGCGGTGCCCGGCTGCTCGCCGTAGTCGGTGCCGCCGCCCGGCAGGTGCCAGCGGCCCTCGCCCGGGTAGCCCGGGGCGATGCGGGTCATCAGCAGGTTGTCGTGCGGGTCGGTGGCGATGGCGTACGCCGCGAAGCGTTGCGCCCG
This sequence comes from Actinoplanes sp., assembly GCA_036402935.1. GTDB lineage: Bacteria > Actinomycetota > Actinomycetes > Mycobacteriales > Micromonosporaceae > Actinoplanes. Next base: position 2,592 of record DASWRZ010000292.1, read on the forward strand.
GTGCAGTCCGTCCGGGCCCGGGTAGGCGTAGAAGGACGGGAAGTCGGGTGCTTCCTCGGGCCTGAGATCACCGGCGGCGGTGTCGACACCGAGAGCCGCCGCGGTGAAGGCGCGGAGTTTGAGGCGCGAGGCCTCTTCCAGGGTGTGCCAGCGGGCCAGGTCGGTGGGGCGCCCGACCCGGTCGAGGAGGTTTCCGCCGCGGATCGAGACGGCGTAGATGAGGCGATCCGTGTGGATGGTGACGCCGCGATGCGGCAGGGAGCGCATGTCCGCGAGGACGTCGCGCAGCCCGGTCACGGCCACCGAGAGCCCGGTCTCGGCGGCGGTTTCGCGGACGACGGTGTGGTTGGGGTCCTCGCCGTGGTCGACGGCGCCGCCGGGTAGCGACCAGACGCCCGGAGTGCCGGAGCGACTGGACGCCCGGACCAGCAGCACACGGCCGTCGCCATCGGTGGCAACGGCGTACGCGGCGATCCGGCGAAGCGGTTCGAGTGCGGGGGTCACGGCGGCATTCTGCCCGGTTTACGTTACCTCCAGAAAACGTCTGTCAAATTCCTGACAGACTGATCGCGGAACGTAACCGCAGATCAGAGCAGGGTGGCCCACACCACGCAGTCATGCGGTTACCAGGCGTATCCGCAAATCAGGGTTCGTATCCGGGCGGTCACCGAGGTCGTCGGGGGCCGTCCGCGGCGACCATCGAGGCATGACAGTCACCGCGTACAAGCAACTCCGCCGCCCCGTCGACGACCGGGTCGTGGCCGGCGTCTGCAGCGGCCTCGGCCGCTATTTCGAGGTCGACCCGGTGCTGTTCCGGGTCGGCTTCGCCGTCTTCGCCGCCGCCACCTGGGGCGTCGGCCTGCTGGCCTATCCCGTGATGTGGTTCCTCATGCCCGAAGAAGCCCCTACTCCCACTCGATAGTGCCCGGCGGCTTGCTCGTCACGTCGAGCACGACCCGGTTGACCTCGCGGACCTCGTTGGTGATGCGGGTCGAGATGCGGGCGACCAGGTCATACGGCAGACGCGACCAGTCCGCCGTCATCGCGTCCTCGCTCGAGACCGGGCGCAGCACGACCGGATGGCCGTAGCTGCGGCCGTCGCCCTGCACGCCGACGCTGCGCACGTCGGCCAGCAGCACCACCGGGAACTGCCAGACGTCGCGGTCGAGGCCGGCCGCGGTCAGCTCCTCCCGGGCGATCAGGTCGGCGGCGCGCAGGATGTCGAGCCGGTCCCGGTCGACCGCGCCGATGATGCGGATGGCCAGCCCGGGCCCCGGGAACGGCTGCCGCTGGACGATCTCGTCGGGCAGGCCCAGCTCGGTGCCGAGCGCCCGCACCTCGTCCTTGAACAGCGTGCGGAGCGGCTCGATCAGCGCGAACTGAAGATCGTCGGGGAGCCCGCCGACGTTGTGGTGCGACTTGATGTTGGCGGTGCCGGTGCCGCCGCCCGACTCGACCACGTCGGGATAGAGCGTGCCCTGCACCAGGAACTCGATGTGCCGCTCGGCGTCGAGCTCGCGGGCCGCGCCCTCGAACGTCCGGATGAACTCGCGACCGATGATCTTGCGCTTCTGCTCGGGATCGGTGACCCCGGCCAGGTGCCCGAGGAAGACGTCGGCCGCGTCGACCACCTTGAGCCGGATGCCGGTGGCGGCCACGTAGTCCTTCTCGACCTGCTCGGCTTCGCCCGCCCGCAGCAGGCCGTGGTCGACGAAGACGCAGGTCAGCTGGTCGCCGATGGCCCGGTGCACGAGCGCGGCGGCGACCGCCGAGTCGACACCGCCGGAGAGCCCGCAGATCACCTGCTTGTCGCCGACCTGCTCGCGGATCGCCGCGACCTGGTCCTCGATGATGTTGGTCGGCGTCCAGGTCGGCTCGAGACCGGCGATGTCGTAGAGGAACCGGCGGAGCATCTCCTGCCCCTGCTCGGTGTGCGCCACCTCGGGGTGGAACTGCACACCGGCCCGCTTGGTGTTCAGATCCTCGAAGGCGGCGACCGGCGCGCCCGGGGTCGACGCGGTGACCGCGAAGCCCTGCGGCGCGACCGCCACGCTGTCGCCATGGCTCATCCAGACCGGCAGATCGGCCGGCAGCGATCGCAGAAGGGTGCCGCCCTGGGCGGTCAGCAGAGTGCGCCCGTACTCCCGGGAACCGGTGTGCGCGACCGTGCCGCCGAGCGCCTGGGCCATCGCCTGGAAGCCGTAGCAAATGCCGAAGACCGGGACGTCGCTGTCGAACAGGGTCGCGTCGAGGTCGGGCGCGCCCGCCTCGTAGACGCTGGACGGGCCGCCGGACAGGATGATCGCGGCCGGGTCTTTCGCCAGCATCTCGGCGACCGGCATCGAGTGCGGCACGATCTCCGAGTAGACCCGCGCCTCGCGGACGCGGCGGGCGATCAGCTGGGCATACTGTGCGCCGAAGTCGACGACGAGAACGGGACGCGGGGTAGTCACCGGCCAAAGTTTACCGAGCGTCAGATCCGCACCCCGCGAGCGGTGCCCGCGGCGTTGCCGGCCCGGTCGTACGCGCGTACCTGAAGAGCGACCGATCCCCTGGTCGTCGCCTTCCAGGACAGCGAGTAGGGGGCCGTGGTGTCGGTGGCGACGAGACGACCCGCGGCATAGAACTGCACTTTGGCGACGCCGTGCTGGTCGGAGGCGGCGACCGTGGCCGTGACGACTCCACCGACCGAACGAGGGGTGGTCGCGAAGACCAGGGTCGGCGGGGTCTGGTCACCGGCGTACGGCAGGGCGTCGAGCGCGTTCAGGGCGTCGACCCGGCCGATCGAGCCGACCCGGGAGGCGACGAGCGCGGCCCGGATCGTGGCCGCCGACGGCGCCGGGTCGGTCGAGGCGAGCAGGCCGGCCACACCGGCGGTGAACGGGGTCGCCGACGAAGTGCCGCAGTACTGCTCGATCGAACCGTTCAGCGCCTGCGACGGGTTGCATCCGGGCGCGGTCACGTCGACCCAGCTGCCGTAGTTGGACCACGGGTAGCGGGCGCCCGTGCTGGTCTCGCCGCCGATCGCGACCACGGCCGGGATGGCGGCCGGGTAGTGCAGGGTGCTCGAGCCGTCGTTGCCGGCCGCGGCCAGCACCAGCGCGCCCTTGCCGGCCGCGTAGGTGACCGCGTCCCGCAGCAGCCGGCTGTCGTCGGTGCCGCTCAGCGAGAGGTTGATGACGGTCGCGCCGTGGTCGGCGGCGTACCGGATGCCCTCGGCGATGTCGGTGTAGCTGCCGCTGCCGTCCTGGCCGAGCACCTTGACCGGCAGGATCCGGCAGGCCCAGCACACGCCGGCGATGCCGGCGCCGTTGTAGCCGTTGGCCGCGATGACCTCGGCGGCCATCGTGCCGTGGCCGCTGTCGTCGCGCGGGTCGTCGTCGTCGTTGACGAAGTCGTGGCCCGGTAGCACCCGGCCGGCCAGGTCGGGGGTGGCGGTCACCCCGGTGTCGACCACCGCGATCACGACCCGGCTCGCGCCGCGCACCGACGACCAGGCCTGGTTGACCCGGGTCTGCACGGCACCCCACTGGGTCTTGTAGCCGGGGTCGTTCGGGGTCAGCGCGGCCGCGTGGGCGACGTGGTCGGGCTCGACGTAGGCGACGTTCGGGTCGGCGGCGAGCTTGCGGGCGGCCTCGGCGACCCGGCCCGGCGCCACGTTGACGGTGACGGCACCCGTACCGGGGAGGTCCTCGGCGCCGGCCGGCGCTTTCCGATCGGCGGCCTTGAGGCCGACGATCAGGGTTTCCGCGCCGGCGTCAGCGTGCGCGGGGAGGGCCGGCGTGACGGCGATCGCCGCCAGGGCTCCCAAAACCATTTCCCGTACGCGCATGTCCCGCTCCCCCGTCGTTCCGGCCTGTCCCCTCACCTTCGGAATCGACGGGTTGAGTCTTGGTGGGCGCGCGGTTGCGGATCTGGTGCCGCTGGAGACGGTCATTTACTGTGCCGCCATGCGAACTTCGAAGTTGCGACGCTCGATCGGCGGAGCCGTGGTCCTGGTGTTGCTGGCCACCGGTGCCGCTTGCTCGCACTCGAAGAAGCCGGCCGGGCACCCCGCCGCCGCGGCGCCGACCACCTCCGCCCCGGCCGTGCCGACGACACCGCCGCCGTCGCCCGGTGCCGACATCAAGGGCCCGCTCGACCTGCTGCTGCTCGGCGTCGACACCCGCGTGACGATCCCCGACTGGGAGCCGCACTCCGACGCGATCATGCTGCTGCACGTCGAGCCCGGCCTGAAGACGGCCTACCTCTACTCGCTCCCCCGCGACCTGCTGGTCAAGATGCCGGCGTTCAGCAAGGCCGGCTTCGGCGGCGGCACCTTCAAGCTGACCGAGGCGATGAGCCGCGGGTCGCGGGTGCCCGGTTCGAAGAAGACGAACGTGCCGCAGGGGTACGAGCTGCTCACCAGGACGCTGAGCGCCTACACCGGCGTCAAGTCGTTCCAGGCCGGCGCGATCCTCAACTTCGGCGGCCTGTCCCACCTGGTCGACAAGCTGGGCGGCATCGACATGACGGTCGACGAGACGGTCAAGTCGCACCACCGCAAGCCGGACGGCTCACTGCGGCCGCTCAAGCCGGGCGGCGGCGACTACACCGGCCCGCAGGCGGTCTACCAGCCGGGTAGGCACCACTTCGTCGGCTGGCAGGCGATCGACTACGCCCGCCAGCGGTACGGCCTGCCGGACGGCGACTACGACCGGCAGCGGCACCAGCGCCAACTGGTCGAGGCGATCCTGACCAAGGCGCTCTCGCAGAACCTGAGCGGCGACCCCACCAAGCTCCAGGGCATCATCGGCGCGCTCGGCAAGTCACTGGTCGACGTGGGCGGCCGCACCCCGCTGGAGTACGCGTACGCCCTGCGCAACCTGACCGCGTCCGGCATCACCATGGTCGGGCTGCCCGGCGCCGGCGTGGGCAGCGGCGGCTCCTACCGGGGCGAGGCCCTCAAGCCGGACGGCAAGGCGTTCCTCAAGGCGGTCGCCCAGGACAAGGTCGCCGCGTTCCTGGCCGGCCACAAGAAACTCATCAACCACTAGGGACGCGGCGGCCTGGTCTTCCCGTACAACCAGGCCTGGAAGAGCGAGTCGAGGTTGTGGCCGGACTGCTGTTCGGCCAGTGACTTCATCTCGGCGGTGGTGCCGTTGCCGTCGCGGTGGGTGCTGGTCCACGTGGTGAGCAGCCTGCCGAACGCCTCGTCGCCCATCGCCCGGCGCAGCGCGTAGACGGTCATCGCCCCGCGCTGATAGACGGCGTCGCCGAAGAGCCGGGACACCCCCGGGTCGCCGGGTGGGTCACCCCAGTGGAAACCGTTGTACGTCTGGTCGAACGACTCGGCCACGGTCGCTCCGCCCGAGTGCTCGGTCCACAGCCACTCGGCGTAGGTCGCGAAACCCTCGTTGAGCCAGATGTCCCGCCAGCGTTCGAGCGCCACGCTGTCGCCGAACCACTGATGGGCCAGTTCGTGGGCGATCACGGTCGGGTTGGGGCCGCCGGTGAAGAACGACGAGGCATAGGTGGGCCGGGTCTGGGTCTCCAGCGCATAGCCGATCCGGCTGTTGTCGACCACGATCGCGCCGTAGGCGTCGAACGGATAGGGCCCGAACCGGGTGGCCAGGAAGTCGGCGATCTCCCCGGTGCGGTTCACCGACGTCGCCGCCGGGCCGTCGGCCGGCAGCGAGGTCGGCACCGCGATCACCATCGGCTTGCCGTCGTGAGTCGACGACGTGACCCGGTAGTGTCCGATCACGACAGTGGACAGATAGCTGGCCATCGGCGAGGCCTCGGACCAGTTCCAGGTCGTCCGGCCGCCGGCGCTCGGCCGCGGCCCGGCCACCCCGTTGCTGATCACCTCGAGGCCGTCCGGCACGGTCATCGCCAGCTTGAAGGTCGCCTTGTCGGCCGGGTGGTCGTTCACCGGGTACCACGTGCTCGCCGACTGCGGCTGGCCGAGCGCGATCGCGCCGTCCGGCGTCCGCAGCCAGCCACCCTCGCCGAGGTCGGGATCGCGCAACGGCTGCGGCTTTCCGCCGTACGCCACGACGACCGTCATCGCCGATCCCTTTGTCACCCCGCGGGCCGGCGTGACAACCAGCTCGTCACCATCCACATCGGACTTCGCGGCAGCGCCGTCGATCGTCACCGAGTGGACGCTCAGGTGGGCCAGGTCGAGGTCGAACCGCTTCAGGTTCTCGGTCGCGGTCGCCGTGATCGTCGCCGTGCCGTCCAGCAGCCCCGACTTCGGGTCGTACTCGAGGGCCAGGTCGTAGCCGGCCACGTCATAGCCGCCGTTGCCCGCGGTCGGCAGATAGGGATCGCCGATCCCGTCGCTGCCGTCCACGAAGCGCGGCTCGCTCGTGCTGCAGGCCGCCACCAACAGCACGGCGGCCAGCGCCACCCCACGTCGCACGCCGACCGGTCTCAGTGGTCGAGGACCAGAGCGACCTTCTGGAACTCCTTGACGTCGCGGTAGCCGCACTTGGCCATCGCCCGGCGCAGACCGCCGAACAGGTTGAGCTGGCCGTCGGGCCGGTCGGCCGGGCCGTACAGCAACTCCTCGAGCGTGCCGTCGGGCTCGCCCGCGATGCAGAACCCGCCCCGGGGCAGCGACGGGTGGCTGGCCGACGAGTGCCACCAGGCACCACCGGCCGGCGCGCCCTCGGCCAGCGACAGCGGCTCGCCGAGCATCACCGCGTCAGCGCCGCAGCCGATCGCCTTGGCGATGTCTCCGCTGGTCGAGATGCCACCGTCGGCGATCAGGTGGACGTAGCGCCCGCCGGTCTCGTCGAGGTAGTCGCGACGGGCGGCCGCCGCGTCGGCGATCGCGCTCGCCATCGGCACCCGGATGCCGAGCACGGTGTCGGTCGTCGACCACTCGTCGGCGCCGACCCCCACGATCACGCCGGCCGCACCCGTACGCATGAGGTGCAGTGCCGTCTTGTAGTCCGTACACCCGCCGACGATGACCGGAAGGTCGAGGTCGGCGATGAACTCCTTGAGGTTGAGCGGCTCGTCGGTGACCGAGACGTGCTCGGCGCTGACCAGCGTGCCCTGGATGACCAGCAGGTCGATGCCGGCGTCGAGCACGACCGGGGCGAGCGCCAGGGTGTGCTGCGGCGACACCCGGACGGCGACGGTGACACCGCCGTCGCGGATCGTCCTGACCCGCTCGGCGATCAACTCGGGGCGGATCGGCTCGGAGTAGACCTCCTGGAGACGCTTGGTGGCGTCGGCGTCCTCGTCGAGCGAGGCCAGCTCCTCCAGGATCTTGGTCGGGTCTTCGTAGCGCGTCCACAGCCCCTCGGCGTTGAGCACGCCCAGGCCACCGAGGCGGCCCAGGGCGACCGCCGACTCGGGGCTCATGGTCGCGTCGGACGGATGCGCGACGCACGGGATCTTGAACGGGTAGGCGTCGACCCGCCACTCCGTGGACACGTCGTCCACGTCGCGGGTTCGCCGGCTCGGGACGATGGCGATGTCGTCCAGGTGGTAACCGCGCTGAGCGGTCTTGCCGAGACCGATCTCCACGACGTCACGCATGACTCAGGTCCTTTGGCAGGTTTAGCGGGAGTGGTAGTTAGGGGCCTCGACGGTCATCTGGATGTCGTGCGGGTGGCTTTCCTTGAGGCCCGCAGCGGTAATCCTGATGAGCTGCCCACGCTCCTGCAAGTCGGGGATGGTCTCGGCACCGACGTAGCCCATCGCCGCCCGCAGGCCGCCGACCAGCTGGTGCGCCACCCGGGAGAGCGGACCGCGGTAGGGCACCTGGCCCTCGACGCCCTCGGGGACGAGCTTGTCCTCGTTGACATCCTGCTGGAAATAACGGTCCTTCGAGTACGACTTGGCCTGACCGCGCGACTGCATCGCACCGAGCGAGCCCATGCCGCGATACGACTTGTACTGCTTGCCATTGATGAAGATGAGGTCGCCCGGGCTCTCCTCGGAGCCGGCGAGCAGGCTGCCCAGCATCACCGAATCGGCACCGGCCACGATCGCCTTGGCGATGTCCCCGCTGTACTGGATGCCGCCGTCGGCGATCACCGGGACACCGGCCGGGCGGCAGGCCCGGGACGCCTCCATGATCGCGGTGATCTGCGGGACGCCGACCCCGGCCACCACCCGGGTCGTACAGATGGCGCCGGGACCGACACCCACCTTGACCGCGTCGGCGCCGGCCTCGACCAGCGCCCTGGCACCCGCAAACGTCGCGATGTTGCCGCCCACGATGTCGATCGAGACGTCCTTCTTGAGCCGGGACACCATCTCGAGCACCGCCCGCTGGTGGCCGTGCGCGGTGTCCACGATCACCACGTCGACGCCGGCGTCGACCAGGGCGCGGGCCCGCTTGTACGAGTCGTCGCCGACCCCGACCGCCGCGGCCACGCGCAGCCGGCCCTGAGGGTCCTTGGTCGCGTTCGGATACTGCTCGGACTTCACGAAGTCCTTCACCGTGATCAGCCCGCGCAGGTGGCCGCCCTCGTCGACCAGCGGCAGCTTCTCCACCTTGTGCTGGGAGAGCAGCGCGAGCGCCTGCTCCTTGCCCACCCCGACCGGTGCGGTGATCAGCGGCATCTTGGTCATCACTTCGTGCACCTTGGCGCTGGTGTCGGTGACGAACCGCATGTCGCGGTTGGTCACGATGCCGACCAGCACGCCCTGCGCGTCGACCACCGGCAGGCCCGAGATGCGATAGCGCGCACACATCTGGTCGACCTGCTGCAGGGTGTCGTCGGGGTTGCAGGTGATCGGGTTGGTGATCATGCCCGACTCGGACCGCTTCACCAGGTCGACCTGGGAAGCCTGGTCCTCCAGCGAGAGATTGCGATGCAGCACGCCGATGCCGCCCTGGCGGGCCATGGCGATCGCCATCCGCGCTTCGGTGACCGTGTCCATCGCGCTCGAGAGCAGCGGAATCGACAACTCGACGTTGCGAGTCAGCTGACTGATCGTGTTGACCCGGCTGGGCACGACGTCCGACTCCGCGGGCTGCAGGAGCACGTCGTCGAACGTCAGGCCGAGAGGAACGGTACGGGCGGACTCGGTATCCACGGAGCATCCCTAACTCAGAAAGACGGAGTGTTCATCCTACCCATCGCCCGGCTCGCGCCTCCTGCGGCGGACAGCGCGTGCGGGCCAGCGCACACCTACCGAAGGTGAGTACCGTAAGGGGGTGCAAGAAGAGCCGATCGACCCGTTCAACGGCGACCCCGCCGACCCTGCCGCGGGACTCGACGACCTCTCCGAGGACGACGAGACCGAGCCGCTGACCCAAACCGAGCGGCAGGACGTCCTCGAGGACCTCTCCGACCTGGAGATCTACCAGGCGTTGCTGAGTCCTGCAGGCATCCGTGGGCTGGTGATCGAGTGCGAGGACTGCCATGAGCCGCACTACTTCGACTGGGACCTGCTGCGGGGCAACCTGCAGCACCTGCTGACCAGCGGCCGCCCCCGCGTCCACGAGCCGGCCTATGACCCCGACCCCGACCACTACGTGACGTGGGAGTACGCCCGCGGCTACGCCGACGGCGTACACGACACCTTGGCCGAGGGCACCGAAGAAGAACAGAACTAAAGGCCCCGGCGGCCCCTCGGACCCGAGCTGGCCCCTAAGCCAAGCCAGCCCCTAGATCGAGCCGGCCCCCAGATCGAGCCGGCCCCCCGCTCCCACGACTTGCGGGTCACACGCGATCACTCCCGCACGTGCAATCGCCCCGCTGATGACTTGGCCCGAGGTTTTCTGCCGCCAGCGGGGTTTGCTGGCGTCAGAAAACCTCGAGCCAAGTCATCAGCCCCAAAGGGGCGATTGCCCGCGTAGCGAAGCGAAGCCAGCAAACACAGCAGCCGCGTGCAACCAGCCCAGCCAAGACCACTGCGCCATGCAACCAGCCCAGCCAAGACCACTGCGCCATGCAACCAGCCCGGTCAAGAAAAGCTGCGCCATGCAACCACCCCGGCCAAGACAACTGCCTTACGCAACCAGCCCGGCCCGGAACCCCGCCGCCACCGCATGCGCCCGGTCGCGAGCCCCAAGCTTCCGGAACAACCGCCGAGCGTGCGTCTTGACGGTGTCCTCGGAGACGAACAACTCCCGGCCGATCTCGGCGTTGCTCTTGCCGTCGGCCATGCCCCGGAGCACCTGCAGTTCCCGCTCGGTGAGCGTGAGCCGCCGGCCGGTCGGGGCCGGGTCGGCCACCCCGACCTGGGTTTCGTTGCCCGGCCAGGCCACCATCGGCCGGCCGGTGACCGGGTCGATCGGTGCGTCGCCGCGCTGCGCCGGGACCATCGGCGAGTTCGGCAGCATGGCCGGCACGGCGGCGGCGTTGGGCGAGCCCATCGGCATGCCGTTCTGATAGGCCTGCCGGGCGGCGGCCGAGTTGGCGTTCCGGGCGCCCCCGGCCACGGCGGCCGGCTGGGCGTTGGTGCCGTTGATCGGCATGCCTTGCGGGCGCACCGGCAGCAGTAGGAGGAGCAATGCTTTGGCGACCACGCTGACCAGGTCGTGCTCGACGCCGCGGATCACTCCGCGGGCACCGGCGGCGACCGCGGCCGCGGCGACCCGCGGATCCTCGGCGCCGAAAAGCACGACCTGCGCCTGCGGGGCGCGGGCAAGAACGCGACGGGTGAAGCCGACGCTGTCGGGACGGGTCACGGCTGTATCGGCCAGGACGACCTCGGCCGGCCGTTCAGCCAGTCGGATCATGGCCTCGGTCTCGCTGACCGCGGTCCGGACGACGCCGGTCATGCCGAGCCGGGCCGCGGTGGACGCGACGGTCTGGGCCGCCAGCGGGGTACGGACGCACACGAGGACG
>DASWRZ010000293.1:0-12534 GCA_036402935.1 Actinoplanes sp.
GGGGTGCGGAAGTTCGGCGTGTACGACGACGACGCCGAGGTGTTCGAGTGGTTGCGCCAGGGGGTCGGGGCGGGGGACCGCCGCTGCCTCGAGGCGCAGGTGATGGACTTCGCCGACGACGTGGCCTACTCCGTGCACGACGTCGAGGACGGCGTGCACGGAGGCTACCTGTCGCTGCGCCCGTTGCTCGACGACCCCGGTGAGCGGGCCGCGCTCTGTGCCGACGTCGCCGCGGCCTACTCCGAGCAATCGGCCTCCGCGCTGCTTCCGGCCCTGGAGACCTTGCTCGCCGATCCGGTGGTGACGACCGTCGCGGGTTACGACGGCACGTTCGACGCCCAGGTCGCCCTCAAACGGATGACCAGCGTGCTGACCGGCCGTTTCGTCGCCTCGGCGGTCGGCGCCACGCAGAGCCACTACGGCACCGACTCGGTGCGGCGCTACCAGGCCGACCTGATCGTCCCGCGTACGGTCCGTGATCAGTGCGCGCTCCTCAAGGGCATGGCGTTGCGTTACGTGATGCGGACCCGGGCGGCCGAGGATTGGTACGAGAGGCAGCGAACGATCCTCATTGAGCTTGTCGACGTCTTAGGTCGTACGCCGGAAGCCCTTGACCCGGTCTTCAGGCCGTTGTTCGAATCCGCCCGGAGTGACGCCGCGGCACTACGCGTGGTGATCGACCAGGTCGCGTCGCTCACCGACCACGCCGCCGTGGCCTGGCATCGGACCCTGGTGGCGGCGCCGGCCTGACGCGAGGCAAGATGTCTGCCGTGGCCAGGGTCAAGGACGAGGACATCGCGCTGGTCCGGGACCGGACCACCATCGCCGACATCATCGGGGAATCCGTCACCCTGCGCCCAGCCGGCGGCGGCAACCTGAAGGGCCTGTGCCCCTTCCACGACGAAAAGACCCCCTCGTTCAACGTTTCCCCAGCTCGCGGCGTGTATTACTGTCACGGCTGCGGCCAGGGCGGGGATGCGATCAAGTACCTGATGGATGCCGAGCATCTGTCGTTCGCCGAGTCGCTCGAACGGCTGGCGTCGCGGGCCGGGATTCAGCTGCGCTACGAAACCGACAACTCGGCGCCGGCCGGGCCGCGGCCGCCGAGCGGGCAGCGGCAGCGGCTGCTCGCGGCGCACGTGGCGGCGGCCGACTTCTACCGCGACCAGCTGGGCACGCCCGGGGCGCGCAAGGCCCGCGAGTTCCTCGCGCAGCGCGGCTTCGGCCGCGACGCCGCCGAGCGGTACGGGTGCGGCTTCGCACCCGACTCCTGGGATGCGCTCGCCAAGCACCTGCGGCAGAAGGGTTTCACGGCCGAGGAGCTGAATTCGGCCGGGCTCACCAAGCCGGCCCGCTCGGGGTCGCTGATCGACCGGTTCCGGCGGCGGCTGCTCTGGCCGATCCGGGACCTCGGCGGCGAGGTGATCGGGTTCGGGGCGCGCAAGCTGTTCGACGACGACGACGGCCCGAAGTACCTGAACACGCCGGAGTCGCCGCTCTACAAGAAGTCGCACGTGCTCTACGGCATCGACCACGCCAAGCGGGAGATCGCCAAGCGCGGCCGGGCGGTGATCGTCGAGGGCTACACCGACGTGATGGCCTGTCACGAGGCGGGCGAGCCGACCGCGGTCGCGACGTGCGGCACGGCGTTCGGGATCGACCACATCGGGGTGCTGCGGCGTCTGCTGATGGATTCCGACAGCTTCACCGGCGAGATCATCTACACCTTCGACGGGGATGCGGCCGGGCAGAAGGCGGCGCTGCGGGCGTTCGAGGAGGACCAGCGGTTCGTCGGGCGTACGTTCATCGCGGTCAGCCCGGACAACATGGACCCGTGCGAGTTGCGCCTGGCGCGGGGAGATCTGGCCGTACGCGACATGATCGCCGGACGGGAACCGCTGGTCGACTTCGCGCTGCGGCACACGATCGCCCGCTTCGACCTCGACACCGTGGAGGGCCGGGTCGACGCGATGCGCCGGGCCGCCCCCCTGGTCGCCAAGCTCAAGGACCGGGAGAAGCGCCCGGAGTACACCCGCAAGCTGGCGGCCGACCTCGGGATGGAGCTCGAGCCCGTGCAGCGGGCCGTGAACTCGGCCCTGCGCGGCCTCGTCGAGGTGCCGTCGTCGGCCGCCGCCGCGGCGGAATCGCCGCAGCGTCTCGTCGAGCGTGAGTCGGTGAAGCTGGCGCTGCAGGAGCCGGTGCTGGCCGGCCCGATGTTCGACACGGTCGGCCCGGAAAACTACGCCAACCCGGTCTACCAGGCGATCCGGGCCGCGATCGAGGCCGCCGGCGGAGCGTCCTCGGCGTCGACCGGCGGCGTGGTCTGGATCGAGAAGGTCCGCGACGTCTGCGACGACCTGAGTGGTAAGGCGATGATCTCGGAGCTGGCTATCGAGCCGCTGCGCGTCGACGGCGTCGTCGACCCGCGGTACGTGCAGGTCACCCTCGCCCGGCTCCAGGTCGGCTCGGTCACCACCCGCATCCGTGATCTCAAGTCGAAGATCCAGCGGATCAACCCGGTGGCCCACAAGGATGAATACTTCGCGCTCGCCGGCGATCTGGTGTCGCTGGAGCAGCAGGCGCGGGCCCTCCGCGATCAGGCAGTAGGTGGACTGTGAGCCTCTTTCGACGTCGTCCCAAGCTCCCGGCCGAGCGCCGGCCGCCGCTGGAGCCCGACGAGCGCATCCTGACCTGGGCCGCGGTCGGTGACGGCGGCGGGGCGCTGGTGGCGACCAACCGGGGGCTGTGGCTGCCGGACGGCCACCGGCTCGGCTGGCACGAGATCCACAAGGCGGCCTGGTCGGGCCGGGAGCTGCGGATCACTCCGGCCGAGGTGGCGCAGAGCCGGCCCGGCTACGCGGTGCTGGTCGACGGGCCGGTGGTGTCGTTCCTGCTGCTCGAGCCCGGTGACCTGCCCGATCAGGTGCGCGCCCGGGTGACGCGGTCGGTGGCCTACACGACCCACCATCCGATGCCGACCGGCGGCGTGCGCGTGGTGGGCCGCCGGGTGAGCGGGCAGGACGGTCTGAGCTGGGCCGTCCGCTACGACGCGGGCACCCCGGTCGAGCTGCCCGCGGTGATCGAGCTGACCGACGAACTGGTCTCCTCGGCCCAGGGCACGGTCGCCCCCGTCGACTAGAAAAACCTGTCGTACCCGGGCTCTAGGGTCAGAGCGTGGATTCCCTCATTCGTGCGCGCGGTCTGATCAAGCGGTTCGGTGACTTCACCGCCGTCGCCGGCATCGACGTCGACGTCCGGCGGGGTGAGGCGTTCGGCTTCCTGGGGCCCAACGGCGCCGGCAAGAGCTCGACCATGCGCATGATCGGCTGCGTCTCGCCGCCGACCGAGGGTGTCCTCGAGATCCTGGGGCTCGACCCGCGCCGCGACGGGCCGCGCATCCGGGCCAAGCTCGGCGTCTGCCCGCAGCTCGACAACCTCGACATCGAGCTGAGCGTGCGGGAAAACCTGACCACCTACGCCCGCTTCTTCGGCATCCCGCGCAAGGTGGCCCGCCGCCGGGCCGACGAACTGCTCGCGTTCGTGCAGCTGAGCGAGCGGGCCGACAGCAAGGTCGAGCCGCTGTCGGGCGGCATGAAGCGCCGGCTGACGATCGCCCGGGCGCTGGTCAACGAGCCCGAGATCGTGCTGCTCGACGAGCCGACCACCGGTCTCGACCCGCAGGCCCGGCATCTGGTCTGGGAGCGGCTGTTCCGGCTCAAGCAGCAGGGCGTCACGCTGGTCCTGACGACGCACTACATGGACGAGGCCGAGCAGTTGTGCGACCGGCTGGTGGTGATGGACGCCGGGCTCATCGTGGCGCAGGGGTCGCCCCGCGAGCTGATCGAGCGCTATTCGACCCGGGAGGTGGTCGAGCTCCGGTTCGCCGGCGACAGCCAGGAGGCGTACGCGGAGAAGCTCCAGTCGCTGGCCGAGCGACTCGAGGTGCTTCCCGACCGCATTTTGCTCTACGTGCCCGACGGCGACGCCGCGGTGGCCGAGGTGCAGCGGGGCTCGCTCAACCCGGCCAGCGTGCTCGTACGCCGCAGCAGCCTGGAGGACGTCTTCCTCCACCTGACCGGCCGCACCCTGGTGGACTGAGATGACCCCCGGCGTCTACGTCCTCGAATACCACCTGGTCAACTACCGGCGCACGTGGCGCGGCAGCGCCCTGTCCTCGCTGGTCATTCCGCTGCTCACGATGGTCGGCTTCGGCCTCGGCGTGGGTTCCTACGTCAACCAGGGCGTCGACGGCACGCCCTATCTCGACTGGATCGTCCCCGGCCTGATCGCCTCGACCGCGGTGCAGAGCGCGATCGGCGAGGCGACGTGGCCGGTGCTGGGCAACTTCGAGTGGCTGAAGGTCTACTTCGCCCAGGCGGCCGCCCCGCTGCGGGTCGCCGACATCCTCGGCGGCCACCTCGCCTTCATGCTCTTCCGGGTGCTGACCAGCGCCGGCGTCTTCCTGGTGATCGCGGCCCTCTTCGGCTCGCTGCACTCCTGGTGGGCGCCGCTGACCCTGGTCGCCGCCGTGCTCACCGCGTTCGCGGTCGCCGCGCCGACGGCCGCCTACAGCGCCACCGTCACCAGCGACAGCTACCTGGCCATCCTGTTGCGTTTCGCGGTGCTGCCGATGTCGCTGTTCTCCGGGGTGTTCTTCCCGGTCGAGTCGCTGCCGGTGCTGCTGCGCGGGGTCGCCTGGGTGCTGCCGCTGTCGCACGGCGTCGAGCTGAGCCGCGACGCCACGCTCGGCCGCGCGCCGGGCTGGGCCGGTCTCTGGCACGTCGTCTATCTGCTCGCCTGGTGTGCCGGTGGCTGGTGGATCGCCCACCGCCGGTTCCGTCGCCGGCTCGTCGTCTGAGGAGGGGCTCGACCGTGGTGACACTTGTTCTGCCGCGTCTGGTGGCCTTCGAGGGCACCGGGCGGCGCTCGGCCCGGGTCGCCGAGCGCAACGTGGCCGCGCTGCGCTCGGCCTACTGGATCGTGATGATCTCCGGTTTCGTCGAGCCGGTGCTCTATCTGTTCTCGATCGGCGTCGGCGTGGGCGCGCTGATCGGCGACCTGACGCTGCCCGGCGGCCGGGTGGTCAGCTACGCCGAGTTCGTGGCGCCGGCCATGCTGGCGTCCTCGGCCATGACCGGGGCGCTCTCGGAGACGACCTTCAACTTCTTCGGCAAGATGAAGTTCATGCGGCTGTACGACGGCATCCTCGCCACCCCCGTACGCCCCATCGAGATCGCCCTCGGCGAGCTGAGCTGGGCCATGGTCCGCGGCGCCCTCTATTCGGCCGCCTTCCTGGTCATCATGGTGCTGATGAACCTGACCACGACCCTGCACGCCCTGGCCATGTTCCCGGCGACGATCCTGGTCGGCTTCGCCTTCGGCGCGCTCGGCATGACCGTGTCCACGCTGATCCGCAGCTGGCAGGAGTTCGACCTGATCGCCTCGGCCCAGTTCGCCCTGTTCCTGTTCTCCGGCACCTTCGTGCCGCCCACCGCCTATCCGGCCGTACTCCGCTGGCTGGTCGAGTTCTCCCCGCTCTATCGCGCGGTCGACCTCATCCGTGCCCTGAGCTCGGGCGGGTTCGGCCGCACCCAGCTGCTCGACGTCGCCTACCTGGTGGCCCTCATGGCCCTCGGCCTGACCATCGCCGGCCGCCGCATGAACGCGCTCCTCTGCAAGTAAGGGACATCCGGTCCCTCGGAGGCTCGAATCGTCCGCGGCCGGCCGCCCGGCGGGGGTTAGGCCGCCGGGGGAGCGGGCATGAGCAGGTCAGGCCGTTTCCGCACGTGGCGGCGGGGACAGACCCGTGCGGCCCGGCGGCCATGTGAGCGGCCCGATTCTGAGCAGCCCGATTCGGAGGTAGCCCGCGATGAAGCTTCTCGGTCATCGGAAGCACGACCACGCCGACGCCCAGCCGCCGCGCCTCGGCGACCAGGACGCCGATGCGGCGGACGACGCCCGGGAGCGCGGGTCGCACGACTACCACCTCGAAGCGGCCGCGACCACCGAGACGCCGGGCAAGAACCCGGCGGAGTCCAACGCGCTGCCGCCGGACGCCGGGCCGGACAAGCCGAGCGAGCTGCGGGCCAAGGGGCTGATGGCGGCCGTCAAACGGACCTTCAAGCAGTACTCGGTCGACAACCTGGGCGACTGGGCGGCCGCGCTCACCTACTACGGCGTGCTGTCGATCTTCCCGGGCGCGCTGGTACTGGTGTCGATCCTGGGCATGCTGAGTTCGAACGGGCAGCGCACGGTTGAGGACACGGTCAACCAGATCGCCGGGAACAAACAGATCGAAGACCTGGTCAACACCGTTCTCAACCAGGTGCACGACCCGGGCCAGGCGGGATTCGCCGCGATCATCGGTATCGTCCTGGCGTTCTGGTCGGCGTCCGGATATGTCGCGGCGTTCATGCGGGCCTCCAACGCGGTCTACGACGTGCCCGAGGGCCGTCCGATCTGGAAGACACTGCCGATCCGGGTCGGTGTGACCGCGGTGATCGGCGTGATGCTGATCGTCTCCGCGTTCATCGTCGTGTTCACCGGCTCTCTGGCCCAGGTGGTCGGCCAGAAGCTGGGCATCGGCGGGGCGGCCGTGACCGTGTGGAACGTGGCCAAGTGGCCGGTCCTGATCATCCTGGTCAGCCTGATGTTCGCGATCCTCTATTGGGCCTCGCCGAACGCCAAGACCGGCGGTTTCCGCTGGATCAGTCCGGGCGGCGTCTTCGCCGTGGTCCTGTGGCTGGTCGCGTCCGGCGCGTTCGCGGTCTACCTGGCCAACTTCGCCAACTACAGCAAGACGTACGGCACCCTCGGCGGCGTGATCGCGTTCCTGGTCTGGCTCTGGATCTCGAACATCGCGATCCTGCTCGGTGCGGAACTGGACGCCGAGCTGGAGCGCGGGCGGGCGATCGCGGCCGGGCACGACCCCAACGACGAGCCGTTCCTCGAACTGCGCGACGACCGGAAGCTCAAGAAGGGCAGCGAGCACGGCCTGAGCGCGGGCTGACCTTACGAACGTCTCCGGCCGGTTCGACACCTCGGTGCGGCCCGCCGGGTGCACCCGCACGAGTGATCG
Source organism: Actinoplanes sp. (assembly GCA_036402935.1). Lineage (GTDB taxonomy): Bacteria > Actinomycetota > Actinomycetes > Mycobacteriales > Micromonosporaceae > Actinoplanes. The sequence continues at coordinate 7,079 of DASWRZ010000293.1, forward strand.
TCGCGTGCGTGTCCGAGTATGCAATTGGTGCACATCCATGCTCACTCACTGAGGCGTGGCGGCTTGCCAGGAAACACTCTTACCGGCTGGTCACCGACGCCTCAGTCATCCATGGATGCCGATTCGGCGGGCCCTCCTGGATCATGTTCGGGCCGGTCATCGCGTCGCACGGACCGTACGCCGCTGATCCCGGCGGCGCATGACGCTCGTATCCGTGGGCAAGCGACCCACGGATGGAGGGCTTCATGGCAACCCGTCGGTCCGCGGCGCGCGCGTCGAGCATCAGGACCCGCATGGTCCATACTGGATCAGCAAGCACGCGCGAATGCACGTGCAGATGCACCGGTGCCCTGGTTCGAGGAGGACTCTGATGCGGCTGCGACACCCGACCGGCCGCATCGTGCATCTCGGCTATGAGATCACCCCCCGGCCCGCCCGCCGGGTCGCCCAGGTGATCGGGCAACTCGACACCTATGCCGCGGTCCGCGCCATGATCGGTGCCGACTCCCTCGGCGTGAGCCTCTGGCTCCCGCCCGCGCTCGCCGCCGCCCTCGCCACCGGAGCACGGATCCGCACCCGGCTGCGTGCCGAACTCGACGCCCGACGGCTCGAGGTCGTCACGCTGAGCGGACTGTCCTTCGACGAGGAGAACGGCTCACCCTTTGCTGAGGGCGGCGGCGAGCGGTCCAAGCTCTCTCCGGTACGTGGCGGCGAGCGGTGCGAGATCTCTGCCGGGCGTGGCGGCGAGCGGTCCGAGCTTTCGGCGGTGCGTGGCGGCGAGCGGTCCGAGCTTTCGGCGGTGGGCGGCGGTGAGCGGTCCGAGCTTTCTGCCGGGCGTGGCGGCGAGCGGTCCGACGGCGAAGACGAGCGCGGTGGCGAGCGGTCCGACGGCGAAGACGAGTGCGGTGGCGAGCGGTCCGAGGGTGAAGACGATCGTGGCGGCGAGCCGACCGGGGGCGAGGACGAGACCCGGCCCGGCTGGGACCAACCGGCCCGGCGCGAATACACCCTCGATCTCGCCCGCGTCCTCGTCGACCTGCTGCCCGACGACGCGGTCCGCGGCGCGGTCGGCACCATCGGGCTCGCACCCAAGGACCACTGGGACGAGGACACCGCCAAGACCGGCGCCGGCATCCTCCGCCGCCTCTCCGGCGGGCTCGCCGACATCGCCTGGCAGACCGGCCGGGCGGTCCGGGTCGGATTCCACACCGCCACCGGGTACGTGGTCGACAGCCCCGAGGAAACCGTGGCCGCGCTCGCCCGCATCGACAAGGACCGCCTCGGCGTGCGCCTCGACCTCGACCACGTCACCCGCACCTGGGACGACCCGGTCGCCGGCCTCGAGACGATCACCGATGCCGGACTCTCGATCATCGAGGTGCGCCTCACCGCCGCGCCCGGCCCCCGGCTCGACGCCTGGCGCGCTGCCCTCGCCACGCTGCTCGGGCCCGACGGCCCCCAGACCGAATACCTGACGCTCGCCCGGCACGTCGACGACCCGTCGGCGGACCAGATCGCGTCGGACCTCGCGTACCTCCGAGCGGAGCTCGCCGCCCTCGGCCTCGCGCCGGAAAACGAGCCGTGCCCAGCCCGATAGGCTCGCGCCGCGAAACGGGCCCGGCCCGATATGAGGGCCCCCGGACAGGCCGAAGGCCGCTCCCGGGGGCGGGGAGCGGCCTTCGACGAATCCGGCAGATCAGACGGTGCTGCCGGACGCGGTGCTGTTCGACGAGCTCAAGGGGTGCGAGTCGGAAGACGACGACGAGGTCGTAGCCTGCAACTTTTCGCCCAGCTTCGACGACTGCAGCTTGTCCTTGCTCTCGCTGTAGAGCTTGGTGGCCTGTGCCTGAGCCACCCCCGCGGCTTCCTGCACCGTCGGGTTCTCCCAGACCTTCTTCGCGTTCGCCCGGATCTCCTCGTACTTCTCCCGGCCGGCACGGCTGCCCAGGACGAAGCCCGCCGCGAGACCGGTGATGAACATCAGCTTTCCGCGCATGATGGCGGCTCCTTCCGTTCGGTGACGCGCCTGCGTCACTGCGGGTATACCCATCCTCCCCGTCGGATACTCCTGCGCACTGAGTTTCCGCCGGGCGGCGCGCCGGAGGAACCCCTTCGCGCGGACGTCGACCGGTCATGTAGTCTGTTCCCCGGCACCGAGAAGGGCTGGTGCCAGAACGATCCCGCCCAGAACGATCCCGCATAGCTCAATTGGCAGAGCAGCCGGCTGTTAACCGGCAGGTTATAGGTTCGAGTCCTATTGCGGGAGCAAGTCAGCAGGTCAGGGGCCACCTAGGGTGGCCTCTTTTCGTACCGCTCCCGTTTTTCCGGCGAATGATCGTTGGTCGGCTCGGGTCCGGCGCGCGCCGGACCCGAGCCGCGACGGCAGCCGCCGTCGGGGTGGTCAGTCGTTGAGCAGGTCGAACTCCTCGCTCTGACCGATGGTGCCGCTGGTGGCTATCAGCGGGGAGGCGCCGCCGTTGGCGGCGGTCACGACCCGGCTGTTCGCGTGGGCGCGCAGGCTCACGCTGCCGTCGGCGTTCGCGATCAGGTCGAACGACTCCCACTGGCCGACCGCGGTGCGGTTCGCGATCAGTGGTGAGCCGCCGGCGTTGTCGGCCGTGACGAGCTGGTTGTTCGCGTGGGCGCGGAAGCTCACGCTGCCGTCGCTGTTGCCGCTCATGTCGAACGTCTCCCAGGGGCCGACCGCGGTGCGGTTGGCGATGAGCGGGGAGGCGCCGGCGTTGTCCGCGGTCACGAGCTGGTTGTTCGCGTGGGCGCGGAGGCTGACCGGCACGGTGTCGTGGATGACGTCGAACTTCTCCGCGGTGCCGACGGTGGTGCTGCTCGCGATCAGGGGCGAGTTGCCGGCGTTGGCGGCGGTCACGATCTTGCCGTTCGCGTGCGCGCGCAGGCTCACGGTGCCGTCGGAGTTGTTGATCAGGTCGAAGGTCTCCCACGGCCCGGCCGAGCCCCGGTTGGCGATCAGCGGCGCCGCGCCCGCGTTGTCGGCGGTGACGACGTTGCCGTTGGCGTGGGCGCGCAGGCTCACCGTGCCGCCCGGGCTGGCGAACAGGTCGAACGTCTGGTTCTTGCCGATCGTGGTCGCGTCCGCGATCAGCGGGTTGGCGCCGTTGTTGGCCGCGTCCACGTACTTGCTGTTGGCGTGGGCGCGCAGGCTGATCACCGACTCCGTGGTCGGGAACAGGGCGGTGTTGCCGCTGTAGCCGGCGGTGGCCAGGGACGCCTGGACCGCGTTCTCGGTCGCGTCGGTCGGGAAGCCCGAGGTGACCGCGCCCTCGAAGAACTCGCCGATGTCACCGTCGCTGTTGTCGCCGCCGGTGCCGAGCAGGATCGAGGGCTGCACCTTCATCGGGTTGTACCCGTTGGGGAGCGCCCCGGAATAGGTGGTGGTCAGGTTTCCGGTGGTGGCGTCGCCGACTTTCAGGGTGAAGTTGGTGGTGCCGTTGTTCTTCTCCCAGGCGCTGACGAACGGCAGGTGCGTACCGGTGTAGCCGGGGTTGTTCGGGCCGGCCGCGCTGAGGTACATGCCGTTCTCCAGGTCGGCCGCCACCCACGGGCCGTTGCCGGTGCAACCGCCGGTCCAGCACGCCTGTCCCCAGTAGATGGCGTTCATCGTGGCGTTGCCGTCGTCGTTGCCGTCGTTCTCACCCGAGCCGTAGTCGAAGCAGCAGACGCCGTTCACCGCGTTCGACGAGGTGACCATGTAGATGCCCTCGGGCTGGGAGCCGGTGGCCACGTTCTTCGCGTTCGAGATGCGGTAGCCGGTGCCGGGGGTGACCAGTACGCCGTACGCGGTCTGCCCGCCGACAGTCACCGGCAGCGCCATGGCGTTGGCGCCGACGTCCGAGCCGTTCGGGCCCGGGCCGGCGAAGGTGCCGCCGGGCGAGATCGGCAGATCGTTATGGTTCGACGTCTGGTCGTAGATCGTGGTGATCGTGCAGGTGGTGCCGGCGCAGAAGGAAACCTGGGGTGCGGCGTTGGCGACCCCGCCGGCGGCGCGCACGCTGATCGTCAGGCGGCTGCTGTCGGAGGAACGCTGGATCTGGTAGAGCGGGCCGTTGTAGGCGGCGAAGAGCGCCCGGGTGGTGCTGTGCGCCGTCACGCACGGCGTGCCACCGGCGGCGTAGAGGTCGCACGGCAGGGACGCGGTCGCCGCGTCGGCGGTGGTGGGGCGGAGAGTGGTCGCGGTCAGAGCGCAGACCGCGATCAGCAGGCATGCGGCGGCGAGCTGCGCCCACCGCCGGATTGACGGTGCCACGTGCATGGGAACCTCGTTTCCGCACGACGCCGATGGGGGCAGCGTCGTGCGACGCAGGGACTGGTGACGGCGCGTCGGGCCGGTATCGCGGTGGAGCGGTGGACCGCGGCGCCGATCATCGGGGATTAGTTCACTGCTTGAACTATGGGGATGAGCCGAGCGTAGAGCCGCTCGCCAGAGGTGGCAAGCCATCGATGCCGTTCAACCTCGGCGTCTTTCGGGCGAGCGGAGTCACCGGGTGTGCGGTGGTCTCACCTGACGGACTGTCCGGCGCCGGCCATCATGGAACGGCCGCCGGGCCGACCGGCCGCGGTGGAGGCGCTGGTCAGCCGTTGACCGCGCCGAGCAGGTGCCGCACCACTGCGGTCATCTCGGCGCGGGTGCGGGCGAGATATTTCCGGGGGTCGACCACGGTCGCGTCGTGGTCGAGGAATTCGCGTACGCCGTGGGTGTAGGCGATGTTCAGGGCCGTACCGATGTTGATTTTGCGGATGCCGGCCGCGACCGCGCGGGACAGATCCTCATCGGGTACGCCCGAGGAGCCGTGCAGGACCAGCGGGACGGGGACGGCGGCGGCCAGCGCGGCGATCAGGTCGTGGTCGAGGGCGGCGGTTCGGGTGGTCATGGCGTGGGAGCTGCCGACCGCTACGGCCAGGGCGTCGACGCCGGTCTCGGCCACGAAGTGCCGAGCCTCGGCGGGGTCGGTGCGGACACCGGCGGTGTGGGCGCTGGTCGGGGCGTCGGGTTTGCCGCCGACGTAGCCGAGTTCGGCCTCCAGCCACAGACCGTTGTCGTGCGCCCAGCGGACGGCCGCGCCGGTGTGGGCGAGGTTGTCGGGATAGGACTCGTGGGCGGCGTCGAACATCGCCGAGGAGAAGCCGGCCTCGGCCGCCTGATGCAGCAGGGCCATGTCGGTGACGTGGTCGAGATGCAGGCCGACGCCGACGGTGGCCGACTCGGCGAGGGCGGCGGCCGCGCGGGTCAGCGGGATGGGCCGGCCGGCGTGGAACTTCACGGCGTTCTCGCTGATCTGGACGATGACCGGGGCACCGGCCTCCTCGGCGCCGCGGACGACGGCCTCGGCGTGCTCCAGTGTGATCACGTTGAACGCCGCCACCGCGGAACCGTTCGCCACCGCGTCGCCGACCAACTCGGACGTGGAGATCAGCGGCACGGC
>DASWRZ010000294.1:0-1769 GCA_036402935.1 Actinoplanes sp.
CATGTCCCGCAGAATCGGTCCGGTCACCGCGGCGAGCGGAACGGGAGCGGTGCGGGATCGCTTCGTATACCGCAACGACCTCGTCGACCGGCGTGGCACCGGCGGCCTCTCGGTGCTGGCGGCCAAATCCGACCTGCTGAGCACCGTCGGCGGTTCGATATCGGCCGGGCGGTGGTTCAACAACGCGACCGAGAAGTACCCGGCCGTGGTACTGGGATCTGGGACTGCCCGCCAACTCGGGATCGACACGCCTGGCCGGCAGGTCTATCTCGGTGGACGGTGGTTCACCGTGATCGGCATTCTCGCACCCGTGACCCTGGCCAAGGAGCTGAACCTCTCGGCGCTGGTCGGCTGGGACGTGGCCAGGACGGCCCTCGGCTTCGACGGGCACCCGACAACCGTCTACGAACGGTCCACCGACGAGTCGGTGGACGGCGTCCGGGCCGTGCTCGCGGCCAGTGTGAACCCACAGCACCCCGAAGAGGTGGCCGTAAGTCGACCGTCCGACGCGCTGCAGGCGCAGATCGCGGCCAAGGCGACGTTCCTGTCGTTGTTCCTCGGCCTCGGCGCGGTCGCACTACTGGTCGGCGGGGTGGGGGTGGCGAACACGATGGTGATCTCCGTGTTGGAACGACGCTCGGAGATCGGTCTGCGCCGGGCCATGGGCGCCGGCCGTGGCCAGATACGACTCCAGTTCCTCACCGAAGCCGCGCTGTTGTCCGGATGGGGCGGGATGTTCGGCGTCCTGCTCGGCCTGAGCATCAGCATCGGCTACTCGCTGCTCAGCCACTGGCCGGTGCTCGTTCCGCTGCCCGCCGTCGCGGCCGGGGCCGGCGCCTCGGTGCTCATCGGAACGGTCGCCGGATGGTTTCCGGCGGGCCGGGCAGCCAAGATGCCACCCAACGCGGCGCTGGTCTCCGGCTGAGACACCAGACGCAACCCAGCGCGCCAATGCCCGGACGAGATACCGCCTAATTGGGCACAAGAGGGTCCGAGCAGCCACAGTCGGCTCACAGGCCGCCCAAACGGACCTCACACGAACGGCTCGCACTCTCGGCGTAGCCGCCTAGGCAAGAGGCGTAGCGGCCACGTAGGAGGAGCACCGTCATGAACGAGTACGACCCAGCAAGCCCCGCGGAGACCCTAACCCCGCCGCCGTCTTCGCCAGACTCGTCGGGCCCGGGAACTGTGGCCGGACAGGCACGCCGGCCATGGCTGCGGCGATTGCTGTCGAACAGAAAGGGCCGATGGATCGTGGCCGCTTGCGCTGTGCTGGTGTGTGCGGTGATCGGAGTTTCCGTCGGTTTCGCCTCGTCGTCCCCGTCGGCGACCGCCGCGCCCTCCTCGGCGACATCAGGGCAGGCCGGGCCCGGCCGCGGCGCCGCCGGCGGTTTTGGATCCGGCGGCGCGGGATCGAACGCGCGGTCTGGACCGGCCGCCGGGGGATCCTCCGGCACGGTTGACGGCGTGTCGACGTCGGGCTTCACCCTGACGACCTCAGCGGGTCAGAAGGTGACCGTTAACGAGGCCTCTTCCACGACCTACCAGAACGGTACGAACTCGACCTCGGCGAGTGCCGTTACGACTGGCGAGAGCGTCCTCGTACTGGGGACGACCAACGGAACGACCATCACGGCCACCCAGGTCACCGTGGAACCGACTGACGGCGGCGGGTCTGCGGCTTCTACGGCGGCGGGCGTGGTCCCCTTCCAGCAGGGTGCACCGAGCGCGTCGAAGCAGGTAGGTCAGATCCCGGCGAACTACACCGA
>DASWRZ010000295.1:0-26608 GCA_036402935.1 Actinoplanes sp.
GAGCGTGAGCAGGCCGATCGTGCCGGCGCCGAGGATCGCCACCGTGCGGCCGGTGACCCCGCCGGCGAGGCCGATCGCGTGGACCGGGGTGCCCAGCGGCTCGATCATCGCGGCCTGCTCCCAGGACAGGTCGGCGGGCACGGCGTGCAGGCGGCGTGCGTCGACCGTGAAGAACTCCGCCATCGCGCCCTGGTCGTGGGCGCAGCCGAAGAAGCGCAGGCGCTCGCAGACGTTCTGCCGGCCGGCCCGGCACTGCTTGCACTCCCAGCAGGGCAGGAACGGTTCCAGCACGACGCGTTGGCCGGTGGCCTCGACCACCCCGGCTACCTCGTGGCCAGGGAAGTAGGGCAGGTCGATGAACGGGTGCCGGCCCGCGAGCGCGTGCGTGTCCGAGCCGCAGATGCCGGCCAGCACGGTGCGCACCAGCACCTCGCCCGGGCCCGGCGTGGGAACGGGGGCGGAAACGATGGAGACACCCGACGGACCGGCCACCACCCGCTGCATGATCACGGAAGGAAGCCTAGCCGCCGGGCCGCCACCACGGTCTCCACGCGACCGTGGGTGCCCAGCTTGCGCATCGCGTTGCGCAGGTAGCTCTTGACCGTCTCGGGCAGCAGGCCGAGCCGCCGGGCCGCCTCCGCGTTGCCGCAGCCGACCGCGACCATGGCGAGCACGTCGAGCTCGCGCGGGGAGAGGGCGTTGGGAGAAGACGGCGCGGTCGCGCCGGCCAGGCGGCCGGAGATCTCCTGCAACCGGGCGCGCAGCCGGGGGTCGTCGGTCTCGGCGGCGAGCGTACGCAGGTCCGCGTGGGCCAACCGCACGTTCTCCCACTCCGCTGCGGTCGCCTCGGGGCGCGACCGGGCCGCCGCGGTCTCCAGTTCGGCGAGGCGTCGTGCGACCTCCCGGCGTACGGTCAGCTCGGTGCCCAGCCGGAGCGCGACCCGGCCCATGGCGTCGAGCGCTCGCGAGCCGACGGCGAGCGGCTCGCGGGTGCCCGCGTAGAGGACGGCGAGCACCGAACCGCCCATCGCCACCGGCACGGCCGCGATCGCCCGCAGCCCCTCGGTGGTGACGGGCGCGTCGTATTCGTGGCTGATCCGCGGGTCGGCCGCGTAGTCCTCGACCCGGCCCGGCCGCGCGGTGGTCACGACCCGGCCGCCGAGCCCGTTGCCCGCGCTCACCACCAGGCCGTTCAGGGCGAGCGTGGTCGTGCCGGCGAAGTCGGTCAGCCGCATCGACCGCCCGTCGGCCGACACCAGGCCGCCGAACGCGACCGGCAGGCCGGAGGCCCGGCGGACCCGTTCGAGAGCTGTTTCGAGCACGTTGCCAGCATGGCACGGAGACCTGCGTCACGGTCCACCCCCGAACGGGGGTAGCCAGGCTCGGTCGACCGGGCCATGCTGCGAAAATGCAGTCCTCGTACGCTTCCGGCACCTCCGATCTGCCGCTGCTCGGCGAGACCATCGGGGAAAATCTCGAACGCACCGTGGCCCGCTTCGGCGACCGGGAGGCGCTGGTCGACGTCGCGAGCGGGCGCCGCTGGACCTACGCGTCCTTCGACGCCGACGTCAACCGGCTGGCCCGGGGCCTGCTCGCCCGTGGCATCGAGAAGGGTGACCGGGTCGGCATCTGGGCGCCGAACTGCGGCGAGTGGGTGATCACGCAGTACGCAACGGCCAAGATCGGGGCGATCCTGGTCAACGTCAATCCGGCCTACCGGACACACGAGCTGGAGTTCGTGGTCCAGCAGTCGGGGATGAGGCTGCTGGTCAGCGCGGTGTCGTTCAAGACCAGCGACTACCGGGGCATGATCTCCTCGATCGGCTTCTCCGATGCCGTTTTCATCGGGACCGAAGGCTTCGACGAGTTGTTCGTCGATGGCGACAATTCGGGCCTCGACGCTCGAAAGGCCACGCTTGCCTTCGACGACCCGATCAATATCCAGTACACGTCGGGCACGACCGGGTTCCCCAAAGGCGCGACCCTCTCGCACCACAACATCCTCAACAACGGCTACTTCGTCGGCGAGCTGATCAACTACACCGAGGATGACCGCGTCTGCCTGCCGGTGCCGCTCTACCACTGCTTCGGCATGGTCATGGGCAACCTCGGCGCCACCTCGCACGGCGCCTGCATCGTGCTTCCGGCGCCGGGCTTCGACCCGGCGGCGACACTCGCGGCAGTCGCCACGGAGCGCATTACCTCCCTGTACGGCGTACCGACCATGTTCATCGCCGAGCTGGGACTGGCCGACTTCGCCGACTACGACCTGTCCAGCCTCCGGACCGGCATCATGGCCGGCTCACCCTGCCCGGTCGAGGTGATGAAGCGGGTCGTCGCCGAGATGAACATGACCGAGGTCGCGATCTGCTACGGCATGACCGAGACGTCCCCGGTGTCGACCATGACCCGCCCGGACGACAACCTGGCCCGCCGCACCGAGACGGTCGGCCGGGTGATGCCGCACCTGGAATCCAAGGTGGTCGACCCGGCGACCGGCCTGGTCGTGCCACCGGGAGAAGCGGGCGAGCTGTGCACCCGCGGCTACTCGGTGATGCTCGGCTACTGGGAGCAGCGTGACGCGACCGCCGGCGCGATCGACGCGGCTCGCTGGATGCACACCGGCGACCTGGCCACGATGGACTCCGACGGCTACCTCAACATCGTCGGCCGCATCAAGGACCTGGTCATCCGGGGCGGGGAAAACGTCTACCCGCGCGAGGTCGAGGAGTTCCTCTACACCCACCCGGACATCGCCGACGTGCAGGTGATCGGCGTCCCGGACCCGAGGTACGGCGAGGAACTGATGGCCTGGATCGTTCTACGCGCCGGAGCCCGGCCGCTGACCGCCGCGTCCGTCCGCGAGTTCTGCGACGGCAGGCTCGCCCATTACAAGATCCCGCGCTACGTCCACGTCGTCGATGGGTTCCCGATGACCGTGACCGGCAAGGTCCGCAAGGTCGAGATGCGCGAGAAGGCGATCGGCATCCTCGGTCTCGAGGACGCTGCGGCGGTCAAAAACGCCTAGCTAAGGTAGGTGGGTGAAAAATCCCACCTACCGGCTGGTGCCCGCGCAGGTCGACCTGCCCGCCCTCGACCACGAGGTGCTGCACTTCTGGCACGCCAACAGCGTCTTCGCCCGCAGTCTCGAACAGACCGAGGGCCGGCCGACGTGGATTTTCTACGAGGGTCCGCCGACCGCCAACGGCATGCCCGGCACCCACCACATCGAGAGCCGTGTCTTCAAGGACGTCTTCCCGCGCTACAAGACGATGAAGGGCTTCCACGTCGCCCGCAAGGCCGGGTGGGACTGCCACGGCCTGCCGGTCGAGCTCGCGGTGGAGAAGGAGCTCGGCTTCACCGGCAAGCAGGACATCGAGGCGTACGGGATCGCCGAGTTCAACGCCCGGTGCCGCGAGTCGGTCACCCGGCACACCGACGCGTTCGCCGCGCTCACCGAACGCATGGGCTACTGGGTCGACATGGACGACGCCTACCGCACCATGGACCCCGACTACATCGAGTCGGTGTGGTGGTCGCTCAAGCAGATCTTCGACCAGGGCCTGCTGGTCGAAGACTTCCGGGTGGCTCCGTGGTGCCCTCGCGACCAGACCACACTGAGCGATCACGAGCTGGCCCAGGGCTACGAGAACGACATCGATCCGTCGGTCTACGTGCGGTTCCCGCTCACCTCCGGCCCGCTGGCCGGCCGGGCGTCGCTGCTGGTCTGGACCACGACGCCGTGGACGCTGGTCTCCAACACGGCCGTCGCGGTCAACCCCTCGGTTACCTACGTCGTGGTGACCGACGGTCAAGAGCAGATGGTCGTCGCGGAAGAACTGGTGCCGGAGGGCTTCACGCCGACCGGCGAGAGCTTCACCGGGCGCGAGATGGAGCGCTGGACCTATCAGCGGCCGTTCGACCTGGTCGACGTGCCCGACGCGCATTACGTGGTGCTCGCCGACTACGTGACCACCGAGAGCGGCACCGGCCTGGTCCACCAGTCACCGGCCTTCGGCGCCGACGACCTCGCGACCTGCCGGGCGTACGGCCTGCCGATGGTCAACCCGGTGCGGCCCGACGGCACGTTCGAGCCCGGGGTGCCGCTGGTCGGCGGGGTCTTCTTCAAGACCGCCGACGCCGCCCTGGTCGACGACCTGCGGCGTCGTGGCCTGCTGTTCCGCGAGGTTCCGTACGAGCACAGCTATCCGCACTGCTGGCGCTGCCACACGCCGCTGATCTACTACGCGCAGCCGTCGTGGTACGTGCGCACGACCGCGATCCGCGAGAAGCTGCTGCGGGAGAACGAGCGGACCAACTGGCAGCCGTCGACCATCAAATACGGGCGGTACGGCGACTGGCTCGACAACAACGTCGACTGGGCGCTGTCGCGGTCGCGCTACTGGGGCACGCCGCTGCCGATCTGGCGCTGCCCTTCCTCTCACCTCACCTGCATCGGTTCGCTTTCCGAACTGGGCACGCTGGCGAAAAGGGATCTCCAGCACCTCGACCCGCACCGGCCCTTCATCGACGAGATCACCTTCGACTGCCCGTCGTGCGGAGAGACCGCGACCCGGGTACCCGACGTGATCGACGCCTGGTACGACTCGGGCTCGATGCCGTTCGCCCAGTTCGGCTATCCGTACAAGAACAAGGAGCAGTTCGAGAGCAGCTACCCGGCCCAGTTCATCTCCGAGGCGATCGACCAGACCCGCGGCTGGTTCTACACCCTGATGGCGATCGGCACGCTGGTGTTCGACCGCTCGGCGTACGAAAACGTGGTCTGTCTCGGGCACATCGTGGCCGAGGACGGCCGCAAGATGTCCAAGCACCTGGGCAACATCCTCGAGCCGATCCCGCTGCTCGAACGGCACGGCGCCGACGCGGTGCGCTGGTTCATGGCCGCGGTCGGCTCGCCCTGGTCGTCGCGCCGGGTCGGGCACAACACGCTTCAGGAGGTCGTGCGCAAGACGCTGCTGACCTACTGGAACACGGCTGCTTTCCAGGCGCTCTACGGGCGTACGGCCGGCTGGTCGCCATCGGCGACCGACCCCGCACCGGCCGACCGGCCGGTCCTCGACCGCTGGCTGCTCTCCGAACTGCACACGCTGGTCCGCGCGGTCGACACGGCGATGGCCGGCTTCGACACCCACGAGGCGGGCAAGCTGCTCGCGGCCTTCGTCGACGACCTCTCCAACTGGTACGTCCGGCGCAGCCGCCGCCGGTTCTGGCGTGGCGACCCGGCCGCCCTGGCCACCCTGCACGAGACGCTCCGCACGGTCACCCTGCTGCTGGCGCCGCTCACCCCGTTCGTGACCGAGCGGGTCTGGCAGGACATGGTCGTCGCGGTCGACCCGGCCGCGGCTTCGTCGGTCCACCTGGCCGCGTACCCGTCGGTCGACGATGCGCTGATCGACGCCTCTCTCGCCGGCCAGATGACGCTCGCCCGGCGGTTGGTCGAGCTGGGCCGCACCGCCCGCGCCGAGTCCGGGGTGAAGACCCGGCAGCCGCTGTCCAGCGCGCTCGCCTCGGCTCAGGGCCTCGACCGGCTCGGGCCCGAACTGATCGCCGAGATCGCCTCGGAGCTCAACGTGGGCACGGTCCTGCCGATGGAACAGTCCCTGGTGGACTCCTCGGCCAAGGCCAACTTCCGCGCACTCGGCAAGCGCTTCGGCAAGCGGGTGCAGGAGGTCGCGGCCGCGATCGCCGCCGCGGACGCGGCGTCGTTGAAGCGCTCCCTGGCCGATGGCACGGCGTCTCTGGCGGTCGGTGACGAGACGATCGAGCTCACCCCCGACGAGGTCTTCATCACCGAGACCCCGCGTGAGGGCTGGGCGGTCGCCTCGGAGTCGGGCGCGACGGTCGCGCTCGACCTGCGCCTCACCGCGGAGCTCAAGCGGGCCGGCCTGGCCCGCGACGCGATCCGCCTGATCCAGGAGGCCCGCAAGGCCACCGGGCTCGAGGTCTCCGACCGCATCGAGCTGCGCTACGAGGCCGGCCGCGAGGACACCGCCGACGCCCTGTCCGAGCACCGCGACCTCATCGCCGACGAGGTTCTGGCCACCACGTTCGGCCCGGGGGCTCCGGCCTGGGACGGCAAACCGCACGAGGAGCCCGACCTGGGCCTGACTTTCTGGCTCCGCTCCGTCTGAGGCCGGAGGTCATCCGGCTCAACGGCGGTAGATGGTGATCGAGTAGCCGACCTCGTCGATCGGGGTGCTGCTGTCGATCAGCACCTTGAGCTGCCCGGTAGCGAGCGCCACCCGCGAATCGGAGACCACCAGGAGTCCGTGTACATCCGAGTTCGACGCGCTCAGCGGGTCGCGCCCGTGGATGCCGTAGTACTCCGGGACGCCGCTGCCCTTGTAGACCAGCCACACCGGCTGCCCCGGATAGCGATCCTTCAGCCGGGTCGCCAGCCGGGCCAGGTCCTGCCCCCAGTCCACATTGGCGTCGTGCAGCCGGAGGTGGGTCTTCGCCGGCCCCCCGAACGCCTCGTTGGAATAAGGCAAAAAATACGGAAAAACCCGGGCGGAACTCACGGCCACGAACAAAACCAACGCCAGGGTCGGCCACAGCGCCATTTTCCGTACGCGCGTGGACCGCGCCCCAACCGCAGGGCGGTCCGTTCCCGGCTCTTCAACCCCGCCCGTCCCGTCCGCACGATCGACAGCCGCCGGCGCCTCCCGCGCCTCCCGCTCCTCCCGCTCTTGGCCAGCCTGCTCCTCCTGCTCCTCCCGCTCCTCGCCAGCCGACGCCGGGGCAACCGGATCGCCGGCGAGCACCGGCCGGCGGATCGTCAGGAGCGTCGACGCGGCCACGGTCATGAACATCGGCATGAAGATGACGTAGCGGGTGCCGAAGTCGCGGGCTCCGGTCATCGCCACCAGGAACAGCACCAGCGAAGGCAGCAGCGTGTAGAGAGCCGCCACCCGCAACGACCGCCGCACGAGCATCGTCACCGCCCCCGCCGCCCACAGGGCGAGCAACCCCAGCGGCGTCTTGATCAGCAGCGCGACCGGCAGGTAGTACCAGAGCCGCCCGTGATAGGCGTGCCCGAGCAGGAACCCGTTGAAGCTCGACGACTCGAACTGGAACTGGATCAGCACCCCGTCGCGATAGGGCGCGGGGAACGGCAGGAGATCGACGGCCAGCCCGCGCAGCCCGCCCGGGTCGGCCACCCCGGCCGGAGTCAGCCACCGCAGCGACGGGTCGACCGCCAGATAGACCGCCCACACCACGGCCACCGCGATCGCACCCACCCCGATCGCCGCGAGCACCCGGATCCACCAGCGGCGGCGCACCGCCAACAACGACAAGGCCAGAACGAGGGGGACGGCCGGCAGCGCGCTCGCCCGGGTCGCCAGCGCCGCGCCCAGCGCGAGCCCGGCCAGCGGCAGATAGAGCGCCGGCCGCGCCCGCGCCCGCCACAGCATCCAGAAGCTGGTCAGTATCAGGCCGGCCGCCGGCACGTCGAGGGTGGCCAGCGACCCGTGTGCCAGCACGTCCGGGTCGAACGCGTAGAGCACCAGCGCCATCAGCCCCGCCCACGGGCCGGCCAGGTCGCGCGCGAAACCCAGCACGACCAGCCCGAACAGCAGGGTCAGCAGGATCATCGGCAGCCGCGCCGCCAGCATCAGCCGGTAGGGGTTGTTGCCGCTCTCGTACAGCAGATGCCGCCCGAGCAGCGTCTGGTTCTCGTTGTAGGCCGGGTCGAGCGTGGGGTGTGCGAACGCCAGCCCGGCCGCCATGGCCAGCTTGCCCAGCGGCGGGTGCTCGGGGTTGTAACGCAGACTGTGCTGCTGCTCGTAGACCACCGCGGTGCCGACGTAGACCGGCTCGTCGATCGTCGGCGCCTGCCGCACCGCCTCGGTGACCATGGCGAACGCCATCGCGCCGAGCAGCGCAGCAACGACCAGGAGATAGCTCAGGCGTCGCAGCACCGCGCAAATCTAGCCGGTGAACTCCCCGGGCGGCGGGGCGGAAGAGTCCGCGTGCTTCTCCCGTTCGGCCGCGCGCAACTCCACCCGCCGGATCTTGCCCGAGACCGTCTTCGGCAGGTCGGCGAACTCGAGGCGGCGGATCCGGGCGTACGGGGCCATGTGTTCCCGGGCGTACGCGAAAATGGTCTCCGCCGTCGAAGCGGAAGGCGACCAGCCGTCCGCAAGCACGATGTAAGCCTTCGGCACCGCCAGGCGCAGCGGGTCGGGCGACGGCACCACCGCGGCCTCGACCACCGCTTCGTGCTCGATCAGCACGCTCTCCAGTTCGAACGGCGAGATCCGGTAGTCGGACGCCTTGAACACGTCGTCGGTGCGCCCGACGTACGTGATGTAGCCGTCGCCGTCGCGGGTAGCGACGTCCCCGGTGTGGTAATAACCGTCGGCCATCCGGGAAGCCGTGAGCTCCTCGTCGCCGTGGTAGCCGACCATCAGGCCGAGCGGCCGCTGGTCGAGCGCCACGCAGATCTCACCCTCGATCGCCTCCTCGCCGGTCACCGGGTCGATCAGCGCGATCCGGTAGCCGGGCAGCGGCCGGCCCATCGAACCCGGCTTGACCGGCTGGCCGGGCGTGTTGGCGATCTGCACGGTCGTCTCGGTCTGGCCGAAGCCGTCGCGGATCAGCACGCCCCAGGCCTTGTGCACCTGCTCGATGACCTCGGGGTTGAGCGGCTCACCGGCCCCGACGACCAGCCGCGGCGGGGTGCGCAGCACCGACAGGTCGGACTGGATCAGCATGCGCCACACGGTCGGCGGCGCGCAGAAACTGGTCACGGCGCAGCGTTGCATCTCGGCCATCAGACGGCCGGCGTCGAACCGCGTGTAGTTGTAGATGAACACGCACGCCTCGGCGTTCCAGGGCGCGAAGACGTTGCTCCAGGCGTGCTTGGCCCAGCCGGGCGAGGAGATGTTGAGGTGCACGTCGCCGGGTCGCAGGCCGATCCAGTACATCGTCGAGATGTGCCCGACCGGGTAGGACGCGTGGGTGTGCTCGACCAGCTTGGGCCGCGCGGTGGTGCCGGAGGTGAAGTAGAGCAGCAGAGTGTCGCTCGCCTTGGTCACTCCGTCGGGCTCGAACTTTTGAGAGGTGGCGTAGGACTCCCGGAAATCGAGCCAGCCCTCGACCGCGTCGCCGACCGCGATCCGGGTGAGGCCCTCCTGCTGGAACTTGCCGGCCGCCGCCGACGTGGCGATCACGTGCCTGGCGCCGCCGCGGGCGACCCGGTCGGCGGCGTCGGCCGGTCCGAGCAGGGGAGTGGCCGGAATGAGCACGGCGCCCAGTTTCATCGCCGCCAGGATGGTGTCCCACAGTTCGACCTGATTGCCCAGCATCAGCACGATCCGGTCGCCGCGCCGGACGCCGTTCGCCCGCAGCCAGGAGGCGACCTGGTTGGACCGGTGCGCCATCTCGGCGAACGAGAACCGCAGCTCGGACCCGTCCTCCTCGACGATCCACAGCGCCGGGCCGTGGTTGCCCTCGGCGATCACGTCGAACCAGTCGAGCGCCCAGTTGAACTCGTCCAGCTCCGGCCAGCCGAACCGGGCGACGGCGTCCGCGTAGTTCTCGCGATGGTCGAGCAGGAAGTCGCGGGCCTCGCGGAACGCGGTCGTGCCCCGGGTCGCAGTCATGGTGGGTCTCCTAGCCGAGCTTTCCTGACAGCTTTCGCTGCCGGGTGCCGCGGCGCTACCCCCGTCCGGGGGTGAAGATCTAGCCGACGTTCAGCGTGCGGGTCGCGACCAGGCCGCGGCGCTCGTCCCCGGTCACCGACGCGATCAGGAGAGGCTGACCCACGCCGAAGGCGGCGGTGAGGTCGCTGCCGCTCAGGCTGCATGACGCGTACGCGGGGGAGCAGTCCCCCGGAAGCGCGAGCCGCCCGGCCTTGCCGTGGATGTCGAAGTGCAGGTGCGGCCACCGCCCCGGCCCGGCCGCGGGCAGCAGCCCGTCGAACTCGGTCCAGCCGCAGTTGTCGCTGATCCTGACCTCGACCGGGCTGTCCGCGCGCCGCTCGTCGCCGCAGGGCCGCTCTTCGCAGCGCCACAGGCGCACGGTGCACCCATGCAGCGGCCGCCCCGAGTTGGCGCTCACCACCTGGAGGCGGACGGTCAGCGTCGTCGACAGGCCGGTCCGGGTCTCTTGCAGCAGGTCGGTCATCGGTCTCTCCTCCGTTCGGTGTGCTTCCTACCCACCGAATCGGCAGGCCCGCCCGCCTGCGGACCGTGAGCCGGAGTCCGCACCCGCATTGAACCCGGCCCGCCGCCGGTGGACGACAGCTCGGCAATGTCGGACCCCGGTGGTTCACTCAGGCCCCACCCGCAGGGTGCTCGTTGCCGGCGCGCCTATTCCAAGCACCGCCGACGCCGTCGCCACGGGCTCGTAGCTCATTCGGGAGAGCGCCCGCCCTGCAAGCGGGAGGCAGCCGGTTCGAAGCTTATCTGCAGAAGTGGGACGCGGGCCGGGCGGTGAGTAGGGAAAACATCGTGATGGAAACGTCCGTCACGAAGCTGGGGGCCATAGCTCAGATGGAAGAGCGCCGCTCTTGCAAGGCGGATGGCGGGGTTCGAGTCCCCGTGGCTCCACGGGTGCGCTGCATCGCCTTGGCGCGTCGTTAAAGCTCCTAACACGATCAGGTGAATCGATGTCGATTCAACGCGACGGTGCGAAGATCAGCGTCGTTCGATCGAGCCTGAGCAAGGTGTCGATCTCGATGACAAGCTGTGGGAGCTGATCGAGCCGTTGCTGCCGCTGTGGTCGCCAGTCGGCGGGGCCGCGGCCGGAGCAGGACCCGCAGTGCCCAAGTGTGGTTGCTGCCGACGCGCGAGGACCAAGACGTCAGCTGGCCGGGATTCGCTGGTGCGGTTAGGAATGGTGATGTCACCTGTGTGGGCCGCTGGTCGATGGACCCAGGTGTCGTCTGTGTTGCTCTCCGACGGTTGTCAAAGTGTTTAGGACTGTCTCGGCTGCCGTGGTCATCGGGCCGGTGGGGTAGGCGACACGGATGTGCCGTACTCCGGTTTCTGCGGTCAGCGGCAGCACAATGAGGTTGTTTCGGCTGACGATGACGGTGAGTTCGTGGGTGAGCGTGACGCCTCGGCCGGCACTGACGAGGGCTTGGATCTCGACTGGCTCGTCGCCGTGACCGGTCAGGAGTCGAGGCGGGTCGAGCCGGTGCCGGGTCAGGAAACGCTCGACGAGATCAGCGGCGCTGCCGTCATGGGCGAGGATCCACGTGTCATCGGCGAGGTCGGCGGGAGCGACCGCTGGAGTCTGCGCGAGCGGGTGACTGGCTGGCAGCATGACGCGAATGGGGTCGTCGAAGAGCTGGTGGACACGGACAGTCTCCGGGATCGGCGCTGGGGCGAAGTCGTGGTCGAAGACGATGGCCAGGTCGAGCTCACCGCGGCTGAGCTTGCCATAGGCGGTGTCTCGGTCGACAAGGTCGTCGCGGATGTGCAGATGGGGATAGTGTTCGCTGACGACGACGGCGACTTCGGCGGAGAGTTGGACCAGCGCGCTGAAGAACGACCCCAGCCGGACGGTGCCGCTGGGCATGGTCAGCGCACGGACCTGCGATTCTGCCAGGGTCAGCCGATCGACGACTGCGGCGACATGGTTGAGGAGCAGCTCCCCGGCGGGGGTTGGGCGAACCCCACCTCGGCCGCGGACGAGTAGTTGGGCATGCAGGTGCCGTTCCAGCAGCGCGATCTGGCGGGAGACTGCGGGTTGGGTGATGTGGAGGGCTCGCGCAGCTGCGGAAAAGGAGCCGGTTTCTACCACCATTGCCAGCGTCTGAAGACGCACGAGGTCGAGCATTACATCAGGTTATCGGGCAATGCCACATCATGATTTGAGGTATTGCGTGAGGTGACGCCAGGATCGGCGATGTGTCTCACACGTCTCGCTTCACCCCGTGTGCCCTTCGACGGGCTTCCCGCGCTCGCCTGCAGGGGGCGCGCTGGGGGACCTCGACCGCGTTCCTGCTGACCGGGTTCGTGTTCGCCACCTGGGCGGCCCGCATTCCGGCGCTCAAGGCCAATCTCGGGTTGACTGACTCGCGGCTGGCGATCGCTCTCGTCGGGCTGAACGCCGGGGCGGTGGCGGGACTGCAGCTCGGGTCGGTCGTGGTGACCCGATTCGGGAGTCGCCAGGCGCTACTGGTGGCGCTGCCTGCGTTCGCCGGAACCTTGTTGCCGATCGCCTTCGCCCCTAACTTGGCCGTGCTGACGGTCGCCGTCGCCGTGTCTGCGGGTACCAACAGCGTGGTCGATATTGGAATCAATGACCAGGGTGTCGGGGTCGAGCATGGCTACGGCCGGTCCTTGCTGACCGGGATGCACGCCATGCACAGTCTGGGCGGAGTTCTCGGCGGCGCCGTTGCCGCGGTTGCCGCCCACGTCGGACTCGGCGTTGTCTCCCACTTCGCGCTAGTGACGGCCGCGGTCGCCACCGTCGCAGTGTTGAGCAACCGCAAGCTGCTGCCACCTGAGCAGTTGCACGGCGACCACGCGAAGAAGGCCCGCGCGACACCGCTGTCGGCCGGCTGGACCGGTCGGCTGCTCCTTCTCGGGGTAGTTGCGTTCATGTTCACTCTCGCCGAAGGGGGCGCACTGGACTGGAGCGCCGTGCTGTTGGCTGACAACCGGGGCGCCAGCCCAGCCTTGGCCGCAGCCGGGTTATCAGTGTTCCAAGCCGCCGTTACCATCGGCCGCCTTCTCGGCGACCCAATCATCAACCGCATTGGACCCGTCCGCGTCTTCGCAGGCGGCGCCCTGCTGGCCGGCACCGGTTTCGCCGCAGGCCTCGTCCTGGGCAGCACCGCATCCGCGGTCGCCGGCCTCGCCCTTCTTGGACTCGGTCTGGCCACCCTGCTACCCATCAGCATCAGCGCTGCAGGAACCATTCGTGGCCTCCCGGTGCCAGTGGCCGTCGCCCGTGTCTCCACCCTCGGTTACCTGGGCACCTTCACCGGCCCTGCCTTAATTGGCTACCTCAGCCACCACACCGATTTGCCGACAGCCCTGCTCCTTCCCGCCATCGCCGTTGCCGCCACAGCAATCGCGGCATCGGCCGTTCGACGGACCTCACCGTCGTCACAGGACTAGACGTAGCGCCACGAAAGCCAGCGGCGTCGTTCGTGCCGCCGGCCGCTTGGGCCGCACGAGGCATGGCTTGGCATCCGACGCTGCCCACTGAACGCAGTCGTCCGGCATTCCCGCCCTTTTCCACTGCCACCAGTGGGCATAGCAGAGTTGCGTCGGCTGGGATGTGGGGCGGCGGAGGGCTTCGGTGCTGCAGTCGACGACGTTGGCCTCCAGATCCTCGCTGGCCAGATGGATATAGACGTCAGCGCTGCTGGCGTGCGACTGGCCCAACCGCGCGGCGATCTCCGCCGTGGTCCAGCCAGCCTTCGCCAGCGCCGTCCCGTGCGTGTGCCGCAACATGTGCGGGTGTAAGCGCGAGATGCCGGCCTTCGCGCCGACCCGGGCGATGGTCTGTGCGATGTTGCCGTCGCTGCAGGGCCGGCCGAAGTCGCGACCCGAGCGCAGATTGACGAACAGGTAATCACTTTCGACGCCGGCCGGCTCCAACTCCTCCAGGAGGTAGCGCCGGTAAAGGGCGAAAGTCCGATCCGGAGCCTCCACCGTGAAGGGTGCGTCTCTGCTTGGACAGGCTCCCGTTGACATTGTCCTCGCGGCGCTCGACGTGCAGCCGCCGCCGCATCGGGTCCAGATCGCCATGGCGCAGGCCCAAGGCCTGCCCGATCCTCAGACCGCAGTCATACAAGACGCTGAGCAGCAATGCGTCCCGCAACGTCGAGGCGACCGCCAACAGTCGCGCGAAGTCCTCCTCGAACTGGATGATCCGCACTTCTTCGTCAGCAGCCGAGCGCCGCGGTGCCAATCGGTTGGCCTCCACCGGACGGCGGCTCTCCACGTGGGCCAGGAAGTGGTACTTGGTCCGTGCGGAGTTGGCCTGATGCCGTGAAAGCCGGAGGTCGCTCGGGCCTCGGCCCTCGATCCGGTGGTGCTCGTAGAACTCGCGCATCGCCGCCGCGATAGCCCCCATCGTGGCGGGTTGTCGCCCCGCTGTCCGCCCTGCAGGTGGGCCCAACGGTGGTGCGCCAGTACGAGCGGCGAACATGAAGTCACACAACTGCTCGAAGGTGACCGCGTCCCAATCCAGCCGGTACGCATCGAGCCACCGGAACAGCAGCGCCAGGTGCCGTGCGTACGACACGAGCGTGTTCGGCGACTTGTCGGTGGCTCGCAGCCAGTACAGGAAGCTGTCCGCCGCGTCGATCGGCAGTCCTCGGGAGTCCACGACAGTCCACGTCGATCTGCCGTGCAGAACGATCCGGGCAGCGCGCGGTCGAGCAGTGACCGTCACGTCATGGACCTTCTAGACTTAAGCATTCCATGACAAAGGGAACGATCTACCGCAAATTTCGTCGTGGATGTCGAGGAGATCGGCTCGTCGTATGGAGATAACGAAGCCGGCCGGGTCCACGACACTCCGAATGCGGAGGGCGGGAGTTCGAACCTCCCCAGCGGTACGCGCGCCACTAGCTCAACCGGTAGAGCATCCGCCTCTTAAGCGGCTGGTTCGGGGTTCGAGTCCCCGGTGGCGCACTCGCGGGCCTCAGTCGATGTGGGTGCATTTCGGGATGTATGGGGCGGGTGGTTCGGCCCAGCAGTCCTGGAAGATCTCGGGAGTGGCCAGGCCGCCGTCAACGACGACCTTGGTGAAGTAGTTGATGCCGTTCGCGGCCCGGACCGGCTCGGAGAGAACCACCCTCACGTTGTGGTCGGTGTCGTGGCCGTCCACACACGAGGGATCGCAGACGACCTGGTTGAGGACGCCGTTTCCGGTGGCCCGGCTCTCTGCCCACTCCACCCACTTCAGGTCGTTCAGCACGGCCGAGCCGTCACCACAAGTGAGCTGGATGGTGGTCGGCTGGGTCTGTCCGGGGTCGTAGCAGTCGTCGACGATGCGGACATCCGACGACGGACCGACAACTCGGCCGTTGGGATGAGGCGCGGAAGGGGTTGCGCGGTGCGTGGATGCGAAGCCCACGGCGAGGGCGACGACGAGGGCGGCCGCGCCGGCCGACCACCATCTGCCCGCCGCGGGCCGTCGACGTTTGCACGAGCCGGTCCGGCCGTCGGATCCCACCCGGAGCCGGGCCGTTCTCGTCCTGGCCGTTCCGGAGCCCCGACGACCTCCCGATCGCCGCATCGGCTCGGTCGCGGCCTGTACGAGCGAGACGAGGGCGTTCCCCGCGATGCCCAGCAACGCGCCGGATATGAAGCCGAGATAGGCCTCGTGCTGGGAGCCGGGGAGGCTTATTCCGGTGAGTTGAATCGCCTCGCCACCGTCGGCGGCCCAATGCCAGCCGAACGGGTCGGTCGTCGTCGGTAGGGCGCCGGCCTGGAGGGAGTACTGCGCGGTAAGGGGGCTGTCCTGACGTAGCGGGTCGACGAAATAGAGGTTGCGTGTCACGTCGAAGTGGGGCTGGGCGGTGCCGGACGAGTTCACCCGTACGGCCGGCAGGGTCGCCGAGGCGTACTCGCCGTCGAATGCCAGCGGGGGATCCGATGTCCAGCACAGTGTCACCTTGGCGATCGGCCGGAGCGCCTGCGGCGAGGCTTGGCCCGGCGAGACCCCTCGCACTTCGAAGGTGTTGGCGGCCGCTTGCGTGACGGGTCGTCCGGTGAAGTCTGCCAACGCCGTGTCAGTAATGGGCGCCCCGCCGAGGGTCAAACCTCCGTTTCGGATGACGAAGGGGTTCGGGTGGGCTTGTCCGACGTAGTTGTAGGGGTCCGGGCACGAATAGGGCTGCGAGCCGGCCCTTTCGGTGCTCAGCCACCAGGAGGCTCGGCGTGCGTTACCGAGGCTGCCGAATACGTCGAGTTCCAGCACTGCCGTTCGGGCGTCGCTGCGGTAAAGGGTCTCATCGACGCTGACTTTTGTTGCCCCGTCGACGTAGATCTGTATCGCGGAATTCAGCACCGCAGGTGGTGCGTCGGTGCCGGGCCGCAGCGCGTAGCCAATCGCACCGGACGCCACCAGCACCAACGCGAGAACGGTCATCACGGGAAGGTGCAGGCGGCCGAGGTACGCCCACGCGCCGGACGCCGGCCGCTGCCCCCGTGCCGCTGGTGTGCGCCGCGGCCGAAGAGGCAGGAAAGTCCTGGATGCGTGTCCTGGTCTGCGGCGGCGGTCGCCGTTCATCGGCGACTCAGCGCCCCGCCGGCCCGCAACGCCTGCTGGCCGTACGCCTTCATCGTCGCCCTCACGTGTGATCACCGCGTGCCGTCGCTGCCCGGGCGGGCGGGGTCCCTTGCCGGCGATTATGCGCTTCGGTCGATGCGCTGTCCAAAGAGGAGACGCTCTCCCATACCACCCGACCGGAACGGAAGCGCCCAGCGCGCCCCGCACCGGCAGATAGACCCCGCGGCCGCGGTGGCGATCAAAGCGCCAGGGCGAGTGCGCCCTTCCGGTGCGAGAAGGTCATGCGTCCATGATCGGGAAGCACACGGTAGGTGGCAAACGAGTTAGAAGAGACCAAAATCACAACCGCGCCGGATTGCTGGTAATCGCAGGGAAAACGGCCGTGACCAGGGGAAGTTTCGAGGTGATCAGGAACGGTCGCACTAGCGGATTCAAAGAAACGCTGTCTAAAGTGCCGCCGGTGAACGTCACCTTGCAGGAGATCCGCGAGCGAACCTACAAGCCGCGGGATGCCTGGTGGACCGTCCTGCTGGTTGATCCAGTGGCTTCCCGGCTCGTCCGGATAGTGGCGCCGCACCGCCGCATCACCCCGAACGTGTTGACCACCGTTGCGACCATCTTCGGTCTCGCCGCTGCCGCCTGCTTCGCGCAGCAGACCCGCTGGTGGCTGGTCGCCGGTGCGCTGCTGTTCCATGTCAGCTTCGTGGTCGACTGCATGGACGGCAAGGTCGCCCGGCTGAACGGCACCGGCTCCCTCTTCGGCGCCTGGTTCGACTTCGTCTTCGACCGGCTGCGGGTCTTCGCCTGCGCGCTCACCCTGTTCGGCGGGCAGTATCTGCGCACCGACCGCACCATCTACCTCTGGCTCCTCGCGGTCGTGATCTTCCTCGACCTCTTCCGCTACCTCAACGGCTCGCAGATGACCAAGGTCCGCACCGAGATGCGCGAACGCCTGGCCGAGGCGCGCGGCTCGGTCGACGAGCCCGCGGAGAGCGAGACCCCCGAGATCCCGGCCGAGGCGCCGACGTCCCTCAAGCGCCGGGCCGGCGACCTCCTGCGCAACAACCGCATCCGCACCCACCTGTTCAGCGGCATCGAATACGAGATGACGGTCTTCATCATCGCGCCGCTCACCGGCTGGCTCATCCCGGTCACGGTCACCGCCGGCTCGCTCCTGCTCATCTTCGAGGCGTGGCTGATCTACAAACTCTACCGCCACACCCGGGCCTTCCCGGCCCAGCTCGAGGCCGCGATCAAAGACCGCGACCTGATCACGCCCCGGTCCGGCGAGGCCCTTCCGGCGAGCGCCGCCACGCATTAGACGTACGCGGTAAGTCGCGGCCCGTCCCCAGTTCGGGATCGTTCGTTCGGCCCGGGCCGGCGTCTGGTTCGCGAGCGCGAGGCATACCTTGCGCTCGCGGGCCGCAGGCGGCCCAAATCGTCGGAATCAACGTGCGGATCGGTCATTTCGCCCACACGGCCGCCGGTATCTGAGCGTTGACGAGCTCTGGGTGCGACATTTTTACGGAGTCGCGCAGGGTGCCGGGAGGTGGCGGGGCGTCACTAGATTGTGGACACCCCACGCGGGGTCGCCTGGCGGGGCGGGAGCGGGTAACGTCCGTCCACTACAACTGATCTTGGGTGGGATCGAATTGTCGGAGGATGACGGCATCCTGGTGACCGCCGGCGCCAACCTGTGGCGCGGTGCCGAGGCGATCGGCGGCCGGCTCACGCTGAGCCGGGCGGGGCTGGAGTTCCGGGCGCATACCTTCAATCGGCAGCCGGAGCCGCTCGAGATCCCGATCGACGAGATCGTCGACGTCCGGCGCACCCGCACGATGGGCATCATCCCCAACGGGCTCGCGGTCACCACCAAGCTCGGGCTCGAGGTGCGGTTCGTGGTCGGCGACCGCGACCGCTTCATCAAGGAGATCGCCAAGCTCACCGGTGGCCGGTCCTGACCGTGGGCGGGCTCGTTCGGCGCTGGCTCAGCGGCTGGCGCGTCGTCGAGATCGACATGCGCTCGCCGCTGCCGATCGAGGAGGTCCGGGCGCGACTCCAGGCCGGCGTGAAAGGCCGGTGGCGGGCGGCCGCGTCGTTCGGCCCGGGGGGATTCGACGGCCGCCGGGTCATCGGCCGGGTGAGAGACGACAGCATCCGGATCGAGGCCGGCAAGGCGACCATCCGCAACTCCTGGCGCCCGGTCGCTCGGTGCGACCTCGACCCCGACCCCGGCGGCGCGGGCTGCCGCCTGACCGGAACCCTGCGCGCCCCGTGGTTTGTGCTGGTCTTCAGCGCGATCTGGCTCGGCGGCGTCTGCCTCTTCGTGGTGATCGGTGTGCTGGCCACGATCGTCGCGCTGGTGACCGGCCACGCCCGCGAGGCCGGCGCACCCGCGGCCGTAGCAGGGGCCGGCGTCGGATTTTTCGTCCTCGGGACCGGGCTGATCGGCGTGGGTTTCGCACTGGGGCGCAAGGACGGAGAGTTCCTGCTCACCTGGCTCGCCGACGAGCTGCAGGTCACCGGTCCGCCGCGGGACTAGCTACGGCGGGCCCTCACGGTCGAGGCCGCCGGAGTAGCGGTCCGGGCTCTCCTCCTCGCCGCTGTCGGGCTCGTCCGAGTCGACGATCGTGTGGTCGTGCTCGTCGGCGAAGTCGCCGGTATCGTCCGGGTCGCCGAGCGGCTCGAGCGGGGCGTGTGTCTGGGCGGAGCTTTGATCGGACATGACGCATGGCTTCCCGCGCCGAACCGGGTCAAACCCGCGGCGATGACACGCCGTGCCGGGCCAGGCGTCGGCGATGACATGTCTCGCCCCGGGTTTGAGGGAGACGTCGAACACCCGGAGGATGCACACGGTCATGGCGGCGCTCGAAGGCACGCCGGCACAGATCGCACCGTCGACTTCCTAGCGGCTGGCCGAGGCCGGCTCGGTCGCCTCCGTCGGTTCCAAGGGCGACTCCTACGACAACGCGATCGCCGAGGCGTTCAACTCGCTGTTCAAAGCCGAACTCGTCCGGAACGAGCACCTTGGCGCGGGCTCGACGATCTCGAGATCGCCACGGTCGAGTACATCGACTGGTGCAACAACCGGCGCCTGCACGGCGAACTCGGCCACGTCCACCAGCCGAACACGAAGCCCTACACGCGATGACCCACTCGGCCACCGCAAACCTGGAAACCAGACAACTCAGTCTCCATCAAACCCGAGGCTTGACAACATGCCGTGCCGGGCCAGGCGTCGGCGATGAACACGCCGTGCCGGGTCAAGCGTCTGCGATGGCGTGACGGGCGGGGTCGAGCGTCGGCGATGGCGGGCTGGGCCGGGTCGGGCCGCAGGCCGGTGGCTGTCAGCCGGCGTCGGCCGGGCCTTCGAGGCCGGCCTGCTCGTCGCGGGCCGCCCACTCCAGGAGCTGGTCGAGGGAGAAGGCCTGGTCGTCGATGGTGGCGTGGAGGTCGCCGAGGTCGGCGAAGCGGGCCGGGACCGTCTTCACCGTGAAGTCGCGTGGGTCGACGTCGGGGATCTCGGCCCAGGCGATCGGGGTGGAGACGGTCGCGGCGGGGACGCCGCGGATCGAGTAGGCGCTGGCGATCGTGTGGTCGCGGGCGTTCTGGTTGTAGTCGACGAACAGCTTGGACGGGTCGCGGTCCTTGCGCCACCACGTGGTGGTCACGTCGTCGGGGGCGCGCCGCTCGACCTCGCGGGCGAAGGCCAGCGCGGCCCGGCGTACGTCGGAGAAACCCCAGCGTGGCTCGATGCGCACGTAGACGTGCAGTCCCCGGCCGCCCGACGTCTTGGGGTAGCCGGTGACGCCCAGTTCGTCCAGGACTTCATGGGCCACCCCGGCGACCCGCTTGACCCGATCGAACTCACACGAGGGCATCGGGTCGAGGTCGATGCGCCACTCGTCGGGCTTCTCGGTGTCGGCTCGGCGCGAGTTCCACGGGTGGAACTCGACCGTCGACATCTGGACCGCCCAGGCCACGTCGGCCGGCTTGGTCACGCACAGCTCGTCGGCGTGCCGGTTGTAGCGGGGAAACTTCACCCGGACCGTCTCCAACCAGGGCGGCGCCCCGTGCGGCACCCGCTTCTGGTGCACCTTTTCCCCGGCCAGCCCGTCGGGGAAGCGGTGCAGCATGCACGGGCGCTCGCGCAGCGCCCGTACGATGCCGTCGCCCACCGACAGGTAGTAGTTGACCAGGTCGAGCTTGGTCAGGCCGAGGTCGGGGAAGTAGATGCGATCCGGGTTGGAGACGCGCACCTCGTATCCGCCGACCTCGACGGTCGTCGCGGGCGATGAACCGGCCATACCAAAAGAACCTAGCCCAACCAGGCCGGATCCAGATCGGCAAGCAGGGTGTCGCGCCGGTCGAGCAGGTCGAGCAGCGGGCCGATGCGGGGCAGTTCGTGGGTCAGGAAGTAGCGCGCGGCCAGCCGCTTGCCCTCGTAGAAGTCGCCCGGTTTGTCCGAAGCGGCCGCGGCCTGTGACAGCCACATCCACGCGATCACCAGGTGTCCGGCCGCATCGAGATAGGCCGTCGAGTTGGCCAGGGCGATCCGGGGGTCGGCGTCCGCCCACAGGCGCCGGGTGACCGCGGCCAGACGATCGCAGAAACCGAGCACCGGCTCGCCGAGATCACCCGCCGAGGCGGCCGAGGATCGGATGCGGTCCAGGAGCAGGGTGAGCCCGGCCCCACCCTTCATGATCGCCTTGCGGCCGAGCAGGTCGAGACCCTGGATGCCGTCGGTGCCCTCGTGGATCGAGTTGAGGCGGTTGTCGCGGTAGAACTGCTCGACCGGATATTCGCGGGTGTAGCCGTAGCCGCCGTGCACCTGGATGGCGTGGTCGTCGGCGAGGCGGCACCACTGCGACGGCCACGCCTTGACGACCGGCGTCAGCACGTCGAGGAGCAGCGTGTTTTCGTCCGACGGCTCGTCCAGCAGCTTCGCGGCGTAGAGGACGAGGGCCAGGCCCCCTTCGACGTACGACTTGGAGGCGAGCAGCATCCGGCGTACGTCGGGATGCGCGACGATCGGCACCGGAGGGGCCGTCGGGTCTTTGTCGGCCAACGGCCGGCCCTGCAGACGCTCGCGCGCGTAGTCGAGAGCGTGCAGATAGCCGGTGTAGCCGAGCGCGACCGCGCCCGCCCCGACCCCGATCCGCGCCTCGTTCATCATGTGGAACATGTAGGCCAGGCCGTGGCCCTCCTGGCCGACCAGGTAGCCGACGGCGTCGTCGAAGGCGAGCACCGCGTTGGTCGTGCCGCGGTAGCCCATCTTGTGGTTGAGCCCGGCCAGCGAAACCCCGTTGCGTTCGCCGACCGTGCCGTCCTCGCCGACCAGGTGCTTGGGCACGACGAACAGCGACAGGCCCTTGACCCCGGCCGCCGCGCCCACGGCGCGGGCCAGCACCAGGTGGACGATGGTCTCGGTGAGCTCGTGGTCGCCGCCCGAGATCCACATCTTGCTGCCGGTGACCCGGTAGGTGCCGTCGCCGGCCGGGACCGCGCGGGTCAGCACGTCGCTCAGCGCCGAGCCGGCCTGCGGCTCGGAAAGGCACATCGTGCCGGTGAAGCGGCCCTCGAGCATCGGCTTGACGAACCGCTCGATCTGCTCCGGCGTGCCGTGGTCGAGCAGCAGGCTCGCGTTGCCCATGGTGAGCATCGAATAGGCCGAGGTGGCGATGTTGGCCGCCTGCACCCACATCACGCAGGCGCGCAGCACGACCTGCGGCAGCTGCACACCGCCGGCCTCCTCGTCGAAGCCGGCCGACAGCAGGCCCGAGTCGGCGAAGGTCTTCAGTGCGGTCCCCACCTCGGGGATCACGTGGACCCGGGTGCCGTCGAAGGTCGGTTCCTCGAGGTCGCTCTTGCGGTTGTGCGGCGCGTAGTCCTGCTCGGCGATGCGGGCCGCCAGGTCGAGGAACGCGTCGAACGTCTCCCGGGAGTGCTCGGTGAACCGTTCCCGCTTGGTCAGGGCCTCGACGTCGAGCCACTCGTAGAGCAGGAAGTCGAGATCACGCCGCGACATAACCTTGGAGGACACGCCGGCACCGCCGTTCGGTAGAGAGCTTTCGCTGGAGCCACTCCAGTGTGCCGTCTCAGGCCTCGGCGCGGTGCCGTCCGGCCCGCACCGGATGGGCCGGGGTAGCACGGTTGCGCCGGCCGCGGCCGGATTTCTTCTCGGTGTACATCGCATGGTCGGCCGCGCGCAGCACCTCGTCGGGGTCCTCGGCCGGAGCGCCGACATGCAGGCCGACGCTGGCTCCGATCAGGACCTCGCCGCCGTCGATCAGGAACGGCTGCTCGACCGCCCGCCGGATCCGGGCCGCCATCGATTCGGCGTCCTCCCAGCCGAGAACGCCCGGCATGAGGACCACGAACTCGTCGCCGCCGACCCGGGCGAGTACGTCCTGTTCGCGTACGCAGGCACTCAGCCTCTGCGCCACCTGGCGCAGGAGTTCGTCGCCGGCCTCGTGGCCGTGCGCGTCGTTGACCGGCTTGAAACCGTCGAGGTCGACGAAGAGCACCGCCACCGTGTCCTGCCGCAGCGCCGAGTCGAGCGCATCCTGCATCCGGCGCCGGTTGGGTAGGCCGGTCAGCGCGTCGTGCTGGGCCTCGTGGGCGAGCCGCTCCTGGAAAGCGCGGGTCTCCGAGACGTCCCGGGCGTTGATCACCACGCCGTTGAGCGACGGGTTGTGCAGCGCCGAGCGGTTGACCAGGAAACCGATGGTTCCCGCGGCGGCCAGCAGGATGACGCTGACGACCACGGCGATCCAGTTGCGCAAGCGCATGACCTGCCCTCCTCGACCGCTGTGATCGGCAGGACGGTGCGGATCTGAACCGAATCGGAGATAGCTCCCGGGTATCACCGGTAGATCGGTCCCCGGTATGACGACGGGAAGACATCGGCGGTTGAAGATGGAAGGAAGCCACTACCTGGGAGCGACATGCGAATACTGGCGGTGACTGACCTGGTCGACATTCCCGTGCCGCGACGTTCTGTCCGGGCGAAATCCTGCCAGCCGATTTTTCTCCGCGGCCTCACGGTCACCGGCTTCGCCCTCGCCGCCCTCTTCTACTGTCTGTCCTACACCCCGTCGCTGCTGCCTCGGCCCTACTACCTGCAGGGCATGGTCGCCGGCATCACCGCCGCCACCGGCTACGCGGCCGGCGCCGCGGCGGGCGCGCTCACCGGGGTCTATTGGCGGCCCAGCGAGCGCACGGTCAAGATCGCCTGGCGAGTGCTGTTCACCCTGGTACCCGTCCTGATCCTGATCTTCCTCTGGCTCGGCACCCGGTGGAAGCGCCAGCTGCGGGTGCGGCTCGGCATCGCTCCCCAGCAGGAGTACGACCTGTTGCGCACGGTCGGGGTCAGCCTGCTCACCTTCGGCGTGATCCTGCTGGTCGCGCGGGTCCTGCGCCTGGCCACCCACGGACTGGCGCACGCGTTCGGGCACGTCGTGCCGACCAACGCCGCCTACTGCGCCGGGTTCGTCGTGGTCGCGCTGGTCAGCTACACCGCGTTCGACCGACTGATGATCGACAACCTGTACACGACCGCCGACCGGTCGGCCGCGGTCACCGACAGCGGCACCGGACGGGGCGTCGTGCGCCCGGCCTCACCGCTGCGCTCGGGCAGCCCGCAGTCGCTGGTCGGCTGGGACTCGCTCGGCCGGCAGGGCCGCAACTTCGTGGCCGGCGCGCCCAGCCGGCAACAGCTCACGGCATTTTCCGGGCGGCCGTCGCTCGATCCGATCCGCCTCTATGCCGGGCTGGCCTCGGCCGGCACCCCGCAGGCCCGGGCCGATCTGGTGGTGCGAGAAATGGTGCGCACCGGCGCCTTCGACCGCGCGGTGGTCGCGATCTTCACCCCGACCGGCACCGGCTGGGTCGACAACGACGTGACCAGCTCGCTCGAATACATGTACTCGGGCGACACCGCGCTGGTCTCCATGCAGTATTCGTACCTCCCGAGCTGGATCTCGTTCCTGGTCGACCGATCCAAGGTCACCGCCGCCGCGGCCGCGCTGATCACCGCGGTCCACGACCACTGGGCGGCGATGCCGCCCGGTGCGCGGCCCAAGCTTTTGATCTTCGGCGAGAGCCTGGGGACGTACGGGACGGAGAAGACGTTCGGCAGCGCGCAGAAGATGGTCGACGGCGCCGACGGCATACTGCTCGAGGGTCCGACCTTCGCCAATCCGGTCCACCAGCAGCTGACCGAGGACCGCGCGTCCGGGTCGACGGTGTGGGACCCGGACTACCCCGACCTGCCGGTCGCGTTCGCCACCAAGCCGGCTGAACTGCGCGACCTCGGCGTCGCCCAGCCCAAGGTCGTCTACATGCAGAACTCGTCCGACCCGGTGGTGTACTGGAACCCGAGCCTGCTCTGGCACCGGCCGCCGTGGCTGACGGGCGAGCGCG
This sequence comes from Actinoplanes sp., assembly GCA_036402935.1. Classification (GTDB taxonomy): domain Bacteria; phylum Actinomycetota; class Actinomycetes; order Mycobacteriales; family Micromonosporaceae; genus Actinoplanes. The sequence goes on from DASWRZ010000295.1 coordinate 24,655, forward strand.
GGCCCGACGTCACCCACGACATGCACTGGTACCCGGGAATCACGTTCTGGCAGACCACGGTCGATCTGGTCTTCGCCAACAAGGCGCCGATCGGGCACGGCCACGTCTACAAGTCGGCGACCGTCGACGGCTGGGCCGCGCTCGCCCCGCCGCCCGGCTGGACCGTCGCCGACACCCTCCGCCTGCGCGCACTCCTAGATCGTTAGAACGTCGGCGAGTACGTTCCGCGTATGAGACTGCGAAGGTTGTCGATTGCCGCGCTCGCCATGACCACGGTGGCCGGCCTGACCGGCTTCTCCGCCGGCCCCCACCCGTCCTGGCAGCTCACCGACACCGGTGTGACCGCCCGGTTCCGCGGCCTGGCCCCGGTGTCGTCCTCGGTCGCGTGGGTGGCCGGCGCGGCCGGCACGGTGCTGCGCACGGTCGACGGCGGCCGGCACTGGGCCTCGGTCGGCCCGGCCGGCGCGTCGGCGCTCGAATTCCGCGACATCGAGGCGTTCGACGCCCGGCGCGCGGTGGCCCTCACCATCGGCGAGGGCACCGACTCGAGCATCTACTCGACGTCGGACGGCGGCCGCACCTGGAGCCAGACCTTCCAGAACGACGACCCGGCCGCGTTCTACGACTGCATGACGTTCCTCGACCCGCGGCACGGGCTGGCCCTGTCCGACCCGGTCGGCGGCAAGTTCCGGATCCTCGCGACGTCCGACGGCGGCCGGCACTGGCAGGTCCGTTCGAACAAAGGCATGCCGGCGGCACTGACCGGCGAGTTCGCGTTCGCGGCCAGTGGCACCTGCCTGGTCTCGACGCAGGGCAAGGCCTACTTCGCCTCCGGCGGCGGCGCGACCTCACGCATCTTCACGTCGGCCGACTTCGGGCACTCGTGGAAGGTGGTCGACTCGCCGCTGCCGAGCGGGCCCAGCGCGGGCATCTACAGCCTGGCCTTCGCCGACCCGTCGCACGGCATCGCGGTCGGCGGCGACTACGTGACCCCGACGGCGGCCCCCGACGGCTCGGCCTATCTGGCCGGACACCGGTGGACGACGTCGAGGGCGGTGCCGGGCGAATACCGGTCCGGCGCGGCCTGGATCGGGCACGGACCGGCGGCACTGACGGTCGGGCCGACCGGCAGCGACGTGTCGCTGGACGGCGGCCGAACCTGGAAGCCGTTCGACGCCGGCAGCTTCGACGCGGTCATGTGCACGCACGACGGCGCCTGCTGGGCCTCCGGCGAGCAGGGCCGCGTCGCCAAGCTCAGGTGGGGCCGCTAAACGGTCATCACCTGATCCGGGGTGAGGCCGGGTCCGATCTGGCCGGCGCCCTGGAGCAGGGCGATGCCACGGGCCACCCGGTTGGCGTCGAGGGCGCCGACCGGGAAGCCCTCGGCGGACGAACGGACATAGGGCGCGAGCAGCGTCAGCTCGGCCGTGGCGGCCTCGGCGCTCACCGCCGGGACGTACTTGTGCATGATCACGCCGGCCGCCGCCGGATCATCGATCGCATCGGCCAGGCCTTGGAGCAGGGCGGCGGTGAACTTGCGGGCTCCGCCCGGCTGGGCTTGCGCGTACGCCGTGGAAGTCGCCAGCGCATCGCCGTAGAGATCCTGCAGCTGGTCGCTGTAGGCCAGCACCACCGCCGTACGCCGGTGGGTGGCCGCCTCGACGGCATGGCGCCCGGCCACGGTGTCCCCGACCCCGGCCACCTTGCCGCGCGACAGCTCGGCGGCCATGTTCTGCTGGGTGGCGGCGACCCACGTCGTCCGCGCCGGGTCGATCCCGGCGAGCCGGGCATAGGCCGGAAACAGATCCCGTACGGTCGAGCCGGGCAGGTCGGCGAGCGTCTTGCCGGTCAGGTCCCGCGGCGTGCCGATGCCGCCCCCGGCGGGGGCCAGGATCGCGGCCGTGGTCCGCTGGTGGATCCCGGCCAGGAATCGGAAGCCGCCCAGCGCGGCTGG
>DASWRZ010000296.1:0-44465 GCA_036402935.1 Actinoplanes sp.
GAAGTGATCGAGAACGGTTTGCCGCTCGCACGGGCGGCCGTCTTGCAGGTACGGGTGGACTACGCCTTCACCCTGGTGCTGAAGCGTGGCGAGGACGCCTACGAGGTGCGGATCGAGCAGGCCTTCGAGTTCGCGACCGCCGATGGCGTTGTCCACACGCTCGATCCGGAGACCGATCCGGTCGGGCTCGGGCCCGCGCTCCGGTGCACGCGGACGGCCGTCGTCGCGGCCAGGGCCTTCGAGGACGGTCGGCTCGACATCGGGTTCGCGGACGGGAGCGCGATCCGGGTGCCGGTCTCCGGGGAGTACGAGGGGTGGGAACTGGCCGGGCCCGACGGGTTGCGGATCGTTGCCGGGCCCGGTGCCAAGCTCACCGTCTGGTCGGCCGAGGGCTAGTCGGCTATGCGGTAGCCGACGCCGGGGGTGGTGCTCGGCGTCCTCTCCCTGATGCCGGTTTTGATGGCGATGTTTCCCGATCCCGAATGGCAGCGGCCCTCTATCGACTGACGCCGGCGACGGCTCCGCAGGCATGCAGACGACCGTGGATGTCGACGGGTTGCCGCTGTCGCCGTGGGCCGCCTTGGGAGTGGCCCGATCAGGGGTGCGGTTCTCCGGGGAGCGTCCGCGGCCCCTGCTGGGCCAATGCGGGCGCCAGCAAGGTAGCCCCGTCGGCCAAGGCCAGCAGGTGGGGCTTCTCCCCCTCGGTGGCGGCGGCCGCCAGCGGTCCGCCGACGGCCAGCGAGCCGGCCCGTGGCAGCACGACCGGGCTGCGCCAGCGGGGGCGCCCGTCGGTGCCGAAAGCGTGCGTGGCGGTCTCGCCGCCGGCGACCGGGCCGCCGCTCGACCAGGTCACGCAGCGCAGCGTGCCGTCGCCGACCGGGATGGTCAGGGCCGGGTCGAGGTAGGCGGTGACGAGTTCGAGCGCGCCGTCGGCGCGGGCCAGGGCGAGGGCGGTGCCGTCCGGCGACCAGGCACAGTCGATCACCGGTGACGCGAGCGCGCGGGCGGACGGGCCGGTGCCGCGCCACAGGTCGCGGACCGCGACGGCCCCATCCGGTCCGATGGTCGCCACCAGGCCGTCCGGCGAGACCGCCAGGCGTACGCAGTCGGTCAGCTCGCCGAGGTAGGTCTCCGTCATGGCGTTCCAGATCGCGGCCCGGTCGAAGCCGAACAGGCAGATCAGGTGCTGCCCGTCCGGCATCCACTCGACCGACCGGATCTGCCCGGGGTGCCCGGCCAGGGTGGCGATCCGGGCCGGCGGCCGGTCGTCGACCACCCGCCAGACGCCGGCGTCGCCCTCGGCCGTGCCGGTGGCGAGCAGGTCGGCGGCGGCCGGGTTCCAGGCCAGGCCGGTGACCGCGCCCCGCACGGTGAATGCCGTGAGCACCACCGGCCGACCCGGTTCGACGGTGTCCCACACGAAAACACTGCCGTCGGCCGACCCGCTGGCCAGCCGCCGGCCGTCGGCCCGGAAGGCGACGGCTCCGACGGGCGCGACGTGCCCCACGCCGGTCGATCCGGGAATCACTACGCCATGCTGTAGTTCCGCGCACCGACAGTCAATGACCTGCACACGTGCGGTCCGGATGACGGCGACGGTCTGTGTGGTTCGGCGGCTTTCGCCGGGGAAAAACTACCCGTACGAGGAACGAGCTATGCACCGTCGTCGCCCTCGCGCAGGGAATGGATCATCCTCTGCAGCATCCGGAACGCGCCTGACTGCTCGGCCTCGGTCATGCCGGACAGCATTCTGACCTCGACGGACCGGACCGCTGCGCTCGCCTTCTCGAGGCTTCGTCGGCCTTGAGGCGTGAGCCGCGTCGGAAGAATCTTCCCGACGGGTGCCTCCGCGGGCCTGGTCACGTAGCCCTCTCGTTCCAGGGCCTGCAGCAGCACGTTCATCGACTGCCGGGTCACGAACGCGCCCCGCGCGAGCTCGGAGTTCGACAAGCCCGGCCGTTGCGCCAGCAGCTCGAGGCAGGAGTAGCGCGTCACGCTCATCCCGAACGGCCGCAGCACCTCCTCCATCGCCGCGCGCAGGGCGCTCGACGCCTCTTTCAGCAGGTAGCCCAGTGACGTCTGGAGGTCGACGCCGGCGCCGTCTTGACTCATGTCAGCATTCTGACATACATTGTTCGTGTCAGAAAACTGACACAGAAAGAAGGAGCATCCTCATGCCCGCCACCGGCCCCGACTTCATCTCGCTGCAAGCACGCGACCTCGACGCTTCGCAGGCGTTCTACGAGCAGTACCTCGGCCTCGTCCGGTCGCAGGCCGGACCTGCGCACGCCGTCGTCTTCGAGACCAAGCCGATCGCGTTCGCACTCCGCGAGGTCGTTCCCGGCACCGACCTCGCATCCGTTGCCCAGCCCGGCATCGGTGCCGCGATCTGGCTGCACGCCACCGACGTCCAGGCCATTCACGATGCTCTCGCCGCCGACGGTCACACCATCGTCGCCGCACCGATCGACGGCCCCTTCGGTCGGACATTCACCTTCGCCGACCCCGACGGCTACCAGGTCACTCTCCACGACCGCAGCTGATAGGCCGGACGCCGCCGGACCATCACCGCTCCCCGATCGCGTCCGAGAACGGTCATGGCTCAGTGCCCCGCCGCCTGACCGCCGTCACAGCCTCGACCGCCGGCTGGGTGACCGTGACGAAGCCCGCGGGTCGGCGCCGGCCCGGGCGAACCGGTCGACGACGAATGCGGCCCGCTCGGCGACACCACCGACCGGCGAGTCCTGGCCCGGCGGCTCGACGAGGACCTCGAGGCGCTCGACCCGGCCCTGACTGTGACGGGGTCGGGCATGTGCGCGCGCCGGGGCAGAAGCAGGGGGGTGCCGAGCAGCAGGACGCCCGAGGCGGTGATGGCCGCCAGCGGGCTGGTGAGCGTGGCGAGGACACCCCCGACCGCCATGAGGGTGGCCTGGGAGAGCTTGCTGCTGATGCTCCACGCGCTGACGACCTGGGCCGCGTGCCCGACGGGCGCCCGTTGCAGGCGTTCGGTCGCGGAGATCGGGTTGAAGATGCCCATGCACGCGATCAGCAGGCCCTCGACGACGATCACGGTCAGAAGGCCGGCGATGCCGGGGCGGGTGAACGCGAGACCGAGCGGGAAGATCGATCGCAGCCGGCCGGTGACGATCAGGACGCGGTGCCGTCCGTAGCGGGCGACGAGCCGCCCCGAGAGGCGGGCGCCGGCGAAGCCTCCGAGGCTGGGTATGCCGAAGGCGAGGCCGTATTGCCAGGCCGCGAAGTGGTAGCGGCCGAGCAGAAGGACGGCGAGGAGCGGGCCCGTCGCCATGATCAGGCCGCCGGTGGTTATGGCGTTGAGGAACAGCCGCCGCAGAGCCGGATCGCCGAAGATGATCCGCCAGCCGGTCAGGACGTCGCCGGCGCGGGGGTTCCGGCGCGTTGCGACGTCGCTGCCGCGGATGCGGAGGACAGCGAGCGCGGAGAGCAGATAGCTCACGGCGTCCGCCGCGACGGTGATCACCGGGCCCAGGATCCCGATCAGGGCCCCGCCCAAGGGCGGTCCGGCCGCGGTCGCGACCCAGGTGGTGCCCTCGAATCTCCCATTCGCCGCCAGAAGATCGTCGGTGCGCACGAGATGCTTCAGGTAGGCGCCGGACGCGGCGGTGAACACGATGTTCGCCGTTCCCGAGAGGATCGACACAACCAGGAGTTGACCGAAGGACAGCCGGCCGAGAAGGTACGCCACCGGTACGCTCGCCATCGCCAGGAAGCGGACGAGGTCCATCCCGATCATCACGGGGCGCTTGGCACGGTGCTGGATCCACGGACCGAGCGGAACCGCGGCGACGGCGGCCACGGCGAGGCCGGCGGCCTCCAGCAGCGACACCGCGTACGCCGGCGAGTGCAGTACGCGGACGGCGATCAGGGGAAACGCGCCGAAGGCGATCCACGTGCCGTAGGTGCTCACCGCGTACGCCGTCCACAACCAGCCGAAGGCTTTCATGCGTGCATCCCATCGGTCGCGCGGCCGGGTCAGCAAACAACTGGCCCCGGGCGCGCCACAACCAGCGGTTGAGCGGGCCTAGGCTGCGGCGGTGGATACCGAGGCGCTGCGTTCGTTCGTGCTGGCCGCGAGGCTCGGCCGGCTGCAGGACGCCGCCGACGAGCTCGGCGTCACCCAGCAGGCCGTCTCCAAGCGCATCGCTGCGCTCGAACGGGAGCTCGGCGTGCGCCTGTTCACCCGCACCCCGCGCGGGGTCGAGCCGACCCTCGACGGGCAGGCGTTCCTCGCCCACGCGCGCGACGTCGTCGCGCACGTCGATCGGGCCGTCACCGCGATCAGGCCGGGGTCACGGGCGCTCCGGATCGATGTCCTCGGCCTGCGCTCCGCGCAGGCGGTCATCCTGCACGACTACTGGCGGGCGCATCCCGGGACCGACCTCGACGTGGTCACCATCCGGGTCAACGATCCGCGCCAGGCGGTCGCCGCCGTCCAGGCGGGCGACGTCGACGCCACGTTCCGTACGATCACCGACCCCGCCGCCCTGCCCTCCGACGTGCGGATGGTCCGCGCGTTCGACTCCCCGCTCGCACTCCTCGCCGGACCGAAACACCCGCTCGCCGCCGCCCGGTCGCTGACGCCGTCCCAGCTGCGCGGGCACCGGATCTGGGTCCCGGGCATCGCGCCGCGCACCGAGTGGGCCGAGTTCTACGACCAGCTCACCACCGCGTTCGACCTGCGCGTCGACGGCGCCGGCCCGAACTTCGGCACCGAGGTGCTCCTGGACGCCCTCGCGGACTCCTCCGACCTGGCCACCCTCGTCGGCTCGCGCGACCGATACGTCTGGCCGGCGAGCTACGACCTGCGCCGCATCCCGGTCACGAACCCGACGATCGCCTACCCGATCTCGCTCATCATGCCCGGGACCGGTCCGCACCCGGGGCTGCGCGCCATCGTGAGCCACTTCAGAAATCTGACCCCGCTGCCCGAGACGACCTGGCTACCGTCCTGGGCCCCGACCCCGCGCCGCGGTGGATGAAACGCGACGACAACCCCGGCCCGACGACCGGGATGGGCTCGATGACACCGGGCGACCGGAGCCGATGGGACCGGCCTACACGCGCTTGACCGACTTGGTGAAGCGGGCCCGGTAGGTCGACGCGCTCAGGCCGTAGTGGGAGCGGAACCGGCGCGCGAAGTAGTTCTGGTCGGGCCAGCCCACCGACTCGCCGATGCGGCTGATCGGCTCGCCGGAGTGCAGCAGCCGTTCGGCTGCCAGCTCGACCCGCTGCCGGGACAGGTAGGCCATCGGCGGCAGGCCCGTCGCCGACTTGAAGAGCCGCACCAGGTAGCCCGGGGCCAGGTGCAGCGAGGCCGCCAGCGACGTCAGCGTCCACTGGTGAGCCGGGTGCTCCTCCATCATGCGGATCGCGTCCAGGACCGCCGGGTGGGTCTCGGAGCGGGCGGCCGGGACGGACGAGGTGCGGGCGACGGCGCGGGCCATCGCGCTCAGCACCAGCGACAGCCAGCCGACGATGTCGCCGCGGTGGGTTTCGACCGGGCTCACCCGCAGGCCGTGCAACCCGTCCAGGTGGCGGACGCACTCGTCGAAGCCGGCCGGGTCGAGGTGGCCGGTCAGGATGCCGCGCCGCTGGTCGGCGTACGGACCGGTCCACAGGAGGTGGCCGATCCACGGGTCCTCGCGGGTCCAGGCCAGCTCCCGGGCCAGCAGGTCGGTGGAGAAGCAGCAGTTGTAGAGGTCGAGGCCGCGGGCCCGCTCGAACCCGTGCCAGACGCCGGGCCGCAGGACCATGACGTCGCCGACCTGCAGCTCCTGCTCGCCGGCCAGGGTGTGGTGGGCGCCGGCGCCGCCCATCACGACGGCGATCTCGAAGAAGCTGTGGGTGTGCACGGAGTGGGTGCCCTCGTGCATGTAGTGACCGGCCCAGGCCAGCGACCCGTCGACGAAGTGGAGGAGGGTGTGCGTCATCTCCACCGGGGGCTCGGCCATGGCACACCCTAAGACCGAGGTGAATTTTGTGCTAGGTCCGGTGCACGTCGGGCTATGTCGCGGGTCACGCCGGACCGCAGGATCGGTGGCACACGGAACCTCCGCGCCACATCGCCGAAACAAAGTTAACGGCTATCCGGGCGTCGGTATTTGAAACGTATCAGGAGCGACATGCCGGACCTTGCCGCACCCACGAACATCCGTTTCGACCATCATCGTCCTGGTATCAAGGGCATCGGCACGGCCACCCCGCGGATCTCCTGGCAGATCCCGGCGGCTCCCGACGACTACCGCCAGACGGCCTACGAAATCGAGATCAACGGCTCGGCCTTCGCGGCCGAATCGGCCGAGCAGATCCTGGTGCCCTGGCCGGGCGCGCCGCTTGCGGCGCGAGAGACAGCTTCCGTACGGGTGCGAGTGCGCGACGCCGCCCACCGCAGCGAGTGGAGCGAACCGGCCACCGTCGAGGCCGGACTGCTCTCCCCGGCCGACTGGACCGCCCGCTTCGTCAGCCCGCGCACCGGACTCGACGAGCCGGCCCCGATCCTGACCGGCGCGATCGACCTGCCGGAAGGCGCCGTCCGGGCCCGCCTCTACATCACCGCGCACGGCATCTACGTGGCCCGTCTCAACGGCCACCGGGTCGGCGACGAGCACCTGGCCCCGGGCTGGACCGCCTACGACCACCGCCTGCGCTACCAGACCCACGACGTCACCGAGCTGGTGACCGCCGGCGCCAACCGCCTGGAGATCCTGCTCGGCAACGGCTGGTACCGCGGCCGGCTCGGCTTCCAGGGCCGCCGCGCGCTCTACGGCGACCGCCTCGCCGCGCTGGCCCAGCTCGAGGTCACCACCGCCGACGGAGACGTCCGGGTGCTCGCGACCGACGGCAGCTGGACCGCACACGAGTCAAGAATCGTCGCCGACGACCTTTACGACGGCCAGCGCACCGACCTGCGCCGGCGACGGGCCGACGAAGCAGCGCTGGTCAAGACGCCGGCGGCCGGCGAAACAAGGGCCGCCGAAACAAAGGTCAGCGAATCAGAGGTCAGCGAAACAAAAGCCGGCGAAACAGCGGCCGGCGACGTCGAGAAACTCCCGGTCGACGTGCTCGACGCCGACCTCGCCGTGCTGGTGGCCCCCGACGGCCCACCCGTCCGCACGACACAGGTCCTTCCCGCCCAAGCCGTGATCACCTCGCCGAGCGGCCGGACACTGGTCGACTTCGGGCAGAACCTGGTCGGCTGGGTGCGCCTGACCACCCGGGGTGGCAGCGAAGGCGACAAGATCGTCATCCGCCACGCCGAGGTGCTCGAGGACGGCGAGCTGGGCGTCCGCCCGCTCAGAACCGCCCGGGCCACCGACGAATACATCCTGGCCGGCCCGGACGAGGTCACGCTCGAGCCCGAGCTCACCTTCCACGGCTTCCGCTACGCCGAGGTCACCGGAGCCGACGACCTCGACGGCATACGGGCCGTGGTCATCGGCTCCGACCTCGAACGCACCGGCTGGTTCGCGTCGAGCAACGACCTGCTCGACCGGTTCCACGAGAACGTCGTCTGGGGCATGCGCGGCAACTTCGTCGACGTCCCCACCGACTGCCCGCAACGCGACGAGCGGCTCGGCTGGACCGGCGACATCCAGGTCTTCTCCCCGACCGCGAGTTTCCTGTTCGACAGCGCCGGCTTCCTCACCAGCTGGCTCGCCGATCTCGCGGCCGAGCAGCAGAAGGACGGCTCCGTCCCGTACGTCATCCCGGACGTGATCCGCCGGCCCGGGCCGGCGACCGCGGCCTGGGGCGACGCCGCCACCATCGTGCCCTGGGTGCTCTACCAGCGCTTCGGCGACCGCGAGATCCTGCGGCGGCAGCTGCCGAGCATGCGGGCCTGGGTGGATCGGATGGCCGCGCTGGCCGGCGACGACCTGCTCTGGGCGGGCGGTTTCCAGTTCGGTGACTGGCTCGATCCGACCGCGCCGCCCGACGATCCGGCCCGGGCCAAGGCCGACCCGGACGTCATCGCGACGGCCCACCTGGCGCGGTCGGCCGAGGTGGTCGCTCTGGCTGCCGCGGCTCTCGGCGATGCCGAGACCCAGCGGGCGTACGCCGGGCTGGCCGCGCGGGTCCGCGACGCGTTCGCCCGCGAGTACGCGACCGCCGGTGGCCGGATCCTCGACGACGCGGCCACGTCGTACGCGCTGGCCCTGCAGTGGGCGCTGCTGCCGGGGGCCGGGCCGCGGGCGCGGGCCGGCGAGAAACTGGCCGACCTGGTGCGGACGGCCGGGTTCCGGATCAGCACCGGTTTCGTCGGGACGCCGCTGATCACCGACGCGTTGACCGACGCCGGGGCGCCCGAGGTCGCGTACCGGCTGCTGCTGCAGACCGGCTGCCCGTCCTGGCTCTACCCGGTGACCATGGGCGCGACCACGGTCTGGGAACGCTGGGACAGCATGCTCCCGGACGGCTCGATCAACCCGGGTCAGATGACATCGTTCAACCACTACGCGCTGGGTGCGGTGGCCGACTGGATGCACCGGCGGGTGGCCGGTCTGGCGCCGGACGCGCCCGGCTATCGCCGGATCGCGGTGCGGCCGGTGCCTTCCGCTTCGTTGAGCCGAGCAGCGGCACGGCATCTCACGCCCTACGGCGAGGCCGGCGTGAGCTGGGAACGGGTGGACGGGAGCCTTCGGCTCCAGGTCACGGTGCCGGTCGGCGCCACCGCAAAGGTCCATCTCCCCGACGGACAGGCCATTGACGTACGCCACGGGACGCACGAATTCACGGCTCCCGACCCGTACGCGCAAGCGAGCGTGCTGCCCCCGGAGCCCTCGATCCGGCAGTTGATGGACCACCGACCGAGCTGGGATGTAGCCGTTGCCGCCGCTCGCGAAGCGGGCGTCGCATCGGACGAGGCCGCGCTGGCCGACCGGCTCTCGCCCTACCTGGACGCGCCGGCGAGCGATCTCGTCGACGCCGCGACCGGCGGTGGATTCCACCCCGGCGCCTCAACGATGCGTGATCTGCTGTCTGAAGGAGATAACCGTGCGTAAACCTCAGTTAGGTGCCGCGGTGTTCGCGGCCTTTACCCTCCTGCTCGGCGGATGCAGCGCCGGCAGCCTCGGCTCCAGCGACGACAGCAACGGCAAGGTCTCGCTGACCTTCCTGGTCGACAACGCCGAGCAGACCGTCGCGACCGGCAACCAGGTGGCCAAGGACTTCATGGCCAAGAACCCGAACATCGCGATCAAGGTGGAGACCCGGCCGCAGGGCACCGACGGCGACAACCTGATCAAGACCCGGCTGGCCACCGGCACCATGGACGACCTGTTCGAATACAACACCGGATCGCTGTTCCAGGCGATGGCGCCGGAGAAGAACCTGGTCGCGCTGGGCGATCAGCCGTGGGTCGGCTCGCTCGACAAGAACTTCTCCAGCACGGTGACCTCGAACAACCAGGTCTACGCGGCGCCGTGGGGCGAGTTCATGGCCGGCGGCATCCTCTACAACCGCAAGGTCTACGACAGGCTGGGCCTGCAGGTGCCGAAGACCTGGGCCGACTTCATGGCCAACAACGCCAAGATCAAGGCGGCGGGCGGCGTGGCGCCGGTCATCCAGTCGTACGGCGAGACGTGGACGTCGCAGCTGTTCGTCCTCGGCGACTTCCACAACGTCGCCGCGGCCGATCCCTCGTTCGCCACGGACTACACGGCCAACAAGGCGAAGTACGCCACCACGCCGGCCGCACTGGCCGGCTTCCAGCACCTGCAGCAGGTGCACGACCAGGGGCTGCTCAACAAGGACTTCGCCTCGGCCAAGCTGCCGGACGCGCTGCGCGAACTGGCCAGCGGCAAGGGCGCCCAGTGGCCGATCCTGACCTCGGTGATCAGCGAGCTGGCCAGTGACGAGCCGGCCCAGGTCAACGACGTCGGGCTCTTCGCCATCCCGGGTGATGACGCGGCATCGAACGGGCTGACGCTGTGGAGCCCGGCCGGGGTCTACATCCCGAAGTCGGTGACCGGGGCCAAACTCGACGCGGCCAAGAAGTTCACCGCCTTCCTGGCCGGCCCGGACGGGTGCAACTCGCAGGTCAGCGCGGCCGCGCCGACCGGGCCGTTCGCGGTCAAGGGCTGTGCGCTGCCGGCCTCGGTGCCGCAGGTGGTCAAGGACATGCAGACGTACATCGACGCGGGGAACTCGAGTCTTGCCCTGGAGTTCCTCTCGCCGGTGAAGGGACCGTCGCTCGAGCAGATCTGCGTCGAGGTCGGTTCCGGGATTCGCAAGGCTGACGCCGGTGCCGCCCTGTACGACGAGGACGTGAAGAAGCAGGCCCAGCAGCTGGGACTGGCGGGATGGTGACCGTCCTTTCCCGGCGGGAGGCCCGGCCGCGTACCCACGCGGCCGGGCCGTCCCGGCGCCGCAGCCCCTATTCCAGCTGGTTCTATCTGCCGGCGGCGATCGTCTACGCGGTGCTGTTCGTCGTGCCGACGGTGACGTCGTTCTACTTCAGCCTCACCCGGTGGAGCATCTTCACGTCGAAGTTCACCGGCTTCGACAACTACGTGACGTTCTTCCAGGAGCCGGCCCTGGTCTCGGGTCTGCTGCACACGCTGGTCTACGCGGTGATCACCTCGGGTCTGAAGGTGGTGCTGGGCCTGCTCCTGGCGGTCCTGCTCACCTCGCAGATCGTGGCCCGGGGTTACCTGCGGTCGGTGGTGTTCTTCCCGGTGCTGGTCAGCACGATCGGCGTCGGGCTGACCTTCACCGTCCTGATGAACCCCGACCGTGGCCTGATCAATCAGTCGCTGGCCTCGATCGGCATCCAGGGGCCCGGCTGGCTGACCGACCCGCACTGGGCGCTCGTGTCGGTGGCGCTGGTCGACGTCTGGAAGGGCGTCGGGCTGGCCACGCTGATCTACATCGCCGGCATCGTGTCGATCCCGCAGGAGTACTTCGAGGCCGCCCGCACCGACGGCGCCTCGTCCTGGGACATGTTCCGGCGGATCGTGCTGCCGCTGGCCCGGCCGGCGACCGTCACCGTGATCATCCTGTCGCTGATCGGCGGGCTGCGGTCGTTCGACCTGATCTGGGCGATGACCAGGGGCGGGCCCGGGTTCACCTCCGACGTGATCGCGTCGGTGATCTACAAGCAGTACCAGGCCGGCTTCTACGGCCTGTCGACCGCCGGGAACGTCGTCCTGTTCGTGGTCGTGACGGCGATCGTGCTGCCGTTGTCCCGATTTCTCAACCGGCGGGAGGTCGAGTGGTGACCGGTCGCCGGAACTACCTGCTGAGCGCCGTCTCGATCGTGCTCTCGGTGATCGTCTTCGTGGTGCCGTTCGCCTTCATCCTGGTGACCGCGGTGAAGGACCGGCAGCAGGCGTCGCTGCTCGACTTCAGCTGGCCCCACCACTTCCAGCTGGTGCAGAACTTCATCGACGTGGTGAAGGCCCGCGACTACATGGTCGTCATCGCCTTCATCAACAGCACGGTGCTGACCGTCTGCAGCGTGACCATCATGGTCGTCCTGGCGGCGATGGTCGCGTTCGTGCTGCAGCGCCGGATCACCCGCTGGACCGGCCTGATCAACTTCCTGGTGCTCTCCGGCCTGATCATTCCGCCCGCGGTCGTACCGACGATCTGGGTCCTGCAGAAGCTCGGCATCTTCCAGACCATGGTCGGCCTGATCTTCGTCGAGGTCGCCTTCGGCCTGTCGTTCTGCGTGCTGCTGTTCCGCGCCTTCATCTCGACGATCCCCCGCGAACTCGACGAGGCCGCGATCATCGACGGCGCGGGCCCGCTGCGACTGTTCTTCCGGGTCGTCCTGCCGCTGCTGCGCTCGGTCATCGTGACCGTGGTGGTCGTGCAGTCGGTGACCGTCTTCAACGACTTCACCAACCCGCTGTACTTCCTGCCCGGCGACCAGAACGCGACCGTGCAGCTCACCCTCTACAACTTCTCCTCGCAGTTCTCGACGTCCTACAACCTTCTCTTCATGAACATCCTGCTGATCACCGTGCCGCCGCTGATCATGTTCGTGTTCTTCAACCGCCAGATCGTCGCCGGCATGACCGCCGGCGCCGTGAAGGGCTGACAAAAGATGGCCTCTCCCTCCGGTCCGCGGTAGGCGCCGACGACCTCGGCCCGGGCTGGGACCTTGCAGGTAGCAGGAATCCGAACCCCCCGCCGGCGGTAGCCGCCGATGGCGGTTGGTGGCGATGTCCGGCGACCGCGCGACCGCCCATTCTTGGGGGAAGCCGGTATTCGCCGACTGCCCGGGCGCGGCCCCACCTCGGCCGACACCTCAGCCAGGGCCGGTCGCCGCGCGAATGGCCGGCTGGTCGGGCTTGGCTAGGAAGGGAGCGGGCATGTGGGGCAAGCGGGACGACATGGTCATCCACCAGAAGGAGCCGTTCAACGCCGAGCCGCCGCCCGCCGCGCTGGCCGGCCGGCCGCTGACGCCGATCGATACCTTCTACAGCCGCAACCACGGCCCCTTCCCGGACCTCGACCCGGCCACCTGGCAGCTGCGTGTGGACGGCCTGGTCGACCGGGAACTGGTGCTGAGCCTGGCCGACCTGCGGCTGCGGTTCCCCACCCGCACCGAGGTGGCCACGCTCGAGTGCGCGGGCAACCGCCGCCGCGAGCTGATCGCCGTCCGGGACATCCCGGGTCAGGTGCCGTGGGGTCCCACGACCATCTCCACGGCCGAATGGACCGGCGTGAGCCTCGCCGACGTGCTCGCCGCGGCCGGACCCCGCCCCGGCGCGGCGCACGTCGCCTTTATCGCCCCGGACGTCGCCCCGAACCTGAAGCCGCCGCAGCCCTACGGCAGCTCCATCCCCCTCCCCAAGGCCCGCGGCGGCGAGGTGCTGCTGGCCTGGGCGATGAACGGCCGGCCGCTACCCCGGATCCACGGGGGGCCGGTACGGGTGGTGGTGCCCGGCTACATCGGGGCCCGCAGCGTCAAGTGGGTGCAGCGGATCACAGCCCGGGCCCAGCCTTCGGACAACTACTACCAGGCGGAGGACTACCGACTCTTGCCGCCCGATGCCACCCCCGCCCCGGGCCGGGGCATCTCGCTGGGGCCGCTGATCCTGACCGCGGCGATCCTCTGCCCCGACGACGGCGCCCGCCTGGCCGCCGGCCCCGCCGAGGTCACCGGCTACGCCCTCCCCGGCGAGAGCCGCACCGTCGCCCGCGTCGACGTCTCCACCGACGGCGGGCAGACCTGGACCCAGGCCGCCGTCGACGACCCGCCCAGCCCGTGGACGTGGCAGCTGTGGCACACCACCCTGGACCTGCGGCCCGGACCAGCGGAGATCATCGCCCGGGTGTGGGATGACACCGGTGCCACTCAGCCCGACTCCCCCGCCGGCGTGTGGAACCCCAGCGGCTACGACAACACCTCCTGGCCCCGCATCCGGGTAGACGTCCGCTGATCGGCGCGGCAGCATCTCGGTTCGACCCCCGGCCGGATTCCGCTCGTCGCGGCCAACGCCCGGCCGGCCCTCGTCATCATCTGGCTCGGACGCCGGCGGGACCGGGGACGGACATCGACCGGTTTGAGGGGTAGCCCGGGCCGGGTACCGTCGCTTCCGTGAGGCGGTTGTTACTCGCGATGCTGTTGGTGGTGTTGGTGGGCTGCGGAGTCTCGCGGCTGCCGGGCCCGGGCGAGACCACGGCCACGCCCAAGCCGGCCAAGTCCGGTGACACCGTCACCAAGTCGATTCAGGACGTCGAGCGGTTCTGGACGGGCGAGTTCCCGAAACTGGCCGACGGCAAGAAGTTCCAGAAGGTGCAGGGCGGCTACCACCCGTACACCCGGAGCGTGCCGCCGCCCGACTGCGGTGACCAACCGGGGCAATATCAACCGAACGCCTTCTACTGCCCGGCGGGCGACTACATCGCGTGGGATGCGCAAACCCTGATTCCGCAGCTGGAGTCCGACTTCGGCTCGCTGCTGGTCGGGGTGGTGTTCGCCCACGAGTACGGCCACGCGATCCAGGTGCGCCTGGGCCGCACTGGGCAGCCGACCGTGGTGCTCGAGCAACAGGCCGACTGCTTCGCCGGGGCGTGGCTGGGCGACGCGCTGGCCGGGCACTCGAAGGTGTTCAAGACGGTCAGCGCCAAGCAGCTCGACAACACCGTCGCCGGTCTGCTGATGCTGCGTGACCAGCCCGGGACCCCGGCGATGGACGAGGGTGCGCACGGCAACGCGTTCGACCGCATCCGAGCCTTGCAGGACGGTGTGCAGGACGGCGCCGGCAAGTGCGTGCAGTACTCCGCCGACAACCTGCCGGTGACCGAGGTGCCGTTCACCGACGCCGCGGACGCCGAGCGCGGCGGCGACCTGCCCTACGACCAGGCGGTCCAGCTGCTCTCGCAGGACGCGCAGGGCTACTGGGAGCGCACGTTCCCGCAGCTGACCGGGCGGAGCTGGCAGGACCTGCGGGTCGACCCGTTCGACGGGGACAAACCGAGCTGTTCGAAGCCCGACTCGACCGCGCAGGGTGCGGCGTTCTACTGCCCGGACGGTGGGTTCGTCGCGTTCGACAACCGGCAGCTGGGGCCGGCGCTCTACCAGCGGATCGGTGACAACGCGGTCGGCGAGCTGCTGGGCGACCTCTTCGCCCGGGCGGCGCAGGACCGCCGCGGCAGGTCGACCAGCGGCAAGGCGGGGCAGCTCGCGGTCGACTGCCTGGCCGGCTCCTGGACGTACGACATTCTGAACCGGACGCCGGCCGAGCGGCGGCGTGGCGGCGTCACCCTGTCACCGGGCGACCTGGACGAGGCCGTGGCGGCGCTGCTCGCGTTCGGGCGGGCCGAGGACGGCAGCGGGCCGACGGCGTTCGACCGGATCGCGGCCTACCGCGGCGGGGTGCTGCAGGGGCTGAAGACCTGTTCCTAGGACTCACTCATCCGGGGGTGCGGGATGCCCACGGCCGGAGCGGGCCGCCAGCCGGCCTGGAACGCCAGCACCACGCTGAGCAGGACCGTCACGACGACCGCGTCGAGCCAGTAGTGGTTGCCGGTCACCAGCACGACGAACAGCGTGACGATCGGGTGCAGCAGCCAGAGCCGGCGCCACCGGCTGTTGGTGGCCCCGATCAGGGCGATCGCCACGGCCAGGGCCCACCCGACGTGCAGGGACGGCATCGCGGCGTACTGGTTGGTCAGCGTGTCGCTGGCCGGCGAGCCGTAGACCTCCGGACCGAACAGCTTGCCGGTGTCGACCATGCCCATCGTGGTCAGCATGCGCGGCGGGGCCAGCGGCATCAGCAGGTGCACGACCAGGGCGGCGGCGGTCAGCCAGGCCAGCATGCGGCGGGTGCGCACGTAGTGCTCCGGCCGCCAGATCCACATCCAGATCAGGCAGGCCGCGGTGATCGGGAAGTGGACGTACGCGTAATAGCAGTTCGTCAGCTTGATCAGCCATTCGTGGCCCATCGCGGCCTGCTGGAGCGAGTATTCACTCGGGAGGTGGACGAGCCGTTCGAAGTGCCAGACGTCGCGCGCGTTGGAAAGCGCCTCGGCGACGTGCCCCTCGGCCGCGACCCGGCCCAGCTTGTAGGCGAGGAACAGGACCGCGACGAGAGCGATCTCGCGGAGCGCACGCTTCGTGGTGGCTCTGACCTTGGACGGTGCTAGGTCGGCGTCGGGCGCGGCCTCCTCCTGCATCACGCTCACGGCGCACCCCTTCTCCCGTCCCGGCCTGGCGCTCTTCCCCCGGAAAGCGTCGGCGACCTGGTTTGCTCGGCGATCTTCGCAGATGATCGCAACCCCCGGATATGACGGTCTTCACCCGAAGGTATGGCGCCGTTCACCAGCAAATCGGACCCGCTCGCTGGGTGACAGGGCGGTCGGCTTTCCGTTACATCGGGGCCTCATCGACCCCTAGCCAGGGTCGTTCGGGGGCCGGTAGGCTCGGTGACCTGGTCAGGTGCGTCCCTGATCACGGTCGGCGCCGCGGGGGGTCGCAGTCCCGAGGGGTCGCCGGGTCGACACGCGAGCGACTGCGATCGAGGTCGCCACGTGAGTCCCGACGACGTGCACCAGGTTCGCATCGAGGATGCGTCCCGCACCCTCGGTGACGGGGTCCTGGTCGGGCCGGGCTTCGCGGTCACGACCGCGGCGGTCTTGCGCGACGCCGGGCCGGTCGTCGCGCTGCGCGCGCCGGGCTCGGACGCACCGGTGGCGGCGGAGGTGGTCGAGGTGCTGAGCTCGGAGGGACTGGTGCTGCTCGAAGTAGCGGCGCCGGGCTTCGACGTGCCCTTCAACCCCACGATGGCCGACCAGGTGCTGCGTTTTCGACGGTTCGAGGCGGGCCGTCTGCTGGCCGACCTGAAATTCGGTGGCGAACGGGGCCGCGAGGGCGAAAGCTCGGCGGAAGACAGCGCGAGCGAACGGGCAGGTGGGACGCGACGCACCGCAACAGGACGCACCGCAACAGGACGCACGGCGACAGACGGTCGGGAGCGCGGGGCGCTCCTCCTCGCGTACCTGAAAGAGCGCGCCCGGACCGGGCGCCTCGACCCCGTCGTGACCGTGCCCGCGCTGGAGGACTCGCGGTGACGGAGCAGCTCGTGGACGTGGTGGGCCAGGTCGAGGAAGCCGTCCTCGCCGCCGCCGCACAGCAGCCCGGGGCGGCCGAGCGGCTGGCCTCGCTGCGCATGCTGATCTCGATGCAGCTCGAGGCGGGCACGCTCGAGACGTCCCCGTTGCCCTACCTGGCGACGATGCTCGCCTTCCTCCGGCAGCACGAGCTGGGGGTTCGGCTCCTGCAGGACGGTGCCGCGCGGGCGTCGTCGCGCGCGGAGCGGGCGCGGTTGGGGGCGATGCACGGCGTACTCCTGGCCCAGCTCGGGCAGATCGCCGGGGCCCGCACCCGGCTGGAGGAGGCCTTGGCCGACGCATCCGGCCCGGAAGCAGCGCAGATCCACTCCGCACTGGCCGCGCTGAGCCTCGACGCCGGCGAGGTCGAACCGTCGCTGCTGCTGCTCAGCAACGCCGAGGCCCTTGACGCCCCGTCGCCTTCGACCGCGTTTGCCCACGCTTTCGCCCGGTTGCAGGTGGCGCTGCTGCGCGAAGACCTCGAGGCCGCGCACTCGGCGGCCGGCGCCCTCGCGCACGCGGCCGACGAGGTGATCGACCGGCTCCCCGACCATCATCCGGACGCCCTGGCCGCGGTGGCCGACCTGGCTTACGCACGGTTCCGAATAGCCTGGCTGTCCGGGCATTCCACACCGACCGACCGACCGGCCGCGGTTCTGCGGGCCGCGACGCTCGCGCTCACGGCGGCGCTGGGCGCCGACAACCCCCGCACGATCACGGCGCGGGTCCGGCAGGCGGAGTGCGACCGGCTTTCGGGTCGGGCGCGCTTCTCCGACGTACGGGCGGGGACGTCCCGGCTTTACGGGTCTGATCACCTCCTCACTGTTGCGGCTCTGGCCGCCGACCTCCCAGGCCGAGCCCCGTCCGCCGCGGTCGCGCCCGGCGCCGCCCAGCTCGAGCCCTCGGTGAACAGTTCTCACTCGTACAGTTTCGGTGTAGATAGTCCGGCTGCGGATGATTCCGGCTCAGATGGTTCTGCCACTGGCACGCCGGCCGCGGGCGTCGGCTCGACGGCGGCCCGCTCCTCGAGTCGCGCCGCCACCGCTCGCTCGCCCACGGCGGCGACGTCCGGTTTGGGCGCTTCGGCCGCAGATATTGTCCGCACAAACCGCGGCGAACCGGACGCCGAAGTCGCCGCCCGCGTGCTCGGATGGCACCATCCGCTGACCGTCGTGCTGGCTGCGGCGGCCCGCCCGGAGGGCGACGAACTGGCCCGGACCGCAGCTCAAGCGGCCCTGGTGCTCGGCGTCGGACACTCCGTGACCAGAATGCTCGACGAGAGACTGCGGTCCTGCCGCCGCACTGGCCCCAACACCACACCCACCCATCGCACCACCGACGCCATCGGGACCGACACCACTGCCATGAGCGAGCCGACCGCCGCAGCGACCGCTGCCACCGCGACCGCATCCACCCACACCGACGCCGACCTGACCCTGACCGCCAACGGGGGTACCGCACCACCGGACGCCTCCGGCGCGGCAGTGCCTGCCGCTTCTCCGGATACGCCGGCTGCCGCCGCAAGCGACACGGCAGCCACCGCCGGCGATGCGACCGCTGCTCCGGCAGCCACAGCCGGCGACGCGACCGCTGCTCCGGCAGCGACCGCGGGCGACGCGACTGCTGCTCCGGCAGCCACCGCCGGCAACGCGACTGCAGCCACCGCCGGCGACGCGACTGCTGCTCCGGCGGTACCCGCGGACCCGGCCATCGCGCCGACGGCATCCGCCGCCGGGACGCCCGGAGACGCCGGCGCCGCATCCGCTGACCGATCGGCCGCCGTGGCCGCAAGCGGCTCGGACGCCACCCCTGGCCCAGACGCCGCCAGCAGCCCGGACGCCTCCGCCAGCCCGGACGCCTCCGCCAGCCCGGACGCCGGCTCCGCACCGGGCGACGGGACCTCGCCCGGCGTGACCGGCGACGGCACCCCGGCTGACGGATCCGCAACCGGCTCGACGGGCGCGGCAGCGGCTGTCGGCGCACCGGACGGGACCGCTTCGCCAGGCGCGGAAGCGGCTACCGGTTCGCCGGACCCAACCGGGGCCAGCTCCGACGCGGCGACCGGTGCCGGAGGTTCGCCCGGCGGGACCGGGGACGACGCGGATGCGATGACCCCCGCCGGCTCGACGAACGTGTCGGCCGAAGGGTCCGCGGGCGGCTCCGACGCAGCGAGCGCTGCCGGCCCCACCGGCGGGTCAGCGGACAGCTCCGACGCGACGAGCGCCGCCGAGCCGACCGAAGGGCCCAGCTCCGATGTCGCGGGCGCTGCCAGCTCCGCGGGCAACTCCGACGCAACGGGCGCCGCCGAGCCGACCGAAGGGTCCAGCTCGGATGTCGCGGGCGCTGCCAGCTCCGTGGACGGCGCCGACGCGACGGGCAACGCTGACTCGGCGGACGGGACCGCGGGCGACGCCAATGGCGCGGCCGGTGGCGCCTCGCCGAGTCCCGCCGGCACGCCGGGCCGGGGTCGTGGGCCGCGGCAGCAGCCGGAGTCCGAGGAGAAGGCGCGCATCTGGGACGCCATCGAGAAGACCAGGGACGACAGCGGCGTGGTTCGGGGCCGGGTCGTCGAGGTGGTCAAGGGCGGCCTGGTGCTCGACGTCGGGGTGCGGGCGTTCCTGCCCGCCTCGCTGGTCGAGATGCGCCGGGTGCGCGACCTCAACCCGTACGTGGGTCGGGAGCTGGAAGCGAAAGTCCTGGAAATGGACCGTGGCCGGGGCAACCTGGTGCTTTCCCGGCGGGCGTACCTGGAGGAGACCCGCACGGCCGGCCGGTCGACGCTGCTCGAACAGCTGCAGCCGGGCCAGATCCGCCGGGGTGTGATCTCCTCGGTGGTCAACTTCGGGGCGTTCGTGGACCTCGGTGGGGTGGACGGCCTGATCTCGGTCGCCGAGTTGTCGTGGACCCATCACAACCATCCGTCCGATGTGGTCGACGTCGGTCAGGAGGTCGAGGTCGAGGTGCTCGACGTCGACCAGGCGCGGGGGCGCATCTCGCTCTCGCTCAAGGCGACCCAACAGGATCCGTGGCCGCAGTTCGCCCGGAACCACCCGATCGGCCAGATCGTGTCGGGGCGGGTCACGAAGCTGATGCCGTTCGGTGCGTTCATCCGGGTCGACGGGCTCGAGGGCCTGGTGCACGTCTCGGAGATCGCCGACCACCGCGTCGACACCCCCGACCAGGTGCTGCGGGCCAACCAGGATGTCCTGGTCAAGGTCACCGACATCGACCTGCAGCGCCGCCGCATCTCGTTGTCGATCCGGCAGGCCAACGCCGAGTACCTGCCCGAGGAGGAGCAGTTCGACCCGGTCACGTACGGCATGCTCAACACCTATGACGCCCAGGGTAACTACATCTACCCGGAGGGCTTCGACGCCGAGACCGGGGAGTGGCTGCCCGGGTTCGAGGAGCAGCGCGACATCTGGGAACGGCAGTACGCCGACGCCCACGACCGTTGGGTGGCCCTCGGTCAGCAGGTGGAGGCGGCCCAGTCCGGCGCACCCGCCTACACCGCCGGTCCCCCGTCGGGCCCGCGCGGCGGTGGTGGCGGTGGCGGCGGTGGCGGTGGCGGCCGCCGGGGCGGCAACGACCGCAGCAACAGCCACGGCGGCAGCCAGCACAACGCTCCTCGCACCGCCCCGGAGCCCACCACCGGCAACGAGGACATCGACGAGCGCCTGGCCGCGCTGCGCGAACGCCTCTCCGACAGCCGCAACACCAACCAGGGCGACAGCTGAACAGCCACAACACCAACCACGGCGACAGCTGAACAGCCACAACACCGGCCACAGCGACAGCTGAACAGCCACAACACCGGCCACAGCAACGGCTGAAAGGTGCGTCGATCGCCCCCCCCCGGTACGGGGTGGGGGCGAGACGGGGATCCGGTCAGGGGTGGGCCGGAAGCAGCAGGGCCAGCAGCAGGGCCGCCACGGTGCAGGCGATCGACCACCAGAAGGCGACGTCGAACGCGGCCGTCAACGGGTGCGAAGCTGCGTAGTGCTGGAGAACCACGGCCAGGACCGCCGTGCCGAAGGAGCCGCCGATCTGCTGGGCGGTTCGGGTCAGGATGCTGGCGTGCGGGATCTGGGTGCGTTCCAGACCCTGGTAGGCGGCCGCCATCACCGGGATCGTCACCGCGCCGAGCCCCAGCCCGCGGACCACGAGCACCGCGGTCAGCCACCACACCCCCGTCGAGCCACCGGCCAGGGCGAACGGCACCGTGGCCGCCGCGACCACGGCCAGGCCGGCGAAGGCCACCCACCGGGCGCCGATCCGGTCGGTCAGGCGGCCGGCGAGGGAGCGGCTGCCGAGAACCCCGACGCCCTGGGCGGCGATGAACAGCCCGGCGCCGAGCGGGCCGAAGCCGCGGACCTGCTGGAAGTAGAGCGGCACCAGGAGCAGGGCGCCGTACAGGGCGAAGCCGCTCAGGAACAGCAGCAGCACCGAGCCGCTGAAGGCGCGGAAGCGGAAGAGGCGTACGTCGACCAGTGCGCGAGCGCCCAGGGAGCGGGCCCGCACGGTGAAGGCGGCCAGCAGCGCCACCCCCGCGGCGAGCGGCACGACAGCCCACGAGGTCGAGAAGCGGGACAGTCCGAAGACCACGGCCGCGATGCCGGGCAGGGCCAGGAGCAGGCCGGGAACGTCGAGCCGGGCGCGGCCGCGGCCCGGGAAGGCCGGGAGGAATCGCCAGGCCAGCACCAGCCCGGCGATGCAGAACGGGACGTTGACCCAGAAGATCCAGCGCCAGCTGAGGTGCTGCACGATCAGTCCGCCGGCGAACGGACCGAGGATCGGGCCGAGCAGGGCCGGGAACGAGATGAGCGCGGTGGCGCTGCCCAGCATCTTGCCGCCGGTGGCCTGGATGATCAGGGTGGTCATCACCGGCAGCATGAGGCCGCCGCCGATGCCCTGCACGACCCGGCAGGCGATCAGCATGCCGGCGTCGCCGGCCAGGGAGGCGCCGATCGAGCCGACGAGGAACAGCGTGAGTGCGGCCATCCAGATGCGCTTGCCGCCGAGGCGGTCGGTGAGCCAGCCGGTGACCGGCACGGCGACGCCGAGGGCGAGCAGGTAGCCGGTGGTGACCCACTGGATGGTGCCGACGGAGACGTGCAGGTCGCGGCCGAGGGTGTCGAGGGCGACGTTGACGATCGTGGTGTCGAAGACGACGGCCAGGACGCCGGTGAGCAGCACGAGGCCGAGTCGCCGGAAGGAAGGGTCGAGGCCGGGAGGGGCAGCAGTCGTGGTCATGAGGACCCCCGCAGATAAGATACGATGACGTATCTACAACTACACTGGGGCGGACCAGAAGGCAATAAGATACAGGGATGTTTCTAATGACACGTCGCCGGGGTGCGGAGCTCGAGGAGGCGCTGCTCGAGGCCGCCTGGCGCGAGCTGGTCGAGGTCGGCTACGGCCGGTTCACCATCGACGGCGTCGCTGGCCGGGCCGGCACCAGCCGCCCGGTGATCTATCGGCGCTGGCCGGACCGGGCCGAGCTGGCGATCGCCGCGGTGCACCACTACGGCCGCACCCATGAGGTGCCGACACCGGACACGGGCACGCTGCGCGGCGACCTCCTCGCCATCCTCAACTACGTCTCCACGGAGCGGGCCGAGCTCGCCGCGCTGTTCAGCGTGCACATGGGTGAGTACTACGCGGAGACCGGTCGCTCGCTCGCCCAGCTGCGCGAGGATTTCCTGGAGGCCCGGCAGCAGCCGTTCGGGATGGAGGAGATCCTCCGGCGTGGCATCGAGCGGGGCGAGATCGACCCGGATCGGCTCACGCCCCGGATCGCCGGCCTGCCGGGTGACCTGATACGGCACGACCTCCTGACAAACCTGCAGCCGCCGTCCGAGAAGACGATCATCGAAATCGTCGACGACATCTTCCTGCCGCTGGTCACGCCAGCGAGTTGAGCAACGTGGCCAGGCGCGAGGCCAGCACGGACAGCCCCGAGGTCGGCGGACCACCCGGCTCGATCATGTAACCGTCGCGCCGGATCTCGATCATCAACGCGGTCACGGCCGGCTCACGACCGTAGAAATCCAGCGGCACGTAGCAGCCGGCGAACGGCGTATCCAGGGCCACATCGACGAACGCCGCTTCCGCGGCGGAAATCAAATCGGGAGGCGTGTGGTAGCGGTCCGTGCCGAGACAGACCGCTGGGCGCGGGCTTGCGCCATGCATTTCGTACGGCAGGGGAAGCGTCGAATAGGAGTGGACGTCGACGATCACCGCCCGTCCGCACACCGCGAGCCGGTCGGCGACCAGGTCTTTCACAGCAGCCGCGTAGGGCCCGAAATGCGTCTGGAGCGCGGTCGCGTCGCGTACGGGATCCTCGTCGCGCAGCTTGCGCCCCGCCCAGCCGTGCGTATAGACGGCGCCCATGCCCACCGCCCGCATTTCCTCGCGTTCGTCCGGGAAGCGCTCCGGGTCGACCGCGAGCCGCGACCACCGATGGCGCAGGACCCAGGGCCTCCGAGACGCCTGGGAAGCAGCCCGCAGAGCGATCTCGTCGGTGTACGCGTCGGTCAGATGATCGAGCTCCTCTTCCAGCTCGTCCGCGCCGATGAGCAGGCTTTCCCGCGCGGCCGGGGGCAGGTCGCGAGAGGCGTGCGGGACGTGCAGCACCACCGGGGACGCCGGGTCCCCGGCGGTGACGGCGAACGGGAGCGTCACGACGAGGCGAGCCCTGAGCGGCAGCAGCCCTGCGGGACCGAGCAGCCGGCACCGTCCTCCACGATCGTGGTCTTGGAGCGGAGCTCGGCGGTCGGGCGGCTGCCGCCGAACCGGATGCACTCAGCCTTCAACGGCATGTCGTCTCCTCGGGAGCGTCCTGGACGAGAGGTTCGCCGGGGACCCCGGCGCCGCGCCGGGATGTTACCGAGTGACCGGCGCGAGCTCGACCACGCTGAGCTCTAACACGGCAGTAATACGGATGCGGCGGCGGCGGGGCCGATTCAGGGTTTTCGTCCCAAATACGCGAAACCGTCTCTACAGTTGAGCCCATTCGAGGCACCGAACCCGGGAGGTCCGCCATGGCCGCAATGTCCGACACTACGCAATTGTCGGGCATGGGCAGTCGCGGATTCCTCGCACGTGTTCTCGGCGACCGCAGCATGACCGTGAAGACGTCCTTCGCCGCCGCCTCCGTGGGCGTGGTCGCGATCCTGGTCGCCGTCCTGTCGATCAACCGGATGTCCACCTTGCGGGACGACCTCCAGTCGATGAAGAGCCACCACGTCGACAGCCTCCAACAGGTCGCCACCATGTATCACGGCGTAGCGGCGATGTACCGCGGCGGCCTGGTCTTCCGGTCGGCCGCCAACCCGCAGGCCGCGGCGGCCGGCAAGGCGGCGGTCTTCGCCGGCGACGCGATCGTCGACAAGGCGGTCGCCGCCTACCGCCAGATCGCCGACAACGCGCCCACGCGGGTCAACGGTCTCGACCGGTTCGTGGCGGCCGAGGACCACTACCGGGCGCTGCGCAACGGGGTGCTGTTCGGCACGCCGATCACGGCGCCGTACACCAAGCCGTCACCGGCGACCCAGACCGCGGTCTTCAACCAGGTCGACGGCGAGGCGAACGCCTCGCTGGCCGCCCTGCAGCAGAACGAGGACGTCGAGGTCAACGCGATGGCGGCCCAGGCCAGGACGGCGTACTCCCAGGCCCGGCTGGTCACGCTGCTCGCCCTGGTGATCGGCTTCGCGCTGGCCACGCTGGTCGGCGTGGCCGTGGTGCGCCTGGTCCGGCGGCAACTCACCACGGTCTCGGAAGCGCTGCACGCGGTGGCCGAGGGCGACCTGACGGTTCCGGCCGAGGTTCAGGGCCGCGACGAGCTGGGCGTGATGGCCCAGGAGGTCAACCGGGCCCGGGAAGGACTTCGGAGCACCGTGCTCGCGCTGACCCATGGCGCGCAGACCCTCGGCGAGGGCACGGCCCGGCTGACCGCGGTCACGGCCCGGCTGGCCGCGGGCGCCCGGGAGGCGGCCGACCAGGCGGGCGTCGTGGCCGCGAGCGCCGATGACGTGTCGACCAGCGTGCAGTCGGTGGCGGCGGGCAGCGACGAGATGGGCGCGTCGATCCGCGAGATCGCCGAGAACGCGAACAACGCCGCCCAGGTCGCGTCCAGCGCGGTCGGCGTGGCCCAGTCCACCAACGAGACCGTGGCCAAGCTGGGAACGTCCTCGGAGGAGATCGGCAACGTGGTCAAGGTGATCACCCAGATCGCCGAGCAGACCAACCTGCTGGCCCTCAACGCGACCATCGAGGCGGCCCGGGCCGGCGAGGCGGGCAAGGGCTTCGCCGTGGTCGCGACCGAGGTCAAGGACCTGGCCCAGGAGACCGCGAAGGCGACCGAGGACATCTCGCGCCGGGTCGAGGCGATCCAGGCCGACACGACCAGCGCGGTCGACGCGATCGCCGAGATCTCCCGGATCATCTCCGAGATCAACGACTACCAGGTGACGATCGCGTCGGCGGTCGAGGAGCAGACCGCGACGACCAACGAGATGAGCCGCAGCATCGGCGACGCGGCCAGCGGCAGCTCGAACATCGCCGGCAACATCAACTCGGTCGCCTCGGCCGTGCAGGCGACCACGGGTGCGCTCGGCGAGGCTGACGCCTCGGTCACCGAGCTCACCCGGGTCGCCGACGAACTTCGTACGGTGGTAGCGCGTTTCCGGGTGTGACGGGTCTAGCCGAGGGCGAACTTCTGGGCCGCGCCGCCGTTGCAGTCGTAGATCTGCAGCCGCGTCCCGTTGGCGGTCGCCCCGCTCGGTGAGTCGAGGCACCGGCCGGACTGCGGGTTCTTCAGCGAGCCGTCGGCCTGCTGCTGCCAGACCTGGCCGCCCACGCCGTTGCAGTCGTAGAGCTCGACCTGGGTGCCGTTGGCGGTCCCGTTGCCGTTGATGTCCAGGCAGCGGCCGAGCGTACGCAGCGACCCGTTGGACTGGTGGAACCAGTGCTGGTCGGCGGCGTACGTCTGGCAGTCCCAGAGCTGCACCGCGGCCAGGTTGGCACCGCTGTCGTCGGCCGCGACGTCGACGCACTTGCCGCCCGGGCCCAGCGTGGTGCCGCCGCCGTTGACCGCGAACTTCTGGGCCGCACTGCCGTTGCAGTCATAGATCTGCAGCCGGGTCCCGTTGCCCGTCGCCCCGCTCGGCGAGTCGAGGCACCGGCCGGACTGCGGGTTCTTCAACGAGCCGTCGGCCTGCTGGATCCACTTCTGGCCGCCCACGCCGTTGCAGTCGTAGAGCTGGACCTGGGTGCCGTTGGCCGTACCGTTGCCTTTGATGTCGAGGCAGCGGTTCAGCGTACGCAGACTGTTGTCCGGGAAGTGGGTCCAGTACTGATCCTCGGCGTAGTTCTGGCAGTCCCAGAGCTGCACGCCGGTGCCGTTCGCGCCGGTGTCGTCGGCCGCGACGTCGACGCACTTGCCGCCCGGGCCGGTGATCGTGCCGGCCGGGCCGTTCGGCACGTTGGTCTGTCCGGCGTAGCCGACGCTGACCACATTGGACTGGACCGCGTTCTCGCTGGCGTCGGTCGGGTACCCGGCGACCATCGCGCCCTCGAACCAGGTGCCCCGGTTGCGGTTGCTGTTGTCGCCGCCGATGCCGAGGATGATGCCACCCTCCTGGTGCATCGGCCGGTAGCCCGCCTTGTCGGTCGGCAGCGACCCGTTCCACCACGTGCTCAGGCCGCCGGACTGCGAGTTGCCGCCCTTGAGGGCGTACGTCGTCTGGCCGTTGTTCTTCAGCACCGCGGTGACGAAGGCCGAGTTGTTGCCCGGGTTGGGGTTGGAACCGTTGCCGCCCTGGAACATGCCGTTCTCCATGTCCGCCTCGATCCACGGTCCGGAACCCTGGCAGGGCCCGAAGTAACACGTCGTGGCGATGCTGACGGCGTCCATGTGGCCGTTGCCGGTGTCGTTCGGCGTGGACTCGGCGTTGCCGTAGTCGAAGCAGCAGTCCGAGTTGACGTGGGTGCCGCTGGCGACCATGTAGACGCCCTCAGGCTGGCCGTTGACGGCCACGCCGGAGGCGACGCCGGTGTATCGGTAGCCGACGCCCGGCGAGACCCAGACGCCGTAGACCTTGTGACCGCCCGCGTTGACCGCGATCTCGCCCGCGTCGGCGCCCCGGTCACCGCTGCCGGCACCGCCGTCGGGGGCGATCGACAGGTCGTTGTGCCGGGTGGTCTGATCGTAGATCTTGGTGATCCGGCAGGTCGTGCCGTTGCAGAAGGCGTCCTGGTCGCCGGCGTTGGCGTAGCCGCCGGCGGCGAGCGTGCCGACGTCGTGGGTGGCGCCGTCGGAGGCCCGGGTGACCTGGTAGAGGCGGCCGCTGTAGGCGCCGAAGAGGGCCCGCGTGGTCGAGTGGGCGGCGACGCACGGGGTGCCGCCGGTGGCGTAGATGTCGCACGGGAGCGTGCCGGCGGCCGAGGCGGGGGACGCCAGGGCGAGACCGAAGGCCGCGACGATCAGTGCCAGAAGAGCGGCCAGCACCGGGGATCGATGTCTGCGCATGGGGATGACTCCCTGGTCAAGGGGGACGGGGCGTGCCCGCGCAGCGGCCGCGACGCAAACACATAGACGAGGATCGACCCGTTAAGAAAGTTACGCGGGCTGCTCAATTGGGTCAATGTCCGATGACTTTTGTGACTTCTAGGGTTGCCCGAATGTGCGTGTGTGTTGTTTTGGAGACCGCGTCCCCGCTCGAGCTGATGTCGGCCGCGCTGAACGCGGTCGTGACCCCGTTTCGCCTCAGCCGAGCAGGTTGGTGAGCGCCTCGCGGGCCGCCGCCGAGTTGCCCGCGAGCCTGGACAGCACTCCGGCCAGGGCGACCAGCCACTCGTCGATCCCGACCGTGCTGCGCTTGATCGTCACTCCGCGGACGATCTGCCGGACCTCGGCCGCGACGCCGTGCTTTTCCTGCCTCAGGATCAGCTGTGACTCCGGTGTGGTCACGGTGAGCGACACCGGGGTGCCCGCGCGCCCGTTCACGCGGTCGGCCAGCGACCGCTTGCGCTCCACCTCGACCATGCCCGGCGGCAGCGCGTCGCCGAGCACCGAGGTGAGCACCCGCGTGTAGGACTCCACGTCGGCCCGATCCGAGCGCAGTGCGGCCGCGATCAGATGCAGGTCGCCCATCGGCCCCAAGGAATCGGTCATCGGTCGGTCAGGGGCAGCACGAGCTGCGGCTTGGCGATCACGTGGTCGGCCCGCAGCGGGCGTACGGCCGTGCCGATCGCGAAGAACTCGGTCGTGTGCCCGCCCCAGCGGTGGGTGTTCGACAGCATCTGCACGCCGACGATGCCCTCTGCCTCGAGCGCCTCGGCCTCCGCCTGCATGCGGCTCATCGCCAGCTCGCGGGCGTCGTAGAGCGCCTCGGTGTACTGCGGGATCTCCACGTTCTGCCCGATGTTGCCCATCGCCTGCCAGAACCGCTGGTGGGCGATGTGATAGACGCAGGTGCCCATGGTCATGCCGAGCGGGGCGTAGCCGGCCTGGATCAGCGTCCAGAAGTCCTGCCCGGACAGGTCGCTGGTGAACGGCTGGTTGTGCTTGTTACGCCAGGTGCCGCCGGTGGCGGGCGCCGCGTCGCCCTTGACCGCGGTGCCGATCGCGATGAACTCGGCCAGGTCGGAGCCGAACTCCTTGAACTCGATGTCGAGCCGCACGCCGACGATGCCGTCGGCGCCGAGCGCGTCGGCCTCGGCCTCCATGCGGGTCATCGCCAGTTCGCGGGCGTGGTACATCGCCTGGGACAGCGACTCCAGCTCCTGGTTTTTGCTCCAGCGTCCGAACTGGATGCCGACGTGGTAGATGCTCGAGCCGAGCACCAGCCCGAGCGGCCGGAACCCGGCCTCCCGCACCAGCAGGAACTCGTTGACGCTCAGGTCGGAGGTGAACAGGCTGCTGGCCTGGCCGGGGCGCATCTGCGCCAGGCGGCGCATCGCGTCGTCGGGGACGCCGAGGGCGTCGGAAGTGTTCACGGTCATCGGGAGCTCCGCAGCGGCAGGATGGTGAGACTGCTGGTGGTGGCCTTGCGCCCGGCGTGGAACCGGGCGATCGCGTTGCCGGTGACGACGCACTCGGCGACGTGGTCGGTGTGGTTTTCGCCCACCTCGATCGGCCACACGTGTGACCAGAGGCCGGAGAGCAGCGCGGCGTCGGCGCCGAGCTTGGCCGCCAGGGCGGCGAAATCGTGGCGGGCCTTGGCCCGTACGTGGGTCAGCAGCTCGGTGTAGCCGCTGACCTCGGTGTTGCCGGCCATCCAGCCGGTCTGCGACTGGGTGCGCCAGTCGTCGTGCCGCACCGCGATCGAGATCCCGTACGCGATGCCGGCCGGCACCCAGCCCGCGGTCAGCAGCTTCGCCAGGTCCTGCCCGCCGAGGTCGGTGGCGAACGGGACTTTCGGCCGCTCGCGGCCGCGCGAGCGGACCGCGGTGCCGAGCGCCATGAACTCGCGCTTCTGCCCCTCCATCCGCTCGTCGGTGAACCGCACCCCGACCACGCCGTCGGCGCCGAGCGCGGCCGCCTCCTGGTGCATCCGGCTGAGCGCGGTGTCACGCCCGTGCCGGACCGCCCGCGCGTAGGGCTCGTAGCCCGACCAGCGGGACGGCCGCGACACCTGGCCCGGCCCGTAGAAGCCACCGCTGCCGATGCCCGGGGTCCAGCCGCAGCCGCCGTAACCCTGCCAGCCGATCTGCATCACCGCGGTGCCGAGCACCTCGCCGACCATCTCGAACCCGGCCGCCTCGATCCCGGCCAGCCCGTCGGCCGACAGCAGCGAGGTGCGGACCCCGTCGGCGGCGGCACGCGCGATGCGGGCGCGCGCCACCGGTGGCAGCCCTCGCCCGTCCCACCCCTCAACCGTCACTGTTCAGTCATACCGCGCCGCCGCCCGCGCGGCACTCCCCGACCCGACAAGATCACCGCCTCTTCGGCCCGGCTCGGCCGGGAATCCCGGAGCGGCAGCACGGTCAGGCTGCTCGTGACCGGCCGGGACCCGCGGCGGAACCGGGCGATCGCGGTGCCGACGATCAGGCACTCGGCGGCGTGGTCGACGTGGTAATCGGCCATCTCGAGCCGCCGGACACGCAACCGGATGTCGGACATGAAAGCGCCGTCCGCGCCGATCCGGGCCACCCGGGCGGCCAGATCCTTGCGGGCCTCGGACCGAACGTGGTCGACCAGCTCGGTGTAACCGGTGCACCCCGATCACGCCGTCGGCCCCCAGGACGGTCGCCTCCTGCAGCATCCGGCCGAGCGCGTTGTCCCAGCCCCACCGGACGGCGTGCCGGTAGGGCTCGTAGCCGACCCAGCGGTCGGCGGCCCGCAGGCCCGGCGACCAGCCCCCGCCGACCGCCAGCACCCAGCCACAGCCGTGATAGCGGGACCAGCTGGTCTGCATCACCGCGGCGCCGAGCACCTCGCCCACGACATCCAAACCGGCGACATCGGAACCGGCGACATCGGAACTAGCGGCATCGCGTCCGGCCATCTCGCGCCCGGCCATCTCCAGTCCGGCCAGCCCGTTGACCGGCAGCAGCGAGGTGCGCACGCTGCCTTCCCGGGCCCGCCGGATGCGGGCACCGGCCACCGGCGGCAGCCCGTGCCCGTCCCATCCGTCAACCGTCACTGCTCACTAATACCGCGCCGCGCAAGCCCGAGCGGGTCAACGGTTCCAGCACCAGGGCGACGATCAGCAGGGCGCCGCCGACGAGACCGGCCGGGCTCAGCCGATCGCCCAGCACCACCGCGGCGAGAGCGCTGCCGACCAGCGGTTCCAGCAGGGCCATCAGGGCGGCGGTCCCCGCCGGGGCGGTGCGCAGCCCACGGAAGTACGCCGCGTACGCGACAGCCGTCGGCCCGACCGCCAGGGCGGCCGCGAGCGTCAGGTTGACAGGGCCGGGGGCGAAGCGGAGGCCGTCGGCCGCCGCGGCGAGCGGAGCGAGCAGTGCGGCGCCGAAGGTGAACGCCCAGCCGGTCGTGGCGAGCTCGTCGAGGCCTTCGACCGGCCGCGCCTGCACCAGCGTCATGGTGGCGAACCCACCGGCCGCGAGCAGGGCAAACCCGCCGCCGGCGAGCAGGGTGGTCAGGTTCCGGCTTCCTTGCGGTACGCCGATGAGCAGCGCCAGCCCCGCTACGGCCAGGGTGGCCGTGCTCGCCGTGCCCGGCCCGATCCGGCGACGACCGGTGACCGCTTCGACGGTGAGCACGAGCACGGGCGAGGCACCGATGGTGAGCAGGGTGGCCAGGCTCACGCCGACGCTCTGCACGGCCGCGAAGTAGGTGGCCTGGAACAGGGCGGCGAGGCTCCCGACGACCGCGATCCGCCGGAGGGCCTTGCGGTCGCGGGGAACGGGCCGGCGGGCCGCGGTGAGGAGGGCGACGAGCAGCAGACCGCCGCCGCCGAGCCGATAGGTGGCGACGGCCAGCGGGCCGAGGCCGGTGTGGTGGGCGAGCAGGCTCCCGGTGAGCCCGCCGGTTCCCCAGAGGACACCGGCGACGACGAGAAAGCCGGCGCCGGACGACGATCGTTGCAACATGGACAGTCACTCGCTTCTGCGACGAAGGATCGGGGTCGCGGGAAGCGGGGAGCTACGGCGTACGCAAAGAGCGCGCCCACCCGGGGCGCGCGACCGATGGTCCCCGCTCAGAAGCGGGGCGGCGAGTTCACGATGCGACGCACGGGCCGATCCTACCGGCTCTCCACACCGCCGGACGGCGCCTGATCCGCCTGCTGGAAAAGGGCGTGGTCCGGCGCGCGCCGGCCGGGCGCGGGCACGCCTACTGGCCGGTGCGGGACGCGGCGACCACGGCGGCCGACCGCATGCGGGCGGCACTCGATGCGCGGCCCGACCGGCGGGCGGTGCTCCAGCAGTTCGCGGCCGGCCTCGACCCGGCCGACGCGGACACGTTGCGATCGCTGCTCGAGGACCGTTCACCGTGACCGGCGTGGTCTACCTGCACCGGCCCCAACCGGTTCCGGACGCTAGGCGACGTCTTCCGGGCCTGGCTTCGCTAGGCGGTCAGGCCGGCTCGGCCGAGGGTTTCGGGGGTGCCTGAAGGGTCCACGTGCGCCCGTCGGGGTCGCGGACGGTCATCTCGAGCGTGCCGTAGTGGGTCGCCTCGAACGGGGTCACCACCTCGACGACCGGGTCGGCGGCGAACGCCTCGGCGTCAGGGACCCGCATGACGATCCGGGTGTGCACCTCGCGATCCTCGGGGACCTCGGCGATGAAGACGGACGGGCCGGTGCGGTTGCGGAACTGGCCGGAGTTGTGGCCGGTGTCGAACTCGATCTCGTAGCCCAGGGCCAGGAAGAACTTCGCCGCCCGCCCCCAGTTGTGAGTCTCCAGAAATATCGCCTCGACGCCTTCGGTGGCCATCGGTCAATCTCCCTTCCCGGGTGTCTGCCGTTGCTGCTGGGCGTCGAGGTAGGCGGTCAGCGCACCGGCGACCAGCGCCGACAGGGACTGCCCCGACTCGATCGCCTCGTGCTTCACCCGCCTGATCAGCCCGGCGGGCAGATAGACGTTGAACTGCTGTTTGGCGCCCTCGTCTCGCACGGCACCGATGCTAGCATGCTAGCTTACTAGATATGCGAACGTGGTTGCCCGGCGAGCCGGGTTTCGAGGCGGCCCGCCGGCCGTGGAACTCCGCCGTCGAGCAGGCGGTCGCGGCCGTGGCCGAGCCGGCCGGCGACGACGACGTGGTCGCACTCGTGCGGCACGCGCGCGCGGCCGGGCTGGGCATCGCCACCCAGGCGGGCGGGCACGGCGCCACCGGCCGCACCGAGGGCGCGATCCTGCTCCGCACCCGGCGGCTGACCGGCCTGGCGATCGACCCGGCCGGGCGCCGCGCCCGGGTCGGCGCGGGTGTGCCGACCGGCCGCCTGCAGGCCGCCGCCGCGGAGCACGGGCTGAGCGGGCTGCCGGGCAGCTCGCCGATCGTCAGCGTCACCGCCCTCGCGCTGGGCGGCGGGCTCAGCTGGTTCTCGCGCCGGCACGGGTGGGTCGCCGACGGCGTCACCGCGCTCGACATCGTCGACGCCGACGGCCGCCGGCGGCACGTCACCGCGCAGACCGATCCCGACCTGTTCTGGGCGCTGCGGGGCGCCGGGGGCGACTTCGCCGTCGTCACCGCCGCCGAGGTCGAGCTGCACCCCGTGCCCCGCCTCTACGGCGGCCGGGCCTGGTGGGACGCCCGGCACGCCCCGGCCGTCATCGACGCCTATCGGCGGATCACCGCGGCCGCGCCGGACGAGCTCAGCGTCTGGCTCAACCTGGTGCAGTTCCCGGGCACCGAACCGATGGTCGCGGTCGACTTCACCTATCTCGGCGGCGAGGCGGAGGCGCGGGACCTGCTCGCCCCGCTGCCCCGCCCGCAGGCCGACTCGGGCCGGACGATGTCGGCCGCCGACGTCGGGTCGATCACGGCCGAGCCCACCGAGCCGGGCAACCGGCTGTCCCGCTGCGAACTGCTGACCGACCTGACCGGCGACGTCGGCACGGCGTTGCTCGCGGAACCGATCGCGCCACTGCTGGCCGTGCAGATCCGGCACCTGGGCGGCGCGCTGGCCCGCCCGTCGCACAGCCCGCACGGGCCGCTGACCGAGCCGTACGCCGTGCATCTGCTCGGCGCGCCGGCCGGTCCGCCGGTCGCCGCGAAGCAGCGCAAGCTCGCCGAGGCACTGCCGGTGAGCGGCCGTAAGCCCTACACGTTCCTGGAGCCCGCCGAGTCGGCGGCCGACGCCTTCACCCCCGAGGTGGCCGCCCGGCTGCGCCTGCTCAAGCAGCGGTACGACCCGGGCAACGTGTTCCGCGCCAACTTCCCGGTCTGATCTCGGCTACCCGCGACTCTGGGGCTACCTGCGACTCTCGCCTACCCGTGGCTCTCGCCTACCCGAGACTCTCGCCTACCCGAGATTGCCGAGCGGCCGGAGCCTCCCCCACCCCGGCACTGGGTGGGAGCCGATTCGACCACGCGGGTACGACAACTTGCGGCCGTCATCCACAGGCGTCAGCGGGCGGGGCTGCCGTAGGAGGAAGTGGCGAGGGCCGCGGTCAGGGCGTCGTGGTGGGCCTGGACCAGCGGGGCCGCGTACGCGACGAGCTGCTTGACCCGCGTGTCCTGACCGTTCGCCAGTTCCGCCTTGCCCGCGGCCAGGGCCTCGTTGTGCGCCTTGAGCTGGGTGTGCAGATAGAGGCGGTCGAAGGAGGACGACGGGACCGACTGGTACCGCTTGGTCAACGCCAGCTGGGCGGCGGTCGGGGTGTCGGGGAGCATGACGCCGGCGGCGCGGGCAACCGCGGTCAGGCGGGTGTCGATGGCGGTGTGGTCGCGGACGAAACGGGCACCGAGGGCGCGCACCCGAGACGAGACGCCGCGCTCCTGGGCGATGTTGCCGCCGGCGATCTCGGCCATGTTGGCCTGATGGACCGCCCGGAGGAAGGTGGTATCCGGGGCCGGCTGGACGACCGAAGCAGCCGGGACAGACGAAGCAGCCAGGGCAGACGAAGCAGCCGAAGCAGCCGGGGCCGCAAAGACCGCCGACACGGGCAGGGATGACAGCCCGGCCATCAGAGCGGACAGGACGATGCTCTTGGTGATCATAGAAAACCTCACGGACAGGGTTTGGACATAGCTCTCATAGCGTACGAAAAAGGAAGGGTGAGCGAAGGGAATCGCCGGACCGCCGGCGGGGTTGGAGGCGACTGTGAAGAAGATCGGGTTCCTGTCCTTCGGGCACTGGCGGGACGCATCCGGGTCGCAGACCCGCAGCGCCGCCGATTCGCTGCTGCAGACGATCGAGCTGGCCGAGGCCGCCGACGAGCTCGGGGTGAACGGCGCGTTCGTGCGCGTGCACCACTTCGAGCGCCAGCTCGCGTCGCCCTTCCCGCTGCTCAGCGCCATCGCCGCGCGCACGAGGACCATCGAGATGGGCACCGGCGTGATCGACATGCGCTACGAGAACCCGCTCTACATGGCCGAGGAGGCCGCCGCCACCGACCTGATCAGCGGCGGCCGGCTGCAGCTGGGCGTGAGCCGCGGATCCCCGGAGACGGCCCTCGACGGCGCCTACAACTTCGGCTACCGGCCGCCGGAGGGCATGACCGCGGCCGACCTCGCCCGGCAGAAGACCGAGGTCTTCCTGCAGGCCATCGAGGGCGCGGCGGTCGCCCGCACCGACCCGGCCCGCACCGGCGGCGTCAGCGGCGGCCTGGCGATCACACCGCAGTCGCCCGGCCTGCGCGACCGCATCTGGTGGGGTGCCGGCACCCGGGCCACCGCCGAGTGGGCGGCCGGGATCGGGGTCAACCTGCAGAGTTCGACGCTGCTGACCGAGGACACCGGGGTGCCGTTCGACGAGCTGCAGGCCGAGCAGATCCAGCTCTACCGGGACGCCTGGCGCGAGGCGGGCCACTCCCGCCAGGAGCAGGTAAGCATCTCGCGCAGCGTGCTGCCGATCACCGAGGAGATCGACCGGATCTATTTCGGCTCGCAGGCGCACGACGACCAGGTCGGACTGCTCGAGGGGGTCCGGTCACGCTTCGGGCGTACGTTCGTGGGCGACCCGGCGCAGATCGCGCGGGAACTGGCCGCCGACGCGGCCGTGCAGGCGGCCGACTACGTGCTGTTCACCGTGCCCAACCAGCTCGGGGTCGAGTACAACGCCCGCATCCTCGAAACGATCACCAAGCACATCGCACCGGAAATCGGCTGGGTCCGGTCATAGGGTCGACCATGTGGAATATGTGAAGTTCGGAAGCACGGGCATGGACGTCTCCCGGGTGTGCCTCGGCGCGATGAGTTACGGCGTGCCCGAGCGGGGGCCGCACCCGTGGTCGCTGCCCGAGGACGAGGCCCGGCCGTTCGTCCGTCAGGCCCTGGACCTGGGCGTCAATTTCTTCGACACCGCCAACGTCTACTCCGACGGCACCAGCGAGGAGATCCTCGGCCGGGCGCTCGACGACTTCGCCGACCGCGACGAGATCGTGCTCGCGACCAAGGTGCACGGCGTCCGGCGGCCCGGGCCGAACGGCGGCGGCCTCTCGCGCAAGCACATCCTGAGTGAGATCGACGCCTCGCTGAGGCGGCTCGGCACCGACTACGTCGACCTGTACCAGATCCACCGGCTCGACCACACCACGCCGATCGAGGAGACCCTCGAGGCACTGCACGACGTGGTCAAGGCGGGCAAGGCCCGCTACCTCGGGGCGTCCTCGATGTACGCGTGGGAGTTCGCGCAGGCGCTCTACCTGGCCGATCTCCACGGCTGGACCCGGTTCGTCTCGATGCAGAACCACTACAACCTGCTCTACCGCGAGGAGGAGCGCGAGATGCTGCCGCTCTGCGCTGATCAGGGCATCGCGGTCATTCCGTGGAGCCCGCTCGCCCGCGGCCGCCTCGCCCGGCCCGGGAAGGCCGAAAACGAGCCGGACCAGGAGACCGCGCGCACCCGGGGTGACGAATTCGGAAAAACGCTCTACCAGGGCGCCGAGGAGGCCGAGCGCAAGATTGTCGACGCGGTGGGCGAGGTGGCCGAGAAGCACGGCGTGCCGCGCGCCCAGGTCGCCCTGGCCTGGGTCGCCGCCAACCCGGTCGTCACGGCGCCGATCGTCGGTGCGACGAAACCCCACCATCTGACGGATGCGGTCGCCGCGGTCTCGCTTTCGCTCGACGACCAGGACGTACGCCTCCTCCAGGCGCACTATCTTCCGCGGGCGGTGGCCGGGTTCTGATGCGCCGGGGCCGGGCGCCTGTAGTCTCCCGGAAAAGAATTTCGGCAAACAGGGGCTCGTCCAGGTGTTCAGTCGTATCGCCATCGTCAACCGTGGTGAGGCCGCCATGCGGCTCATTCACGCCGTCCGTGAGCTGTCCGCGGAGACCGGGGCGGAGGTCGAGATCGTCGCGCTCCACACGGACGTGGACCGGTCGGCCACGTTCGTCCGCGAGGCCGACATCGCGTACGACCTCGGCCCGGCCGCCGGCCGGCCCTACCTGGACCTCAAGGTCCTCGAACGCGCGCTGACCGAGACCCGGGCCGACGCGGCCTGGGTCGGCTGGGGCTTCGTGGCCGAAGACCCGGCGTTCGCCGAGCTGTGCGAGCGCATCGGGATCACCTTCATCGGCCCGTCGCCCGACGCGATGCGCCAGCTCGGCGACAAGATCGGCGCCAAGCTGATCGCCGAGGAGGTCGGCGTGCCGGTCGCGCCGTGGAGCCGCGGCCCGGTCGAGACCCTGGAGGCCGCGCTCGAGGCGGCCGAGCGCATCGGCTACCCGCTGATGCTCAAGGCGACCGCGGGCGGCGGCGGGCGCGGCATCCGCGTGGTGCGCGACCCCGACCAGCTCGCGGACGCCTACGAGCGCACCAGCCAGGAGGCGGCGCGCGCCTTCGGCAGCGGCATCGTCTTCCTCGAGCGCCTGGTCACCGGCGCCCGCCACGTCGAGGTGCAGATCATCGCCGACGGGCAGGGCACCGCGTGGGCGCTCGGCGTGCGCGACTGCTCGGTGCAGCGCCGCAACCAGAAGGTCATCGAGGAGTCGGCGTCGCCGGTGCTCCCGCCCGCGCGGGCGGCCGAGCTCAAGGAGTCGGCCGAGCGCCTGGCGGTGCGGGTCGGCTACCGCGGGGCGGCCACGGTCGAGTTCCTCTACCACCCGGGCGACGACCTGCTCGCCTTCCTGGAGGTCAACACCCGCCTGCAGGTCGAGCACCCGATCACCGAGTCGACCAACGGTTACGACCTGGTCAAGGCCCAGATCCACGTCGCGTCAGGTGGCCGGCTGGACGGCACACCGCCGGTCGAGCGCGGGCACGCCGTCGAGGCCCGGCTCAACGCGGAGGACCCCGACCGCGACTTCGCACCCTCCCCCGGCCGCATCGCGCGGCTCGACCTGCCGGCCGGTCCGGGCATCCGGGTCGACACCGGGGTCAGCGAGGGCGACACCATTCCGGGTGACTTCGACTCGATGATCGCCAAGGTCATCGCGTACGGGAAGGACCGTGACGAGGCACTGGCCCGGCTGCGCCGGGCCATGGCCGAGACCACCGTCATCATCGAGGGCGGCACGACCAACAAGAGTTTCGTGCTCGACCTGCTCGACCAGAGCGAGGTCATCGACGGCAGCGCCGACACCGGCTGGATCGACCGGGTCCGCGGCGAGGGCCGGCTGGTCTCCCAGAAGCATTCGGCGGTCGCGCTGGCCGCGGCGGCCATCGAGGCGTACGAGGAGGAGGAACGCGTCGAGGAGGAGCGTCTGCTCTCGACCGCGTTCGGCGGCCGGCCCCAGGTGCGCCATGAGAGCGGCCGCCCCCTCGAGCTGAAACTGCGCGGCGCGAGTTACCGGGTGCGGGTGGCCCGGGTCGGTCCGCACCGGTTCCGGGTCGGCGTCGAGGCGGGCTCCGAGTCCCGCACGGCCGACGTCGAGCTGGAGCGCTACGACAAGCACAGCGGGCGCATCGTGGTCAACGGTGTCCGGCACCGCCTGCTCACCGGCGCCCACGGCGCGATCCACCTGGTCGAGGTCGACGGCGTCACCCACCGCATCAGCCGCGACGAGGGCGGCGTGCTGCGCGC
The DNA here is from genome assembly GCA_036402935.1 of Actinoplanes sp. Lineage (GTDB taxonomy): Bacteria > Actinomycetota > Actinomycetes > Mycobacteriales > Micromonosporaceae > Actinoplanes. The sequence continues at coordinate 38,194 of DASWRZ010000296.1, forward strand.
CCCGATGCCCGCACTGGTCGTCGCCACCCCGCTGGCCGCCGGGGCCGAGGTCGAGGCGGGCGCCCCGGTGCTGGTGCTCGAGGCGATGAAGATGGAGGCGGTGCTCCGCGCGCCGTTCAAGGCCCGGGTCAAGGAGTGCCTGGTCTCGGTCGGTGCCAAGGTCGACGCGGGAGCGGCGCTGCTGCGCCTCGAGCCGATCGGCGACGCCTCGGCCGCCGCCGCGGCGGTCGAGGAACACGTCGAGCTCGATCTGCCCCCGGCACCGGCCGACGTGCCGGTCCGCGACCGTTGCCGGCGCGGCCACGACGACCTTCGCAGCCTGCTGCTCGGCTTCGACGTCGACCCGCACGACGAGCGCCGGGTGCTCGGCGACTACCTGGCGGCGCGTTCCTCGGCGATCGCCGCCGGGTTCCGCCCGCTGGCGGGCGAGGTCGAGCTGCTCGACGTCTTCGCCGACCTGGCCGAGCTGAGCCGCAACCGGCCCGCGGGTGAGGACGGCGGCAGCGACACCCGGGTGCACAGCGCCCGCGAATACTTCCACACCTATCTGCAGAGCCTCGACGTCGAACGGGCCGGGCTCACCGAGTCGTTCCAGGCCCGGCTGTCTCGCGCCCTCGGCCGCTACGGCGTCACCGAACTGGAGCGCACCCCGGCGCTCGAGGCGGCGGTGTTCCGCATCTTCCTGGCCCAGCAGCGGGCGGCCACCGACGCCACGGTGATCGTCACCCTGCTGCGCACCTGGCTGACCGAGGGGCCGCCCGACGACACCCTGCGCGAGCCGGCCGGTCTCGCGCTGGAGCGGCTCATCACGGCCGCCCAGGTACGCTTCCCGGCCGTGGCCGACCTGGCCCGCGCGGTCGTCTTCGCCTGGTTCGGCATGCCGCTGCTGCGGCGCAACCGCGCCCGGGTCTACGCCGAGGTCCGCAAGAGCCTGCGCCACCTCGACGAGCAGCCGGACGCCGCCGACCGCGGCGAGCGGATCGCCGGCATGGTCCGCAGCACCGAGCCGCTGGTCCGCCTGCTCGGCCAGCGCCTGGTCCGGGCCAACCTCGACAACTCGGTGATGCTCGAGGTGCTGACCCGCCGCTACTACGGCAACAAGGACCTTTCCTCCGTGCGCACGCAGGAGGCGGCCGGCCACCGGTTCGTGGTCGCCGAGCGGCACGCCCGATCGACGATCGTGTCGGCCGCGGTGCCGTTCGAGGAGCTGGGCCGGGTGCTCGACGGGCTGGCCGGGCTGGCCACCGGCGACGCCACCCTGGACGCCGACATCTACCTGGCCTGGGAGGGGCAGCCCGCCGACTCCGACGCGATGGCGGCCGCACTGCTCGACGTGGTCGCGGCCCACCCGCTGCCGCACCGCGTCGGCCGGGTCACGACCACGGTCGCGGGCCGCGGCGGCGCGGTCATGCACCACCACGTGACGTTCCGCCGGGCGGCCACGGGCGTCGTCGAGGAGCGGCTGATCCGCGGCCTCCACCCGTACGTCGCCCAGCGCATGCAGCTGGAACGCCTCCGCAAGTTCGACCTCACCCGGGTACCCTCCTCCGACGAAGAGGTCTACCTGTTCCGCTGCATCGCCCGGGAAAACCCGGCCGACGACCGGCTGATCGCCTTCGGCCAGGTGCGCGACCTGACCGAGCTGCGCGAGCACGACGGCCGCCTGGTCGCCCTGCCGACGGCGGAAGACACGATCGCCACCTGCCTCGACTCGATCCGCCGGGCCCAGCAGCAGCGGCCCTCGGACAAGCGGTTCAACACCAACCGGATCGTCATGTACGTGTGGCCGCCGGTGTCGATCACCCGCGACGAGATGGAGATGATCGCCCGCCGCATCGCGCCGACGACCGCCGGCGCGGGCCTCGAGGAGATCCTGTTCATCGCGCGGCGGATCGATTCTTCCGGTGCCCTCGTCAAGAGCGCGGTCCGGATCACCTTCGACGCGGCCGGCGGCACCAGGCTGACCATCGGCGAGCCGTCGGACGAGCCGATCGAGCCGCTGGACGGCTACCGGCAGAAGGTGCTGCGGGCGAGCGCGCGCAACACGGTCTACCCGTACGAGCTCGCGTCTCTCCTGGGCGACTTCGTCGAGCACGACCTCTCCGACGGTGTCCTGGCGCCGGTCGACCGGCCCAAGGGTCGCAACAGCGCGGCCATGGTCGCCGGCGTGGTCACGACGAGGACCGACCGGCACCCCGAGGGCGTGACCCGCGTGGTGCTTCTCGGCGACCCGACCAAGTCGCTCGGCGCGCTCTCCGAGCCGGAGTGTCGCCGGGTCATCGCCGCCCTCGATCTCGCGGAACAGATGGCGGTGCCGCTGGAGTGGTACGCGCTGTCGTCCGGCGCCCGCATCTCGATGGAGTCGGGCACCGAGAACATGGACTGGGTGGCGGCCGCGCTCAAGCGGATCGTCGAGTTCACCCAGGCCGGAGGCGAGATCAACATCGTGGTCGCGGGCATCAACGTGGGCGCACAGCCCTACTGGAACGCCGAAGCCACGATGCTCATGCACACCAAGGGCATCCTGGTCATGACGCCCGACTCGGCGATGGTGCTCACCGGCAAGCAGGCCCTCGACTTCTCGGGTGGCGTGTCGGCCGAGGACAACTTCGGCATCGGCGGCTACGACCGGGTGATGGGTCCCAACGGCCAGGCGCAGTACTGGGCGCCTGACCTGGGCGCGGCCCGCGATGTGCTGATGGCTCACTACGAGCACACGTACGTCGTACCGGGAGAAAGCGCGCCCCGGCGCGCCTCCTCGACCGACCCGGTCGACCGGGACATCTCGGACTTCCCGCACGCCATCGCCGACAGCGACTTCACCACGGTCGGCGAGATCTTCTCGGTGGCGAAGAACCCGGATCGCAAGAAGCCGTTCGACATCCGCACGGTGATGCGGGCACTGTCCGACCAGGACCACCCGGTGCTGGAACGCTGGGCCGGCATGGCCGACGCGGAGACCGCGGTGGTGCAGGACGCGCACCTCGGTGGCATCCCGGTCTGCCTGCTCGGCATCGAGTCGCAGGGCGTGCCGCGGCGCGGCTTCCCGCCCACCGACGGCCCCGACACCTACACCGCGGGCACCCTGTTCCCGCGCTCGTCGAAGAAGGCGGCCCGGGCGATCAACGCGGCCAGCGGCAACCGGCCGCTGGTGGTGCTGGCCAATCTGTCCGGCTTCGACGGCTCCCCCGAGTCGATGCGCAAGCTGCAGCTGGAGTACGGGGCCGAGATCGGCCGGGCGATCGTCAACTTCGACGGCCCGATCGTCTTCACGGTGATCTCCCGCTACCACGGCGGCGCGTTCGTGGTCTTCTCGAAGGCGCTCAACCCGCGGATGACGGTGCTGGCGCTGGAGGGCTCGTTCGCCTCGGTGCTGGGCGGCGCCCCGGCCGCGGCGGCGGTCTTCGCGGGAGACGTCAACGCACGGACAGCGTCCGACCCGCGGGTGAAGTCGCTCGAGGAGCGGCTGTCGACGGCGTCGGGCACGGACCGGGGCCCGCTGGCGGCCGAGCTGGACGAGCTGCGCGCGTCGGTGCGGGCCGAGAAGCTGAACGAGGTGGCGGCCGAGTTCGACCGCGTCCACAGCATCCAGCGGGCGGTCCGGGTCGGCTCGGTCGACGCGGTCATCACCGCCGCCGAGCTCCGGCCGCGCATCATTTCGGAGATCGAGTCGGGGTTGGCTCAGTAGGTCGTCCGGCCCGGCCGGGCCCGCACTCCGAGGGCGGTCAAGATTCCTGAGGTGCCGGGGTGCGGGCTGCCGTCGGGGCGGATGTCGGCGTAGCGGACGACGCCCGCACGGTCGGCGACCACGACGGCCGGGAACGGCAGGACCGAGCGACCGGTGCCGAGGATCACGTCGGCACCGGGCTCGGCGAAGCCCAGGTTGAACGCGTCGATCAGCACGTGGCGCGGGTCGGAGGCCACGAAGTACGACAGGTCGTGCCGCCGCTTCAGCGCCGCCAGCCTGGCCGGGACCTGCGGGCTGACCGCGACGATGTGGGCGTCAACGGCCGGCGCGAGTTCACGCTCGTAACGCTCCAGCGTGGACTCGCAGACCGCCGACCCGGCGTATTTCACGAAGACCAGCACGACCGGGCCGGTCATCCGGAGCCGGTCGAGGTGGATCGGGCCGAGGTCGGCCTCCACCAGCACCGCCGACGGCACCCGGTCGCCGGGCCGGACCGTCCGCTGCCAGATCCCGTCCCGGTCGAACTGGCGCCGGAGCGTCTCCGTGTCGCCGGTGCGCTGGGTCAGCCTCATCGCTTCCCTCCGATTTCCTATCTTACTGATAGGAGATCGTAGCGGTCGTTTGTTAACTCCTCCAGTTCGGTCGCGGGCTTCAGGAAGACGGCCGCCGGCACGGCGGCCACCGCCACCACGACGTCTACGTCGACCTCACCCCCGCCGGGCGGCGCCGTTTCTGCGGCCTCACCTGCCGGAACCGAGCCTGGGCCGAGGCCTTCCGCAAGCGCCACACCCGCAGCTGACGTCGCCGTCCAGGTGTCGCTCGGCGACGCGGGAGAGCTACGGCCCGGATCGGTAGGAGACGCCGTGCGGATCGGCGCAGTGGTCGTCGGGGTCGGCCGGCGCCGATCCGAAGTGGTCGACCTGCAGGGTGCTGTGGCTGATGCGATAGGTCGAGCGCAACAGCTGCTCGATCCGGGCCCGCACCGCGTGGCAGTCGCCGCCGGCGACGACCAGCACGTGGGCCGACAGCGCCGGCTGGCCCGACGTGATCTGCCAGACGTGCAGGTCGTGCACCTCGACCACGTCGTCGACCGCGGCCACCCGCGCGCCGATCTCCGGCGGTTCGAGGCCGGAGGGTGCCGCCTCGAGGAAGATCTTCCCGGATTCGCGGACCAGCCCCAGACCCGCCTTGGTCATCAGCACCACCACGACCAGGGTGGCGATCGGGTCGGCCCGGCTGAACCCGGTGGTGATCATGATGACGCCGGCGATGGCGGTGGCGATGAACGCGTACAGGTCGTTGACAATGTGCCGGAAGGCACCCTCGATGTTGAGGCTCGCCCGGTTGGCCCGGCTCATCGCCCAGGCCGCGACCACGTTGATCACGATGCCGCTGAGCGCGGTGATCAGCACCAGCGGCCCCACCACCGCGGGCGGGTCGAACAGTCGCCGGATCGCCTCGACCCCGAGCCACACCGCCAGGATCAGCATGGTCAGCCCATTGGCCTGGGCGGAGAGAATCTCCGCCCGCTTGAGCCCGTACGTGTATCCACCGCGCGGCGGCCGCGCGGCCAGTCTCATCGCGATCAGCGCGAGCACGATCGCCCCCGCGTCGGTGAGCATGTGCGCGGCGTCCGAGAGCAGAGCGAGTGAGTGGGCGAGCAGGCCGACGACGACCTCGCCGAGCATGAACAGCGAGATCAGCGTGAGGGCCAGGCTCAGCCACCGGCGGTCGGCATCGGCCGACACCCCGTGATCGTGACTGCCATGATCGTGACTGCCATGATCGTGACCTCCGGGGCCGTCGGTGCCGCGGTCATGGACGTGCTCGTGGACGTGATCGTGCTCGGTGTCGTGTGCCATCGGCATCCTCAGGTCCCCTCTGCTCGGATCCCGTACCAAGTATGCAGCCATTGCAATAGGTGCAAACACTCGCCACCCGCCGGCGGCGAATTCGACTGTCTCATTTCTGGACAGTTCAGGGACGGCCATCGTGGGTACGTTGTCTCCAGAGGTGGTGGAGATGCCCGCGATAATGCTGGCCGTGCTGGCCCCGCTGGCGCTGATCGCGCTGGCCACCGGGGCCATCCGGGTGCGCGGCGGCTATGACCGCTGCCCGACGCACTCCCGGCCGACGGCCGCCTACTGCGGCTGCACCGCCCGGCCGACCGCGAACCGGCCGTAGAACCGCCTGCTGCGCCACCCGCGTTTCACGCAATCCGGGCCGAGCCGACCGCGAACCGGCCGTAGAACCGGTTACTGCACCACGGCCAGGCCGACTGCGAACAGGCCGTAGAACCGGTTACTGCACCACGGCCAGGCCGACCGCGAACAGGCCGTAGAACAGCGCCGCCACGGTCAGCCGGCCGGCCGTCGCGCGGCCGGTGCGGAAGAGCACCAGCAGGTAGACCACCGAGAGCATGGTCGCCACGCCGGCGAGCACCAGCGGGGCGTCGAAGAGCCACGGCGTACCCAGAAGGCCGATGCCGGACGGCACCGTGGCCTGGATCATCATCGCGCCGGAGATGTTGGCCAGCGCCAGCGGCGTCTTGCCCTGCCGCACCCAGATGATCGCGTTCATGACC
>DASWRZ010000297.1:0-27818 GCA_036402935.1 Actinoplanes sp.
TCGACCGCAGCCGGGTACGGGTGTTCGGGGGCAAGCCGGTAGTCGAGGGTGATGGCTTTGACCCCGGTTCGCCGGACGATCTCACCGACCAGCGGGACGGTGTGCGCGGCCGCGCCGATGACGTAGACCCCGCCGTGGAAGTAGAGCATCACGTTCTCGGACTCGTGGCCCGCGATCGTGACCTCGATGCCGGGGACGCCGCCGATCTCGGCTGTGCTCTGCTGGACATCGGCGGGCACCGGGGTCTGGGCCATCAACGCGTTGAGTGCCGCGCGTACCGAGGCGACATCGGCTGCTGTGTCGAGCCGGCCCTGGCGCAGGATCGCGTCCAGGCGGTTCCGCTGCTCTTTGCTCATCGGCGATCTGCTCCTTGGTCGACGTCCTCCGTCTGGCGCATGGTCGCCGCCCGCCCGGCGAGACGCCCTCACCGGAATCTGGTGATTTCCCGCTCCGGTGTCGACAGGAGAAGCCGCTCACGCGCGGCCTCGACGGCGGCCGACCGGTCGGTCACCCCGAGCTTGGAGTAGAGGTTGCGGATGTGAGTGTTGACGGTGTGAATCGAGACGCGCAGGGCGTCCGCGATCTCCGCCCGCGTCAGGTTCGTCGGAAGAAGCCCGAGGACGCGTCGTTCGCTGGCGGTGAGCTCGCCGGAAGGCAGGTGCGTCCGACGATCGGTGCTCGGCGGTGAGGCACCCCGAAGTTGATCGACGATGCTGCTGAGCAGCGCACCGTGCGCGGTCTGACGGTGGCGCAGCACTTCGAGCAGTTCCACGGCTTCGGTCATGGCAAAGGGAAAGATCAGCCGATCGGGCTCGGCGACCGCGAGAGCCGCCTCGGCAGCGGCCGCCGCGGCGTGCCGATCACCCAGGCGCAGATACGCCGTACCGGCGAGCAGATGTGCCTCGACCAGCGTGAACGCTTCGACTCGCGGCGTGCCCTCCCGGACGCCACGCAGCGCCTCCACCGCCGTAGCCGGGTTCTCGTCCAGCAGGTGCAGCCAGGCGCGCGCGTTGGAGACAGCGCCTGCTCGTCCCGGCTCGGGCCGGTAACCGTCCAGTGTCGCCAGCGCCTCGGCCGTCATGCCCAGGCGGGCTTGGGTGGTTGCCAGCCAGCCGGCGACTCTCGGCGCCAGCGCATGCACGCCGGTGAGCAGGGACTGCGCCTGCGCCGCCGCGCTGAACGCGTCCAGGGCCGGCCGCTGGTGTCCCCGCCCGGCGTGCAGCATCCCGGCCGCCAGGTGCAGGAGGACCGCGGTGGCGGGCTCGACGCGCGCGGAGCCGACCTCCCAGGCGCGACGCAGCCAGTGTTCTCCCTCGTCGAACTCGCCCATCCAGATCGCCATGCCGCCGACGGCGCCGAGCGCGGGTGCGAGGACCGGCCGATCCTGCAGCCCGTACCGTTCGGCCAGCGCGACCGCCTGACGGCCACGCTCACGCGCTGCCACCACCGTGGTCAGCGCCGAGGGGAAGCCCTGATGGGCCCGGCATGCGACTTCGAGATAGTGGCGGCCCGTCTGCTGAGCGAGCGCCGCGCCGTCGGACAGGTGCCGCTCGGCCTCCAGGAGCCGCCCGGTCCACGTCTCGACGATCCCGAGGTTCAACAGGGCGACGCCGCGCAGCTCACTGTCGACGGCGAGCGGCCCGCCGGAGGCGTCCGCCACGGTGGCGTCGAGGGTGGTGTCGAGCAGTTTCACCTGCTCCACCACCGCACTGAACTGGCCGCTTCGCCGGGCCATCGCCAGCCGCAGGGACGCGACCGCCACCGCCAACCGGCGATGGCGGGCCGGCGGGGCACTGGAGAGGTGGGACTCGGCCAGCGCCAATTGCACCGCGGCCTCTTCGGTCCGCCCCTGGTTCAGCTCGGCCGCGGCGTGCGCGAGCGCCAGGTCGGGGTGGTCGGCGGAGGCCCCTTCGGGGAACGCGTGCAGGGCGGCGCGGATCGTTCCCGCCTGCCCTTCGAGGACCCACCGGAACGAATGGTCCGCGACGAGTCGAGCGGCATCGGGCCAGTCGCCTGCCGCGACCGTGTGGCGCACCGCGTCGACGACCTCGCCGCGGTCGGCGAACCATCGGGCGGCCCGGCGATGCAGGGAGGGAACCTCGCCGGCGTGTGTGCGGCGCAGTTCCAGCCGCAGGAAATCGGCCAGGAGGTGGTGGTAGCGAAACCAGGTCCGTTGGGAGTCGAGGGAGACGACGAACGCGTTCGCATCCTCCAGCGCCAAGAGCACTTGTTCGGAGCCGGAGCGGCCGGCCAGCAGGTCGGCGAGCTGTCCGTTCATGCGGTCGACGAGTGAGGTCCGCAACAGCATGTGCCGGACTTCGTCCGGTTGCCGATCGAGCATCTCGGCTATCAGGTACTCGCCGACGGCGCGGTCGGTGCCGGAGAAGTCGGCCACGAAGCGTTCCGGCTGCGGGTGACCGGTCAGCGAGATCACCGCGAGGCGCAGCCCGGCCGCCCAGCCTTCGGTGCGCTGGTGCAACGCGGTCACGCCGTCACCGGACAGGCTGATCGCCGAACCGGCGAGCAGTTCGCGTGTCTCGCCCTCGGTGAATCGCAGATCCGCGGCCCGGACCTCGGTGATCGCGTCGGCCAGGCGGAGCCGGTGCAGCCGGATCGGCGGATCCCGGCGCGAGGACAGCATCACCGACGCGGTGCCCGGCAGATCCGAGACGAATCGCTCGAGCTGAGTCAGCGCGTCGGCCGAACGCAGTTCGTGGAGATCGTCGATGATCAGCACGACCGGTTCGGCGTGACCGGCGATCGTCGACCGGACAGTGTCGATCAGCTGGTCGACGCCGGGCGTGGAGGCCGCCGAGCGCGTTGAGCCGCCGACCGCGTCGAGCACAGCCGACCAGAACCGCTGATCGCTCTGTTCGTCACGCTCGACGGACACGAACGCGACGCGGCGAAGCTTCCCCGAGTGGTCGGCCCAGGCATGCAGCAACGAGGTCTTCCCGCTGCCGGGGGGTGCCGAGAGAACCGTCAGCGGCTTGGCCGCGGCGCGGTCGAGCAGCCGAAGGAGATTTTTCCGATCGAGCAGCCCCCGCCGGCCCGACTCCGCGGGCTCTGTCGACATCACGCTGGTCATACTGCGACGCATCCTCGGTGAACTGCAAAGACCGGAACTGACCGCGGTCTGAGCCGGTGCGGCCGCCGAGCGGCCGCACACCGTCCTCGAGCCTCGGATCGGGTCGGTCAGGGGTGGATCTGCGAGCCGACGCCGAGGTCGAGGCGGATCGACTCGAGGATGATGAACGTGGTGCTGGCGGTGTAGACGTCGGCGGCGGCCAGGACCCCGGTGTACTTCTTGATCACCGGTGCGGCGGCGTAGTCGACCTGCGCCGCCTGGTACGTCTTGACGGCGGCCCAGCTGTTGTTGCCGTACTTGACGAAGAACGGTGTCGGGTCGACGGCGACCAGGGCCTTCTTGACGTTGTCGACGATGTCGTTCACGTACTGCTGGTAGACGGCCATGTCGGCGCGGGTGCCGAGCCGTCCCATGTGGCCGCCGACGTAGTGCTTCCATCCGAAGGCCAGAGCCTTGGCCGGGGCGGCGATCGAACCGGGGACGTCCTCGTTGAGGTTGAAGCTGTCGTACGGCACCCAGCCGGGCAGATTCACGTCGACCTGCATCAGCGTGTCGTGGTCCGGGAAGTGGATGTAGATGTTGTCCGGCGTGTGATTGGTGCCGAGCCACGCCAGCTCGACCCGCTCCCCGCCCACGCGCAGCGTGTAGTGACTGTCGAACGTGACGTCGGGCAGCGGGCGGGTCGAATCGTTGTCGCGGGCCAGCAGCCGCCGCGTCTCGGCGTGCCCGATCCGCACCACGTTCCGACCGAACAGCGACGACGCGCCGAGGTGGTCGGCGTGGTGATGGGAGTAGACGATGTGGGTCACCTTCGAGGAGACGCCGTTCGCGTGGGCGACCTGGTCGATGGCCCGCTGCAGGTTGTGCCCGATCGTGGGCGGCGCGTCGAAGAGCACCACCCCGTCCTTGGTGGTGAGGAACGCCGCTTGATAGGTGCCGTCGGTGACCCAGTAGAGGTTGCGTTGTACCCGCCCGACGTAGAAGCCCTGCTCGTTGACGGCCGGCCCGAGCGCCGAGGCCGGGATCGGCGCGTAGGTGGGCAGCGTGTCGTCGGCCAGGGCCGGTGCGGCCTGGAATTCTCCGGCCAGCGCGGCGACGGCGGGGACCGCGGCGAGTGCGGCACCGCGGGCCAGGAAGGAGCGACGGTTCGATGACATGGATGTCCTTTCGGCAGGACTCAGGGGCCGTAGGCCGGTACGACGGCGCCGCTGATCGGGGCGGCGGCGTCGCTGACGAGGTAGGCGATGGCGTCGGCGATCGCCGACGGCGAGACCGCGTGGGCCAGTAGCTCGGCTGACAGGTACGGCCGGGTCTTGGGTGTGTCGATGAGCTGCGGGGCGACGGCGTTCACCCGGATGCCGAGCGGCCGCAGTTCGAGGTCGAGCAAGCGGACGAGATGGACCAGCGCCGCCTTGCTGACCCCGTAGGTGACCATGCCGGTGGTCGGCTCCAGCCCTTGGCGGGCGGCCACGTGCACGATCGAACCGGCCCCGCGATCACGCATGGACGGCAGCACCGCCTGAGTCAGCCACAGCGCGGTTCCGGTGTTGACCTCGAGCATGCTCCGGAAGTCCTCCGGCGTCGCCTCCAGCACACCACCCACGTGATACATCCCGATGGTGTTGACCAGCACGTCGACGCGACCGATCCGATCGACGAGGTTCTGCGCGCCGGCTTGGTCCGCGGGGTCGCCCACCTCGTACCGGATGCCGGCCGGTAACTCCTTCAGCGCGTCCTCGTTGCGATCGACGCCGACGACCGCGAACCCGTCGGCGGCCAGCCTGACCGCCGTCGCCCGGCCGAGTTCGCCGCCGGCGCCGGCCACGATCGCTACCCGCTCGCTCATGGGTGCACCTGCGACCCGGTACCCAGATCGAGGCGGATCGACTGGAGGATCGAAAAGGTCGTGCTGGTCGTGAAGGCGGGCACGTCGGCGGCACCCAGCACCCCGGTGTACTTGGCGATGACCGGCGCCGCGGCCTGCGCGGTCACGGCGTCGAGGTAGCCGCCCACCCCGGCCCACACGTTCGCGCCGTACTTGACGAAGTACGGCGTCGGATCGACCGCGGCCAGGGCGGCATGCGCGCTGTCCACGATGTCGCCGATGTACTGCTGATGAAGCACGAGGTCGTCGCGGGTGCCGAGCCGTCCGAGATGCCCCCCGATGTAGTGCTGCCACGGATAGCTCAGCGCGCGCGACGGCGCGTCGATGTAGCCGGGCACGTCCTCGCTGAGGTTCAGGTTGTAGATCGGTACCCAGCCCGAGTTGACGATGTCGATGAGCATGAGCGTGTCGTGTTCCGGGAAGTGGATGAAGATGTTGTCGGGCGAGTGGTTGGGTCCGTGATAGGCCAGTTCGACCCGCTCGCCGCCGACCGACAGGGTGTACCGGTCGGTGAAGGTGACCTCGGGGGCGGGCCGGGTGGAGTCGTTGTCGCGCAGCAGCAGCCGCCGGGTCTCCGCGTGCCCGATGCGCAGGACATCGTCGCCGAAGAGGTCGGCCGCGCCGGCGTGGTCGGCGTGGTGGTGTGAGTAAACCAGGTGGGTCACGGTGTTGCCGACGCCTTCCGACGCCGCGACCTGGTCGACGGCCCGCCGCAGGTTGTGCCCGATGGTCGGCGGCGCGTCGAACAGCACGATCCCGTCCGGTGTGGCCAGGAAGGCCGATTGGTAGGTGCCGTCGGTGACCCAGAACAGGTTGCGTTCGACCCGCCCGACGAAATAGCCATCGTCGTTCAGTGCCGGCCCGAAGGCCGCCTCGGGCACCGGAACGAAGTCTGGAAGATCTGTCATGGGCTCAGACTCGTCGGCGTGATGGTGACCGGTCGTCGCCGGAATCCGGTGATCCGTGGCCGAGCGGTCTTGACGCCGCGTCTCCGGCGACGCCGGCGTTCCGCGGCCGCCGGCCGGCGTCACGACCCGATCGGTGGCCGACCGGCCGGGCAGCGGGTGCGCCGGTTCAGAGGCGTCCGGCGGACAGAAGCCGTAATTGGCGGCCGCGCTCGACGGCCGAGGTGCGGTCGCCGGCGCCGAGCTTGGCGTAGATGCGACGGATGTGGGTGTTGATCGTGTTGATCGAGATCGACAGTTGACGGGCGATCTCGGGGCGGGTGAGGTTGGTCGGCAGGTAGCGCAGCACGCGCAGCTCGGCCGGGCTCAACGGTTCGGCCGGCCCGGATGCGGGTGCGCGGCCGCGGACCGCGTCGAGGATGTCGGCGACCAGGGCGGCGTGTGTTGTCCTGGCCGTTGGCACGGTGGCTACCAGCGCTGCCGCGCCGGTCATCGCGAACGGCAGGATCAGCCGATCGGGCTCGGCCAGGTGCAGCGCGCGTTCCAGGGCCTGCGTCATGCCGCCGTCGTCGCCGAGGTCGCTGCAGGCGAGTGCGTCCAGAAGGTGGGCCTCGACGAGGGCGAAGTAGGGGTTGACCCGGGCGCTTCCGTCCAGGACGGCCCGGAGTTCGCGGCGGGCCGCCGCCGGATCCTTCTCGGCCAGCCGGAGGACCGCGACCGCGTTGCGGACCTCGCCGGTGGCCGCCAGCCGGTTGTCGAGCGCGGCGAACGCCGCCTCCGCCGGTTCGATTTCACCCAGGCGGGCCAGGGTGGCGATCGTCCCCGCGGCCGCTCGGGATGCGAGCGCGTGAACGCCTGCCATCTGCGCCTGCACCCGCCCGGCGGCGGCGAACTCGGCCAGTGCCCGCTCATGTTCGCCGCGTGCCGCCGGCAGGATCGCGGAGGTCAGGTGGATGAGCATGCGCAGCCCCGGTTCGGCGCCGTTCCGGGTTGCGTACCGGGCTCGCTCCAGCCATCGTCGTCCGCCGTCGAAGTCGCCGGTCCAGATCAGAATTCCCGCCTTGGTGGCCATGGCCGGAGCGATCACCGCCTCGTCGGTCCAGCCATGCCGGTCGGCCAGCGCGACGGCCTCGTCGCACCGCTGCCGGGCCTGCTCGAACGACGTCCCGATGGCGGTGAACCCCAGATGGGCGAGGCAGGCCACCTCCAGGTACGGCCGGCCGAGATCGCGGGCGAGAGCGGCGCCCTCGCGCAGATAGTTCTCGCTCTCGGCCAGGCGCAGTGACCACGCCTGCGTGACACCGGCATTCAGCAACGCCACTGCCCGCAGGTCCCCGTCCACGGCCGCGTCCGTGTACGAATGCCGGCCGTCGGCCACGAGCAGCGCGCCGGCCTGCTCGAAGACACCGTCGAAGTGTCCGCGTAGCCGCGCCAGAAGCAGGTCGAGCGAGGCGACGGCCATGCGGAGGCGGCGCCGGCGCGCGGGCGGTGTCGTCGCCGCGTACGCCCGGGCGACATCGAGGTGGGCATCGGCCTGGTCGAGGCGTACCTGGTTGAGGGCGGCGATCGCGTGCGCCGGGGCGAGTTCGGGAATATCGGTCGCGGCCTGCGTCGGAAAGCCGCCGAGCAGAGCGGCCACTGTTCCGCCCTCGCCGTCGAGGGTGAGGCTGAGTGCGTGGTCGGTCAGCAACCGGGCGGCCGCGCTCCAGTCGCCGACCGCTTGCAGGTGCCGGACGGCCTCGGCGGTCTGTGCGTGGTCCGCGAGCCACTCCGCCGCCCGGCGGTGCAGCTGCGGGATCTCCGCCGACCGTGTACGACGTACTTCCAGGCGCAGCATGTCGCGCACCATGAGGTGGTATCGGAACCAGGTCCGCTCGGGGTCGAGCGACGTGACGAACGCGTTGGCATTCTCCAGCTCGAGCAGGATGCGCTCCGACCCGGTGCCGCCGGTGAGCAGGTCGCCGAGTTCGCCGTTCACCCGGTCCAGCAGCGAGGTGGCGAGCAACAGGCGCTGGGTGTCCGGGGGTTGCCGCTGCAGCATCTCGGCCATCAGGTAGTCCGCGACCGTACGGTCGCTGCCGGAGAAGTCGGTGACGAACTGCTCGGGATGTGGATGGCCGGCCAGCGACAACGCGGCCAGTCGAAGGCCGGCCGCCCATCCCTCGGTCCGCTCGTGCAGCGTCGCCACGGCAGAATCCGAAAGCCGGATCCCCGCCCCGGCCAACAGCCGGCGGGTCTCGTCCAGAGCGAAGCGCAGCTGGCCGCCCCGGATCTCGGCGAGTTCTCCGGCAAGCCGGAGCTGATGCAGGCGCAACGGCAGGTCACGCCGCGTGGCCACGACGGCGTGGACATGCGGCGGCAGATCGAGCAACAGCGCCGAGAGCTGCTCGGCGGCGGCCGCCGAGGCCAGTTCGTGCAGGTCGTCGAGGATCAGAATGACGGGATCGGTGGATGCGGTCAGCTCGGCTCGCACCCGGTCGGCCACGGCTTGGCCGTCCGAGCCGGGCGCCGCGGACACCGCGCCACCCACCGCCTCCAGCAGCGCCAGCCAGAACAGCTGGGCGTCGCTCTGGCCCGGACGCACCGACAGAAAGACGGTACGCCGGTTCAGGGCCGCCCGATCCGCCCACGCGCGCAGCAACGACGTCTTGCCACTTCCGGCCGGCGCCGAGATGATCGTCACCTGCTTCTCGACCGCCCGGTCCAGCGCGGCGACGAGAGAATGACGGTCGATCAGGGTCCGCCGGCCCGTATCAGGCACCCGATCAGCGTAGCGCCGGTCAGGGCGTCGCATTGCTCACAGTCCGAGCCCGTCGAGCGTCCTCAAGATCACGTTGGCGGTGTCGCGACGCCCTTGCTTCCGGTCGTCGTCGGGTCCCGGAGTGTCAGCTTCGGCAAGAAGCGCTATGGCCTCGTCAGCTTTCTCAGCCACGTCGCGCCGGCCGGCCCGAGTTGCGGCCTCTCGCAACTGAACGGCAAGTGCCGTAAGCCGGGCAGTCGGTGATCCTTCGTCGGGCGGTCCCGCATGCTGCGCCATGGCGTCGAGGCTATGCCGGCCGGGCAATCCTTCGGACGGGTCCTCCTCGCCGGCATCCAGCGGCGCCTTGGGACGAAGCAGGTCCAGGCGGCCGTACGGGTGCGGTCAGGTCAGTCGTGGTGAGCTCTGGTATCTGGGTTCCCAGATGGTGCGGAACAGCAGGCGCGCCGGTGGCGGAAGCGATTTGAGCACCGTCCGCCTCGTGGCGGGTGCGGCCGCGTCCAGCACCCACGGCAGGTACTGCGCTCCTCCTTTGATACCGCCGACCCGTTGCCGGATGTCGGTGGTGAACGCCTCCCATCCCGCCGCACCGAGCCGGCGTTCGAGCAGTGGCAGCGCGGATTCCTCCTCATGCCTCATGTGGTCGGACAGCTCGGTCCCGAGTGCCTGCAGCTGCGCCGGCAGGCCGGTGCTGTCCCGTTCGGCGATCGCCGCGTCGATGCGTTCGAGTCGCGGGTCGATGGCGGCGTGTTCGGTCTCCATGGCGGCGAGGATGTCGGTCTCGTTGCCGGTGGCGACCTGATGGAGTCTCGGCCACAGCGTCGTGTCCTCGGCGGTGTGGTGGGTGTGCAGCTGCCGGCTGAACATGTGCCACGTCGTCACGGCGGTGGGGTGGAAGCCGCGGCCGCGTTCGGCGGCCTCGATGAGACGGGCGACGTCACGGTTGAAGGCGTCGTGAGCGACGTACATCATCGTGAAATCCACTGACCCGCGTAGCCGCGCGCGGCGTTTCGAGGCCTCGTCGGCGGTCTCGGTGTGGTTGGCCATCACATGCTCCTCGTGTTCGGTCGTTGCCGATGGATGGGTCGATGACGGGGCGTGTGCCGTCAGCGCTGGAAGGCGGCGGCGTGGTCGTGCACCCATGCGGCGTAGGTGCGTGCGGGACGGCCGAGCACCTTGTCCACCTCGTCGGTGACGGTTTCGGCCGGTCCGACGCCGCGCGCGTATCGGGCCAGGAGGGCGTCGACGAACGCCGGGGGCAGGCCGCGCCCGACCATGGCCGGCCGGAACGCCTCGGCGGGGATCTCCTGGTAGCGCAACGGCCGGCCGAGGACGTCACCGATGATCGACACCAGGTCTTTCTGCGAGAGGGACTGTGGGCCGGTCAGCCGTAGCTTGCGGCCGTCCAGACCCGGGTCGACGAGTGCGCGGGCGGCGACCTCGGCGACGTCGGCCTCGTGAATCAACGGTTCGGCGAAGCCCGCGTACGGGCCGCGGACGACGTCGCCGGTGCGCAGCTGAGGCGCCCACGCCCGCAGGGTGTTGACGGCGAAGGAGGCCGGGCGCAGGCTGACCCACGCCAGGCCGCTCGCCACGGCGGCGTCCTCGGCCTCTTTGTTCCGGTCGCCCTGCAGGCGCGACGGCTGTTCGGCCGGGTCGTCGTCGACGTTGATGGCCGACAGCGCCACCACGCGTGCCACGTTGCGCTGCCTGGCCAGCGCCAGCAGCTCACCGGCGGCGTCCCCGACCGCCCGCGGGTGCAGAAAGACGGCGCTGACACCTTCCAGGTATCTCGCGATCGTGTCGGGCCGCGATGGGTCACCCGCCACGACTTCGACGCCGGCCGGCAGAGCATTGGCCGGCCGAGCATTGGCCTGGGGGTCGCGGCTGACCGCGCGAACCGCGACGCCCGTACGGACCAGCAGATCGAGCAGGGGACGTCCGATGGTGCCGGTTGCCCCGGTTACAAGGATCATGACGCCCTCCCGGGCATTAGTACTGAACTCATATAATCTCTGAACCATACATCGTGCCTTCGGCCTCTTGTCAGCCGGCTGGCATGTGATCCGGCGCGCATCAGGGCGGAGAACGTCACGCCGGGTTCGCGCCGCCGAGGACCGACGTCGATGGGTGAGGCGTCGCCCAGGTCCGAGCCGTTTCGTGCTCAAGCGTCCGGAGTCCGGCGAGCGCGCGGCCTACCTGCGCCACCGGGGGAGCAGGCCGGGCCGGACTCAGCCGCCGGAATAGAATTGGCGCCATATGATTGGGCGTACATATCTTATGCGTGAGGAGCCCAGCGAGGATGACGTCCCGCACCAGTGGTGAGGCCGGCCCGGCGCGTGAGCGCCGCCGGGTGACCAACGACATTCGTGAGTCACTGCGTGTGCTGAGCATTCAGCTCTCGCTGCTCAACCACCAGGTCGGCGCGCATCTCGGGCTCAAGGACGTCGATCTGCACTGCCTCGACCTGATCAACCGCTCGGGCCCGCTCAGCCCTACCGCGCTGAGCCGGCAGACCGGCCTGCACCCCGCCACCATGACCGGCGTCCTGGACCGGCTGCAGCGCGCCGGTTGGATCGTCCGCGAGCGAGACCCCGACGCCGCCGACCGCCGCGCCGTGACGGTGCGCGCCCTTCGCGACCGCAACGCCGAGCTGCTGCGGCTCTACGCGGGAATGAACTCCTCCGTGGAGGAGATCTGCGCCGAGTACACCCCCGCCCAACTCGAGGTGCTCGCCGACTTCCTCCGCCGCAGCACCGAGGCCGGCCGCAACGCCACCGAGGAACTCACCGGCCGCTGACGCATCAGTCGCCGTTCAGCAGGTTCCGGCGCAGGAAGGACAGCTGCGCCTGGACGGCGCTCTCGTGCCCGTTCAGGAACGGCTCGTAGTGCGAGCCGGGAATCCGCACGATCTCGGCGCGCGGGGCTCGCCGCGCGGCCCGGACCGCCGGCCCGGCCGGCGTCGACTGATCCTGGTCGCACACGAGGACCAGCAGTGGGCACCGCACCAGTGAGGCGCCGCGACCGGGTCGGTAGAAAGCCGTCCGGAGCACCGAACCGGCGGCGATCTTCCGCTCCCAGCCCGGATGTTCGTCGGCATGCAGCGCCCGGTCACCGTCGAGCGCGTCGGGCATCGTCAGCACCGCCATGGTCCCCGGCGGACCGGGCGGTACGGCGGAATCGACGTGGTCATTTCCAACGCCGCCGCGAGGATCACCCCGCACCGCTCCTCGGCCGAACAGATCGACGAGTTCATTGACGTGACCAACGGTGGTACGCACGCGATGCTGCGCTCGTTCGGGCCGGTGGTCCGAGCAGGCCGCCGCCACGGTCCTCGACTTCGTGCCGGCCGAGCCGGTCGACCCGGCCACGTACGGGGAACTGGTACGCGACGGCGCGGTGCTTCCCTGGTCCGGCGGCCCGACGCGGTAAGCCGACCTGGCCAGGCGAACCGCCGGCGGCGACCTTGCCGTCCGTCATCGCGGGCCTGAAGACGGGTCCTGGTCAGCCGATGAGTTTCGGCCTGCGCCCGGATCTCGTACACATGACCGTTCACACCACCGCCGCCGGCGCCACCGCGGCTGCACCCGTGCCGAGGGCTCCGGTGCCGCGCCGGCGTGATGTTGTTCACGATCGGTTCGGCGGGCGCCGCGTTGTCCTCCTCGGCCGGCGCGTTGATCGCGACGCGGCTTGTCCAGGGCGTGGGTGCCGCGGTGATCGTTCCGCTCACGCTCACGTTGTCCCCTCACGCGCAGGCTCCGTCCTGTCCCCGTCACGCGCAACGCTCGGGAGTACCTCATGACGTCATCAGACCTGACCGATTCCACAGTCATCGTCACCGGTGCGAGCCGCGGCTTCGGATACGCCACCGCGCTCGCCCTCGCTGAGGCCGGCGCCGGCGTCGTCGGCGTTGCCCGTACCGTCGGGCCGCTCGACGAGCTGCGACAGCGCATCGGTACGGCGTTCACACCGGTAGCCGCGGATGCGTCCGACCCGACCGTGGCCCGTGATCTCGTCCGGAAGCACCGGCCGGCCGTGCTCGTTCTCAACGCCGGCGCCGTTCCGCCGATGGGACCGATCCACGAGATGACGTGGGAGGACTTCGGCCACAACTGGACCGTGGATACCCGGCACGCCTTCAACTGGATCGGTGAGGCCTTACGAGCACCGCTGTCCTCCGGAAGCACCGTCGTGGTGATCTCCAGCGGAGCAGCGCTTCGCGGTTCGCCGCTCAGTGGCGGATATGCCGGCGCCAAGTCGGCGATCCGGTTCATCAGTTCGTACGCGGCGGCCGAGTCGGCGCGTCTGGGGCTTGGTATCCGCTTCGTGACGTTGTTGCCTCAGTTGACGCCGGCGACCAGTCTCGGATCGACCGGCGTGGCGGCGTACGCGGCCCGGCAGGGGACCGACGTCGAGGCGTTCGTCGATGCGCTACAGCCGATCGTCACTCCGGAGCTCGTCGGCCGTGAGATAGTTGGGCTCTTCGCCGGCGACCAGGTCAGACCCCACGTCGAGTACCTGCTGACCGGCCGCGGGCTCATGGCGGTGCCGTCATGACGGCGGCCCCCACCGTGCGACCGTCACAAGGCAGGAGGCGACCGGTGACTGCCGCGACCGATACGGACTTCGCCGACGCGGCCGATCCGTTTCGGTCCGAGCTGGTCGCGCACTGCTACCGGATGTTGGGCTCGCTGCACGATGCCGAGGATGCCGTTCAAGAGACGTACGTGCGGGCCTGGCGCGGTTATGACCGGTTCGAGGGCCGCACGTCCCTGCGCCGGTGGCTGTACACCATCGCGACCCGTGCCTGCCTGCGCGCCCTGGAGAACACTGCCCGGAGGCCGCTGCCGTCGGGTCTCGGTGCGCCGTCCGAGGACCACCGCGCCGAACTGCCGCGCCCGCAAACGGATATCGCGTGGCTTCAGCCCATCCCTGAGGTTCTGCTGCGCCGGGACACCGATGACCCCGCCAGCATCATCGCCGCGCAGGCCGGCATCCGCCTGGCGTTCATCGCCGCCCTGCAGCACCTTCCGGCCCGGCAACGGGCCGTGCTGGTTCTGCGGGACGTACTTGCCTGGTCGGCTGCGGACGCCGCCACGATGCTCGACACCTCGGTTGCCGGGGTCAACAGCGCGCTCCAGCGCGCTCGCGGCCACCTGCAACGCCTGGGCCTGGCCGAGGCCGAGATAGCCGAACCCGACGACGCCGAGACCCGCGAACTTGTGGACAGCTACGCGAACGCCTTTGCGCACGCCGACATCAACGGCCTGGTGGCCCTGCTCCGAGCCGACGTCGAGCTCGAGATGCCGCCCCAGCAAGTGTGGTTCACCGGTCGCGACGCTGTGCTCGGGTTCCTCTCGACCCGAGTGCTCCACCGCCCGGGTAGCTGGCGCATGCTCCCGACCCGGGCCAACGGCCAGCCGGCACTCTTCGCGTACGAACGTCACCGCGACGGCGGGTACCGCCCGCACGGCGTGCAGGTACTCACGATCATCGACGGGCGTATCGCGCGAATCACCGCATTCAACGACGCCACCCTCGTCCTCGCGGCCGCGGTATCCGGCCGCCTCCCGGAACGAATCGAGTGAGGCAGTTGTCGTGCTGCTGTCGGCCGGTAACGCCGCGATCTACCAGCGGGACGACATCGTCTGCCGCCCGGTCATCGGCCTGTCGGCCAGTCAGCTCGCCGTCGTCTGGCGGACCGGCGACGACCGTGAGGCGGTCCGTGTCTTCATCGACGCCAGTTGCCTGTGCAGCGCGGCCGCCAAAGAGCCGGTGACACCGGAGTAAGAAGGTCGTTGTGTGCCAGGCGACGGCGTGGACCGTGCCGGAGCACGCGCGGCGGAGTCCGCTATCTTGCCTCCATGACATCGACTGTGGTCATCGGACTGGTCGGGCTGGCGATCGTCGTCCTACCCGTGCTGTGGCTTGTCGGCACCTACAACAAGCTGATCCGCATGCGTACCCAGGTCGGTGCATCCTGGTCGCAGATCGCGTACGCCCGGCAGTTCGTGACGTACGCCGTTCAGCAGTACAACACAGCGATCGAGGGCTTCCCCACCAATCTGATTGCGGGCCCGTTCAGCTTCCACAAACGGGACCTGTTCGCGGCGGCCGAGGCCGAACGCGACACGGTCCGGGTCAGCTTCTAAGCGATGCTCGATATCGTCGTCGCGGCGTCCTCCGTGGGGCTCTGGCTTGCCGCCTATGCAGGCTGCCGGATCGCCACCCGTACGATGCCGCCGCCGGCCGGACCGGCCACGATGGACCTCGGCCCGGAGCCGCCGGCCGTGGTCAGCATGCTGGTCAACGGCTGGTCGACCAGTGTGGACACGGCCGAATCGACGGTGCTCGACCTGGCCGCGGCCCACTATTTCGAGCTGCGCCAGCCGGACGAGGACCCGTTCCGGACCACCGTTCACCTGTCCCCGAAGGCGCCGGACGAAGGCGGCCTGCGGCCGTACGAGCGGCAGGTCCTCGACCGGATCCGCGGGCTCGCCGTCGACGGCGTCGTACCGGTCACGGCGTTGACCTTCCGCGACAAGAACCGGTCCAACGCCTGGAACAAGAGGCTGCGCACGGCCGTGGTCGCCGACGCGCGGGAGGCCGGGCTGTCCGAGCGCCGATTCGGCCGGACCATGATGAAGGCGCTGTTCGCCGGCGCCCTCGCCGCGGGGCTCGTGTGCGGGTTCGTGGCCGCGCATGCCACCCATGCCATCTCCATGTTCCTCATGTCGGTCTTCGTGACCGTCGCGCTCGTGATCCCGATCCAGTACATCGGGGAGCGGGGCACCCCGGCGGGCCTGGCGGCCGCGTCCCGCTGGTTGGGGGTACGCGCCTGGCTGCGCAATCACGAGCAGTTCGCCGAGCTGCCGCCCTCAGCCGTGGCGATCTGGGACCGCTACCTCGCGTACGGCGCTGCCCTGGGCGTGACGCGTCGCGCCAGCGAGGTGCTCGACCTCGAGGTGGACGACCGGCGGAAGGCCTGGTCCTCCTACCGCGGGGGCTGGCGCCGGATCCGCGTGCGCTATCCGTCGTGGCGCCCCTGGTGTGGCCACACCACCGGTGCACTGGTTCGCCAGGCGCTGCTGTTCCTGGCTGCCGGCGCCGTCGTCGTGGCCATCGCGGGCCGCACCAGCTGGTACTCGACGCCCGGGTATCTGTCGCTCGCCGTCGGCGTCTACGTGCTGATTCGCACGCCGGCCGATCTGAGCCGGTCGAAGAACATCACCGGCGAGGTGCTCCGGCGCCGAGCCTGGCGACCGAGAGCCGGCCGGACGGACGCGAGAGTCGGGCGCGGCAACCGTCGCCCGCGGCTGGACTACCTGGTGATCGATGACGGCACTGCCGACGAGACCACCGCTTGGGGGCTGCCGAGCGAGTGGGGCGACCGGTGCCGCGACGGCGACGTCGTGACGATCACCGTGCGGCCCTGGAGCAGGCGGGTCGTCACGGTCATCCAGCACTCGCGCGGCCGGTCGCCGGAAGCCGGCACGCAGGCCGGAGCGTTGGCCCGGGACTTCTTCGGCGAGGTACACGAGTTGCCGGCGCTTCCGGTGTCCATCGAGGACGTGGCGCGAGTCGTCGGCCAGCCCGTACGCCCGGAACATCGGCAGCAGGGCGTCGAGTTCCGCGCCGAGATGAACGGCGCGGTCGTGCTACGTGCCGAGTGGGCGTCCGGGATGGCCGGTCGGATCGCGTGGCGTGCCAACGGGAGCGCCTCGGGAAGGCCGCTGCCGGGGATCGGTGACGAGGCTTATCTGAACAAGAACCACGTGGTCATGCGTGCCGGCGACGTCACCCTGGTGCTCGCCGCGGTAGGTAGCGGGCGAACGGGGACACCGCACCTGCCGTGGCTGCTCAGCCGAGCGGTCATCCCGACGCCGGCCCGTTGAGGGACCGCGGTCAGGACGTCGATTCGTTTGCCGATTCCGCCGTCACCAGGGCCGTCCGACCGGCTCGTCGTCGGCGGCCGCGGAGCAACTCCGGCACCGAGGGTGCGTCGGCGAAGTACCACAGCGCGATCACCGGGTCGCACACCGCGCAGCCGGTCGACGAATGCGGAGCCATCGGCAGGATCGGTGAGCCCTTGGCCGCATGCACCGCATCCCAGGCGGTGTGGAGCAACCAGCCCACGCCCAGCCACCGGTCCGATCGTAGACCGAGGAAGGCGACACCCGTCATCACCGCGGTGAACAGCACGTCCCAAAATCCCAGACCGCCGGAGCTGAGATAAGCCGCGCCGGCACCGGCCAGGAAAACAGCCCCGAAAGACCGCCGATGCCGCGACGGGATGAGCGACAGGCAGACGACAATGGCCACACCGATGCCGACCGGCGCCAGCACGAACTGAACAACGAACACGGTCAACTCCTGGATCCGAATTTCACCGGCGACGCTAGGCGCCCATCACCCGCGACAGAAGTGGCGTGAGAGCCGATAACCGGTTGATTCTGGCCAGCGTCGAATCCGCTGCGACCGGGCATGTCGCCGTGCGGCGGCCGGGTCTACCCCGATCGACCGGGCTGGGCCTGTCAGGCCCGCTGATTACCGCAACAGGGCGCTCATTGCCGTGACGACGCCGCTACCGTCCAGGTCGTGGAGCGAAAGGCCGGCCGACGTGGCCGCGGCTTCGGAGGTCTGCCAGCGAAAGCGCGGCGTGTCGGTGGTGGCGGCGCGGACGACGACGGCTGCCGCGTCCCGGGCGGATAGCGGCTGGGCGGGTTGGGCGCCGGCCCGGCGGCGCAGGAGGCCGGATTGCCGCCGGGCGTGGTCAACATCGTCGGCGGTGGCCGAGGCGTCGGACGTCATCTCGTCGCCCACCCGGACATCGACAAGGTCAGCTTCACCGGCTCGACGGCCGCGGGACGAAGGCGTGACAAATCCCGGCTGCGCGGCGAATGGCAGGTCGTCCCGGCCGTCGATCATCTCGAGCGCGACGAAACGGCTGTCCGTCCTGGGCACGACCAGCGACACGGTGGCATTCCGTCCGCTCGCGAATGTCGTGCATGATGCGTCCGGCCGTCCCGCGGAGACCGGCCACGGGCTCGACTTTGGTGGCCAGTTCTAGCAGCCCCGCGGCCAGCTGGTATCGATCGTTGAACCGTTCCACCGCGCCGACGGCTACCAACTGGGCCAGTGCCGGAGCCGGGTCGCGATGACGAGCGAACGGCAGCTGCGTGCCGTCCTGCGCGACGCCGGCCTGACCGGGTCCTTTCTGGTCAGGGATCTGGACACCGGCGAGGAGATCGGCCTGGACCCGGATCTGGAATACCCGATCGCCTCGCTGGTCAAGATCCCGCTGGCGCTGGCCGTGCTGGAGAGCGTGGAGGACGGAAGTATCGACGGCGCCGCGCCGATCGAGGTGATGCCGGGGCAGATCACTTCGCCGGGTCCGGCTGGGCTGAGCCGCTTCCGGCACCCGGCCCGCATCGCAGTCGACGACCTGCTTCACCTTGCCGTGGCGATCAGCGACAACACTGCCGCCGACGCCCTGTTCGCCCTGGTGTCGCCGGTGGAGGTCAACCGGGCCCTGCGGGACGCGGGTGTCACCGGCATCACGGTCCGGCATCTGCTGCGGGACCTCGTGGATACCCCGGCCGAGCGGCTGGCACCCAGCGAGGTCCACCTGGCCCAGGCCTTGGCCATCGGCTCCGGGACACCCGGCCGCGGACACGCCGTACGGCAGCTGGATGTGAGTCGGGCCAACGCCGGTACGGCCCGGGCCTTCGTGGACCTCCTCGCGGCGCTGTGGAGCCCGGCGCGGATCCCGGCGCCAGTCGCCGCGCGGCTACGGTCGCTGATGGGCGGCAACGTGGTCCGGCACCGCCTGGCCCCCGACTTCAGCTCGGACGCCTCGACCTGGTCGTCCAAGACCGGCACGCTTCTCAACCTGCGCCACGAGGTCGGTGTCGTCGAGCACGACGACGGCGCGCGCCTCGCGGTCGCCGCGCTGACCGCGTCGCGAGTGCCGGCCAGTGTCCAGCCGGCAGCCGAGGCGGCTATGGCAGCGGTGGCCCGGGCGTTGCACGACCTGCTGCGCGGGTAGCGGCTCGGCGTCGGCCGTGACCGGCGGTCCAGCTGTTGCTGACCGTCGATCCGGCTTCGTCGAGGAACCCAAGTCTCAGTTGTTGGTGGCCGCCCGGGTGGTCTGCGCGAACTTTTCCAGTAGTTCGGGACGCTCCTTGTCGGTGAGCGCGAGAGTCTCGTCGAGGGTGGAGGCGATGGTCGCGTCGGCGAGAGCGGCATCGGCGGCGCGCTCCGCGGCGGCGTAGACATCCGTCAACTCGGTGCGGATGCTGTAGCCGATCGGGCAGTTGGCCGATGGCGCAGAGCTGTGCAAGCCGAAGAGGGGGCCGTCGTCCAGCGCGTTCTTGACGTCGAGCAGGGTGATGGCCCCGGCGGGTCGAGCAAGGCTCCACCCGCCGGGGGTGCCACGCATCAAACCCGGCCGGGGCCGGGAATCCAGCTCGCCTAGCTCAGCGCGTGTGACGGCGTGGAGGTGAGCGTGTCCCAGGCGGCCATTGCGCAGGTGATGACCGTTTCCAGTTCGGCGCGGTCAGCGCCGTCGCGGGCTTGTACCGATAGGCCCTGCACCAGGGTGGCGTAGTAGCGGGCGATGGCGTCGAGGCTGGCGGGCGGTGCGGTGAGGTCGCCGTCGGTGAGGCCGCGGGCGAGCCGGTCTTTGATGGCGCTGAGCTGGCCGCGGCGGCCGTCGGCCAGGAACTCCCGGACCGCGTGGTTTTCCACGGCGCCGGTGGGCGCGGCCAGGATGAGCATGCAGTAGTGAGGCGTGTCCGGGGCGGTGATCGCATCCGCGGTGGCGCGCAGCATGGCGTGAATCGCGGCGCGCGCGGTGGGCTGCTCGTGCAGCGCCCGCCTGGGTGGCCCGCCCGAGGTCGTGCCGTAGAGCGCCATGACCTTGCGGAACAGGTCTTCCTTGCTGCCGAAGCAGGCGTAGATGCTGGCCGAGGCGATGCCCATGGCCTGGGCGAGGTCGTTGAGCGAGGTGCCCTCGTAGCCCCGTTCCCAGAACAGGTCCAGCGCTTGGCGCAGGGCGGTGTCCGGGTCGAACGTGCGCGGCCTGCCGCGAGTGGCCATCTGGATGCGTCTCCGTACTTGTTTGTCGTTCGACCAAGTTTACCTTGACCTGCGGAGCGGCGTCGTGGCACGATTTTCCAGTCGATCGCTAAACAAATAATACTGCCGCCGTCAGGAGCACCACGCATGACAATCGCCGACAAGACGGTCCTGGTGACCGACCCGGCGGCGATCGAACACCACCTGGCCGTCAACCTCTTCGGCACCTTGGCGATGACCCAGGCCTTCCTGCCGGCGCTGTCCCCGCTCGCACAGGCGGTGGACGCCGCGCTGTAAGGAACCTTCGCCGACCGGCGTCCCGCGAACGCATCGCCGGCGGGCGATGCCCCCTATTTGCTGCTCGTCCGACAACCAAAGGAAGCCAATCGTCATGAGTATTCCCACCACCATGCGCGCCTTGCAGCAGACGTCCTTGGACGGCCCGCAGGACCTGCGCCCGGTCACCGACGCGCCGGTGCCCAGCCCGGGACCCGGCGAGGTTCTCGTCCGTGTCACTGCGGCTGGCGTGAACTTCGTCGACATCTCGCAGGCCCGTGGCACGATCGCGGGCGGCCCGCAGCCGCCGTATCTGGCCGGTATCGAGGGCGTCGGTGAAGTCACCGCCGTCGGCGAGGGGGTGACCGGCCTGGAGCTCGGCGCCCACGTCATCGGTGTCAACATCGCGGGCGGCGCCTTCGCCGAATACATGGTGCTGCCCGCCGTCGCGGCCGTGCCGGTGCCGACGGGCTGGACCGACGAGCAGGCCCTGGGGCTGGTGGTGAACTGGCCGACCGCCCTCGCCGCGCTCAAGCCATTGGGCGGGGTCACCGCCGGGCAGACCGTGCTCATCCACGCCGCCGCCGGCGGGACCGGCCAGGCCGCGGTGAAGATGGCCAAACACTACGGCGCAACGGTGATCGCCGCCGCCTCAGCGGGCAAGCACGACCTGCTCCGGGCGCTGGGCGCGGACCACGTCATCGACTCCCGCGCCGGCGACCTCGCCGGCGAGGTCCTGCGGCTGACCGGCGGCGCGGGCGCCGACCTGGTGCTGGAGTCGGTCGGCGGCGCCACCCTGGACGCCAGCCTGGCCGCGACCAAACGGGTCACCGGCCGGGTCGTCGTCTACGGCTTGGCCGGCGGCGAAGCCGCAATCACCAATTGGGACCTGGTCTACAAGCACCAGATCCACGTCATCGGCCTGAACATCGGGACCCTGATCCAGGCCGCACCGCAGATCTTCGGCGAGGTCATGGGCGAGTTGTTCGGGCTCCTTGCGGCCGGGGTGCTCGGCCCTGGTCAGCCCACCGTGTATGAGCTGGCCGAGGGGCCGAAAGCCCTCGCGGAACTGGAAGCGCGGGCCACCGTGGGCAAGCTGGCGTTGCGGCCCTGAACGACCGTGACGCCAGGTGACCGGTCCTGTAGGCATTTCGGAGGGCCATACATGGTGGGGGCCGCCATGGTGCGGGCCGCCGCGATCATGGCAGGTGGTGAGACACGATCAAGACGCGGCAGCCGCTGCTGCACCGCCGACAGTCCATGGAGGGTGGATCGACTGGTCCATGGACCATGCGGCGGTTCGGCGGCGCGAGTGGCTCGATCAGACCCGTCCACCGGCCGGCATCGGCTGTGCCTGCGGTGTGGCTGTGGCGGCGTTGACTGCGCGCGGCAGCGTCAGCCCGGCGGCGGTCGCGCCCAGGGCCAGCACTGCCACGATGAACACCGTCGGCGTGTATCCGTCGAGGTACAGCGTTGTCGATCCGTACCCGCCGGTCGCGGCGAACACGGCGCCGCCGATTGCGACACCGAAGGCCCCACCCAGCTGGCGCAGGGTGCTGAAGGCGCCCGACGCCTTGGCCAGGTCCGGCGGTGCGACGAGGCTGACCGCCGACCGGGTGATCGCCGGGATGGCGACTCCGAGGCCGGCACCGCTGAGCAGGATCGGCCCGACCAGGACGAGGTAGGACGTGTGCGGCGTGGCCGCCAGTGCCAGGGCAGCCGTGCCGGCCGTGAACGTTACTGTGCCCACAACGATCAGGTTCCGCGCGCCTATCCGGTCGGCTAGCGCACCGGCGGATGGCGCGAGCACCATCGGCAGTACGCCCCACGGCAGCAGCCGCAGGCCGGCGGCGAGCGGGCTCAGTCCCTGGCCGACCTGGAAAAACTGTGCGGTGAAGAAGACTGTTCCGGTCACCGCCGCGCTCAGGAAGAACATCGCCCCGTTTCCGGCCGAGAACGACCGGGACCGGAACAGCCGTAGGGGCAGCATCGGCGCGGACGCGCGGCGCTCCCATGCGACGAAGGCCGCCAGTGCGGCGACGCCCAGCACGGCGACCCCGACCGTCTCCGCGCTACCCCAGCCCGTACGGTTCTCGCGAACCAGGGCCCAGACCAGGCCGGTGGCCGCGAGCCCGCCGAGCAACAGACCGGCAAAGTCGAGGCGGCCGGCGGCGCCCCGGCTCTCCGGTACCCGAGAGAGCACCAGCGGGGCCGCGAGCAGAGCGATCGGCACGTTGATCCAGAAGATCCAGCGCCAGGCCAGGCCCTGGGTGACCGCACCGCCCAGGACCGGACCGAGCACCACCGCGAGCGCGGTCACGCTGCCGTACACGCCGGTCGCCGAGCCCCGCCGCTCGGGCGGGAAGGCGGTGTTCAGCAGCGCCAACGCGAGCGGCATGATCATGGCAGCGCCGGCGCCCTGCACCGTGCGGGCCACCACCAACGCGCCCACCGACGGGGCCAGGGCGCAGGCCGCGGACGCGGCCGCGAAAAGGACCAGCCCGGCAGCGAACATCCGGCGACGGCCCAGCCGGTCACCCAGCGCGGCGCCGGCCATCAGCAGGACGGCAAAGCTGAGCGTATAGGCGTTGACGGTCCATTCCAGATCCTCGAAGGATGCCCCGAGGTCGCGGTGGATCGACGGCAGGGCGGTGGCCACCACCAGCAGGTCCAACACCACCATGAAAGAGGCGAGGGCGCTGAGCCCCAGCACCCACCGCTGCGTCGTCGTGATCGTTGTCTTGGTCATGCCCGGTTAGACACCGCACCGCCCAGAATCTGGGCGGTGCGGTGTCTAACCGGTGTGAGGAGGAGGCGATGCGAGGATGCAATGGTGACCGGGGATCTGCTCACGGCGGCGCGGGCCGGCGACGGGGAGTCGTTCTGGGCGCTCGTCGAGCCGCACCGGCGAGAGCTGCACGTGCACTGCTACCGGATGCTCGGGTCGGTGCAGGACGCCGAGGACATGGTGCAGGAGACCCTGATGGCCGCCTGGCGCGGGTTTGACGGGTACGAGGGCCGCGCCTCGATCCGGTCCTGGCTCTACCGGATCGCCACCAACCGATGTCTGAACGCGCTGCGGGCCGACACCAGACGACCTCGCGCAGGTGACAGGTTCGGAATCGCGCCGCCGCCACCGACCCGCATGGTGGAGCCGAGCCGGCTGCAGCCGTACCCCGACTCGCTGCTCGACGGCGTGCCGGACACGGCCCCCGGGCCGGAGGCACGGGTGGAGCGCCGCGAGGCGATCTCACTGGCGTTCGTCACTGCGATGCAGTCGCTGCCGCCGCGGCAGTGCGCGGTGCTGCTGCTACGGGACGTGCTGGGCTTCCGGGCGGCCGAGGTCGCGGAGATGCTGGACACCACCGAAGAGTCGGTGACCAGCGCGCTCAAGCGCGCCCGAGCGGCGATGCCGCACGAACGGCCGGCACGGACGCGCGACGCCGAGGACCGGATGCTGGTCGCGGCCTTCGCCGACGCCATGGAGCGCGGCGACGTACCGGCGATGGTCGCCCTGCTCACCGACGACGCCTGGCTCACCATGCCGCCGGCGCCGCAGCAGTACCAGGGCAGCCGGCTCATCGGGGAATTCATGCGGATCGTGGCGTTCCGCGGCGGCATCCGCCGCTACCGGCTCATCCCGACCTCCGCGAACGGCCAGCCGGCCTTCGGCGCCTACGGGTACGACCACGGCGAGCCGGTCGGCTACCCCCACGGCGTGCTGGTGCTCACCCTGGAGGGCGATCGCATCAGCGCCATCACCCGATTCGACAACAGCGCGATGCCCCACTTCGGCCTGCCGGAGACGCTGCCCGACGACCATTAGATCTTGATGGCGGAGGAATGGCCTTGATCGCGCGGAGGGGGTACTGGTGATCAGCTCGTGTAGCCGACCTCGGACCAGTCGACGGCCTCGCCGGCGTACCAGTTGATCCCGGTCACGTTGCGGTGCGTGTTCACCTGGAAGCCCGGCTGGGCGATCCAGAGCCACGGGGCGTCGTTCGCGACGATCTTGACGCAGCGCTTGTACTCCTCGATCCGCCGGCCCCAGCTCAGCTGGGGCCGCCCCGCACCGGCCAGGCAGGCGTCGGCCTCGGTGCTCTTGTACCCGCTCCAGTTGTTGGAGCTGTCGGACTGGTAGAAGACGCCCAAGGCGTAGGCCGGGTCCGGCGAATCAGCCCCGAAGCTCTGGAAGAACATCGGCCGTTGGCCGTGGAAGAGCGCTTCGGTGTACGTCGAGGCGGGGAGCGCCTCGAGGTCGAGCGTCACGCCGACGTCCATGAAGGCGTTCCGCAGCTGCGCGCCCACAGGCTCTCCGAGCGGCTCCGCGGCGCTGTAGGCCAACGTCGTCCTGAACCCGTTCGGGTGGCCCGCCTCGCGTAGCAACTGGCGCGCCCGTTGCGGGTCGTAGGTGAACGGGCTCTGGTCCGGGTCGAACCCGGCCGCGTGGTCCGAGAGCGGGCCATACGCCGGCCCGGCGAAGCCTCGGTACACCTCCTCGATGATCCGCTGGTACGGCGTCGCATAGGACAGCGCGCGCCGAACACGGACGTCGTCGAGCGGGGGGAACCTCGTGTTCATCGGGCACGAGTGGATCACGTAGCCCTGGAAGTTCCACAGGCGCAGCTCATCGTGCTTCTGCACACGTTGCATGTCGGCGGGCAGCAAATACTGCGCGACCTGCGCGTCTCCGCTCAGCAGCATCGCGAACCTGGTTGCCGACTCCGGCGCCTGCCGGAAAGTGATCTGGTCGAGCAGGGGCGGGAAGGGATGCTCCTTGTGGGCCTTCCACACGACTTGGCGGCCCGGCGTGAGATCGGCGAGCTTGTACGGTCCGAAGCCGACGTCGTGGCTCTTCATCCAGCCCTTCGCCCACGGATCGGCCGCGGTGGCGTGGCTCCGGGCCAGCTTGGAGTCGACGATGGCGCGCCAGAATTCGCTCATCGTGAGCAGCAGGTCGGGTCCGGGCTCGCCCAGTTCGATGCGGACCGTGTACCGGTCGAGCACCCGTACGTCCTCGGGTCGTTCGATCTTGGCCAGCTGGTTGTAGAAGCTCGAGATGCCGTGCAGCGCGAAGCTCCGGTCGAATGTCCACTTCACGTCGGCGGCGGTGAACTCGTTTCCCGCGTGGCTCGGCCACCCCCTGCGCAGGGAAAACGTGTAGGTCCGCCCGCCGTTGGTGATCTCCCAGCTCTCGGCCATGCGGGGCTCGGTGAGATCCTCGAAGTTCTCGGCCTGCCACGCGAGGTCGAAGCCGCCCGGCTCGTCGGGGGCCGGGACCTGCTTCCAGCGGGTGAGCCGATCGTTCAGGTTGAAGACGTGGTCGTAGACCTCCTTGCCGAACACGAGCTCCCAATCGAGGCTCGGCGGGGTCGTCGCCGCCGCGACAACCAGCTGATCAGTGCGCGGGGCGGTCCGGCCGCAGCCCGCGATCAGCGATCCCGCGAACGGCGCCGCCAGGGTCATCGCCGCCGCGGGCTTGAGGAACGATCGACGGGTCAACCGGATCGTCATGGTGCGACGCTAGCCCACCGCGTCCGGCGTTCCAAGCTGCTCTTTCCTCGGCGATCACGACGGAGGAGACTGGGCCGGTGGCTCCGAGGCGTTGGCGCATCCCGCTGCGGCGCGCCGCCCCGGTGGCGTTGGTCCTCGCGTTGGCCCTGGCCGGTTTCCTGGGGGCCGGTCTGCTCGGCCAGCGGGACGCGCGACGCGAGTCCGAGCACCGGGCCGAGGTCGCGGCCGCGCAGATCCAAGCACGTATCGCGGACGCGGCGACCCTGGCCGCGAGTCTCGGCCGGTACATGGCGAGCGTCGAAGGGACCGGCGTCACGAACGAGGAGTTCGCGAGCAACGCATCGAAGTGGCTCAGCCCGGAGGGTTTTCCCGCCGCCGGGTGGGTCGAGGAGGTCGCGGCGGCGGACCGCGCGGCGTACGAGCGACGGACCGGCAATCCCATCGTGATGCGTGACCAGCGGCGCAGGATCGTCCCGGCCGAATCGCGCTCCTCCTACCTGCCCGCGACGCTGGTCTCCGGGATCCCTCCGATCACCGTGCCCGGACTGGATCTCGGCGGTGAGTCGGGGATGGCCGGGGCGCTCCTTCGTGCGCAAGCGCTTCATCAGCCGAGAGCCACTCCGCTGACGACCCTACGAGACGGAACGAAAGGGCTCTTTCTCGTCAGCTTGGCGCAGCGCGGGGGAATGATCGCACCGGGGTTCGTGGTCGTGTTCGTATCGGGTGAGTCGCTGCGTGCCGCGGCCACGGACACGCCCACGGTGCGGCTTTTCGCCGGCGGCACTCCGCCGGGAAGTGCGGAGGGCGCTGCGACTGTCCGCAAGACGTTCACCGAGGCGGGACAGCGATTCGACGTCGTCGTGCCGCTGGACGGGGTCCCCGGGGCCGCGGCGGTGTTGCCGTGGATCGTCCTCGTCGCCGGGCTTGTGCTCGCCGCCCTCGCGGCGGCGCTCGGCGTCAGTGGGGCACGGCGGGCGCGGGCGCAGGAGGAACTCGATCGCATCTTCCTCCTTTCCTCCGACCTGATCGCCGTCGCCAACCTCGACGGGTACTTCACTCGCGTCAATCCCGCGGTCATGCGGATTCTGGGATATACCGAGGAAGAGTTCCTGGGCCGGCCATACCTTGACTTCGTTCATCCGGGCGATCAGAACAGGACAGCGGCGGAGGCGGCTGCGGTCGGGCAGGGCAAGACGACGCCGCCGTACGAGAACCGTTATGTCCGCAAGGACGGCTCCTACCGGGTGCTCGAGTGGACGTCGACACCGGCCGCCGAGGAGAGTGCCATTTACGCGATGGCGCGTGACGTGACGGACCGTCACCAGGCGAAGGCGGAGCTGGCACGGCTCGCCGGCGAGCAGGCGGCTCTGCGCCGGGTGGCGACACTCGTCGCGAAGGAGACGTCGCTGGCCGAGGTCTTCACGAAGGTCGCCGAAGAGGTGGCGGACGTCGTCGGCGACGTCGACTGCGGGCTGTGGCGGGAGGACGGCGACGGAACGATCACCGCGGTCGCCGTCTCGGGCACGCATGCCGGCGCGGGCATCGGGGTCGGCGCGCGATACACGCTCGACGGTGATTCCGTCGTCGCGCGCGCCTTGCGCGAAGGCCGGTCGAGCCGGATGGCGGACTACTCCGCCGCCACCGGCAGCGCTGCCACGAGCGCCCGCGCGCTCGGGATCCGCTCGGCGGTCGCCTGTCCGATCGTCGTAGGTGGACGCGCGTGGGGCGCGATGGTCGTCATGACCTACGACGACGAGCGATTCCCGCCCGAGACAGAGACACGGATTGCGCAGTACGGAGACCTCGTCGCCACGGCGATCGCGAACACCGAGGCGCGCTCGGAGGTGGAGCGGCTGGCCGCGGAGCAGACCGCGCTGCGCCGGGTGGCGACGCTGGTCGCCGAAGGGGCATCGCCGGCGGCGGTCTTCGACGCCGTGGCGGGCGAGATGAAAGGGCTGTTGGGAGCCGATCACGTCGTCGTGTGCCGCTACGAGCCCGGCGCCGAGCTCACGGTGCTCGCGCATCGCGGCTCGAGCGCGCAGAGGGTCCCGCCCGGTTCGCGGATGAGTCATCAGGGCGACAGTGTGGAGGCAGCGGTGCGGCACGCCGAGCGGTCGGTTCGGATGGAGAGCTACGAGGGAGCGCGCGGCGTCATCGCTGAACAGGCCCGCGCCGCCGGCGTGCGAGTGGCCGTCGGAACGCCGATCGTTGTGGACGGGCGGCTCTGGGGCGTGATCTCGGCGGGCTGGAACGCGGAACTGTCGCCGCCGGCCGACACCGAGCAACGGATGGCGCAGTTCGCCCAGCTGCTCG
>DASWRZ010000298.1:0-22687 GCA_036402935.1 Actinoplanes sp.
GTCGCGGCGACCACGACGTTCCAGTCGTACGCCCAGACCGGCGCCTCGGGCTTCCCGTTCTCCAACGGGACCTGGGCCAACGGCAACATCTCCGGCCTGAGCTCGGGCGGCGTCACCCAGCACGGGCGGGTGCCCGACCTGGCCGCCCCCGGTGACCTGGGATGGGCCCTCTGCACACCGAACGTCGCGATCTACGAGGACTGCGTCGACTACAAGGGCGCGCCGTCGTCGATCCAGAACTTCGGTGGCACCAGCCAGTCGTCGCCGTTCACCGCCGGTGCCGCGGCCCTGGTCATCCAGGCCTACGAAAGCACCCACCACGGTGTCCGTCCGGCCCCGGCGCTGGTCAAGCGGCTGCTCACCAGCACCGCGACCGACCTCGGCCACCCGGCGTACGAGCAGGGCGCCGGTCAGCTCAACACGCTGGCCGCGGTCAAGGCGGCGCTGAGCTTCAAGGACAGCAACGGCTCGCCGAAGGCCCAGGGCAGCTCGCTGATCGTCGACAAGACCCAGCTGGTCACCGACGGGCAGCCGG
Source organism: Actinoplanes sp. (assembly GCA_036402935.1). GTDB lineage: Bacteria > Actinomycetota > Actinomycetes > Mycobacteriales > Micromonosporaceae > Actinoplanes. Next base: position 536 of record DASWRZ010000298.1, read on the forward strand.
GCAGCACCACGACCTCGAAGCTGGCGATCACCAACGTCAGCGGCAACACCCAGAAGGTCAGCCTGTCGACCCGTACGCTCGGGCCGGTCACCAGCACCCAGTCCGGCACCGACACGCTGAACACGGCGACCGCTCCGGCGTTCGTCGACCAGGTCGGCATCCCCCGCAGCTACGTGGCGCAGAAGTTCAAGGTGGGCATCGGTGCCGACCGGCTCGACTTCAAGATCGCGGCGGCCGCCGACCCGTTCGCGGTGCGCATCATCCTGATCGACCCGCAGGGCGTCTACCAGGCGTACTCGATTCCGCAGGGCACCGGGAACTTCGGGGACATCGACGTGCGCTACCCGTCGTTCGGCACGTGGACGGCGTACATCGGGCTCTCCCGGTCGTCGGGCTTCAACGGCCCGATCAAGTGGCAGGCGACCACGTCGAACTTCACCGGCTTCGGCTCGGTGTCGCCGTCGTCGCTGTCGCTGGCCCCGGGTGCGACCGGCACCGTGAAGGTCACCACCAAGCTGCCGAAGAACCCGGGCGACGTGAGCGCGTCGGTGCAGCTGAAGACGCCGCTCGGCCTCGCCACCTCGGTGCCGCTGACCGCTCGTACGGTCATTCCGACCAGCAGCAACAGCAACAGCTTCAGCGGTGTGCTGAACGGCGGCAACGGCCGCTCGGGCGACGGCGGGTACGGGCAGACCAACGCGTACTACCTGGATGTGCCGAAGGGCAAGAAGGACCTGGGCATCAGCATCAGCGTGAAGGACCCCGGTGTCACGTACTTCGGGGTGCTCACTTCGCCCGACGGCCAGGTGTACTCGTACCAGAGCAACCTCTACGCCGACGCCACCGGCCAGGGCGTGAACGACAAGTCGCTGCAGATCTACCGGCGTAACCCGCAGGCGGGCCGCTGGCTGCTCTCGGTCGACTTCACCAACCCGCAGAGCGGCCTCGAGGTCGCCCAGCCGTTCACCGGCAAGGTGACCTTCAACACCGTCAAGGTCAGCGCCTCGCTGCCCAGCGGTTCGACGCTGAAGGCCGGCAAGGCGGTCTCGGTTCCGGTCAAGGTGACCAACACCGGTGCCGCCCCTCTGACCTACTTCGCCGACGCCCGGCTCAACACCGTCGGCGACCTGCCGCTGGTCGAGCTGAGTGGTGCCGAGACCACGCCGTTGCCGGTGCCGGCCGGTGTCTACCCGCAGTGGGTGGTGCCGACCGAGAGCAAGCAGCTGACGGTTCAGGCCGCGGCCACCCAGCCGGTCAACCTGGACCTCTTCTACTCCTCCGGCGAGCCGGAGGTCTACTCCTCGGCTCAGGGCAACGGCGCGCTCGTCCGGGTCCAGGCGCCGCAGGTGTCGCCTGGTCTCTGGGCCGCCGACATCGGCCAGACCGGCCCGTTCGCCGGCCCGGCTCCGGCCGGCACGGTCACGACCGCCGCGGTGGCCCAGGGGCAGCTCTTCGACCCCGCGGTGACCTCGTCGACCGGTGACTTCTGGCAGCTCTTCGTCGGATCGGGCGACGGTGACCAGGCGGCGCTGGCCACGATCGAGGCCAACGCCAAGGCGGGCAGGTACGTGGCCCAGGCCACGGGCTCTTCGACAACGGCCGCGGCTTCGACAACGGCGGCGACCGGCCCGGTGATCCTCAAGCCGGGTCAGAGCGCGACGATCACGGTGACCATTACGCCGAGCGCCGCCAAGGGCTCGACCGTGAAGGGCCACCTGTACGTCGACACGGTCAGCCAGGTGACGCTGGGCGGCGACGAGCTGATCGATCTGCCGTACAGCTACAAGGTCGGCTGATACAGGGTCGGCTGATACAGGGTCGGCTGGCCACGATCAACTAGGTACAAGCGGGGGACGGCGATGTCGCCGTCCCCCGCTTGCCATTTCCACCCAAAGCAAGGTCCGCAGGAGCGTATGGCCTGCGGAAATGGAGATCAGACTTCGGCGAAGACCGGGCCTTCGGGCGTAAGGGGCGGAACCTCACCACGGGCGGCGGCATGGCGCGCAAACTCCCGAAGTCCGGCAATCTGCCGCTCGCCGAGCGAGAAGTCGAGGGCCCGGAAGTAGTTGGCGAGCGTGGCCGCGTCGAACGGCTCCCACCGCGCGGCCGCCGCGGCCGCCTCGTCGAGCTCGCCCAGGCACAGCTCGACCGACCGCTGGAACGCCTCGTGCACGTCCTTGACCGCGCCCGGATTCTCGGCCGCGAAATCCTTGCGGACCGCCCAGACCGCGAACACCATCGGCAGCCCGGTCCACTCGCGCCAGGCCTGACCGAGGTCGATCACGTCGAGGCCGCTCTTGGGTGCCTCGTAGAGCGCGCGCAGCGCCGGGTCGCCGATCAGCACGCCGGCGTCGGCCTCCATCAACATCTGGTTCAGCTCGGGCGGGCAGCGGAAGTAGTGCGGCTCGGCGCCGTACTTCTCGGCCAGCAGCATCTGAGCCAGCAGCACACCGGTACGCGAGGTCGAGCCGAGCGCCACCGGCCGCTCGTTCAGCTCGGCCAGCGGCCGGGTCGAGATCAGGTTGACCGAGAGCACCGGCCCGTCGCTGCCCACCGCGAGGTCGGGCAGCAGGAGCAGCTCGTCGGCGTGGCGCAGGTATTCGACCAGCGAGATCGGGCCGATGTCGAGGTCGCCCGCGACCAGCGCGTTGTTGAGCCGGTCCGGGGTGTCCTTCTGCAGCTCGAAGTCGAGAAGAGCGCCGGAGCGCATCAGGCCCCAGTAGATCGGAAGGCAGTTGAGGAATTGGATGTGCCCGACCCGGGGCCGACGGACGCTCTCGCTCATCCTTCGACGCTAGCCCTCGGTCGGCCGATCTCGCCGGGGACGGGGTCGCGGGGTGGTTCAAGTCGCACCGCGGACCGGATCATCGGTAGGCAGGCCAGGGCCGCGACCAGGCCGACCGCGGCGCACGCGGCGACCAGCTCACGAGGCCCGAAACGATCGACGAGCGGTCCGGCGGCCACGAAGCCGAGCATGTTCGCGGTCTGTGCGACCGCGTTCATCAGCCCGTACGCCCGACCCCGCGCTTGCGGCACGACCCGCTCGGCCAGAATCACGGCGCTCATCACGTTGAGCGCGCCGTTGGCGATCCCGCCGGCGATCCAGAGCGGGAACAGCGGGCCGGCGCTGCCGACCGACGCGGCGACCAGGACGGGAAGGCACGAAGCGGCCATCAGGGCGAGCACTACCGGGCCGGTGAAGCGGCGCGACGGCAGCCGGGTGACGAGTCCCGAGCCGATGAGCATGCCGACGGTCCACGATGCGGTGACCAGGCCGTAGACCGTAGCCGAGGCGCCCAGGGTGTCCCGGACGAAGAAGATCTCGAAGACGTTGATCGCGCTCACGCCGGCGATCACCACGAACAGGGCCACGAACAGGGTGGTCAGGGTGCGGTCGTCGCGCAGCCGCCAGGGCACGACGGGCGAGGACGCCGAACGTTGCGCGCGGCGACGCGTACGGATCAAAAGCCCCGCCGCGACCAGCGCGAGATAACTGACCGCATCGAGCAGCAATGCCGGGCGTGGCCCGGCCGTCCCGACCAGAAGGCCCGCCAGGGCCGGCCCGGCCAGCCCTCCGATGCTGGTCGCGACCTGTCCGAGACCGCTGGCCCGCGGCAGGTCCTCGGGCCGCACCATCGCCGGCGTGAGGGCGGCGAGCGTCGGCTGGGTGACCGCGAAGCCGCAGGCGAGCACCGCGACCAGGCCGATCATGGCCACCGGCCGGGACGTGAAGGCGAGCACCGCGGCGACGGCGGCCTGCAGGAGACCGGCCAGCACGAGAAGCGTACGGCTGTCGGCCCGGTCGGCCAGACGGCCGGTGAGCGGAGCCAGCACGGCGACCGGCAGCGCGGCGGCGATGAGCAGCCCGGAGACGGCGATCCCGGCGTGCCCGCGCTGTTGGAGCACGAGGGCCAGCGAGGTCGCCGCGAGAAAGTCGCCGCACGCCGAGATCCCGCGGGACCCGGCCGCCAGGTACACGTCACGCCAAGATGTGAAGGACATACTTCGAAGTTATTCCTTCACATCACGGAGATGCAAGCCCGTGAGTTATTTGTCGGTTCTCTCGGCCACCGGGAACGCGATGTAGGTGGCCCGGACCTCGCGCGCGCCGGCCGGCGGATCGGCCCGCCGGGTACGTAGCTGATAGGGCTCGACCAGCTCACGCACCTTCTCGTTGAGCGCCCTCAGCTCGTCGGCGGTCAGGAGCAGCGTGTTGCCCGTGATCGCACTGGCCTCCTGCCACTCGGCGGGCTCCTCGTCGTGCCGATCGAGCCACTCCTCCAACCCGCGCGCGTCCCGGTCGAGATAGAGGTCGACCAGCGCCCGCTCGGCCGCGGCCGTCTCCGGCTCGTTGTCGCCGCCCTCGATCCGCACGTGAGCGCTGGTGCTGCGCCAGACCCGCTCCCGCCCGTCGCCCCGGCTCGGCGCCTGCTCGACCAGGCCGTACTTGGCCAGCTCGCGCAGGTGATAGCTGGTCGCGCTGGGCGAGAGCCCGACCATCCGCGCGCACTCGGTCGCGGTCACCACCTCGCCGGTGGAGTTCAGATATTCCACGATCTCGATCCGCGCGGGGTGAGCGAGCGCTCGCATCACCTGCGGGTCACTGATCCGCATCCCATTGCTCTCAGCCACGTCACCCATTGTCGACGCTGGGAAAATGAGTGGACCGGGGGTGTCGCGAGAACGTAACGTCGAGGACCGCTCGACGGCCGTGGTGAGCATGCACCGCAGCGGACGTCCCCGCGCCGGCCGCACCCCTTCGCCGGACACGCGAGCGCAGCCTGCAACCACCAGCCTGCCTGAGGATGACCCGTGCCCATGAACGACCTGGACACCGAGCTAGCCGCCGAACGACACCACCTGACCGAGTCCCGAGCCGCGCTCGGGCGCATGCGGGGCCGGGCCGAGGTCCTCTTCAGCACCGGCGACAAGGTCGCCGGCGACGCCTACACCGCCGAACAACTGGGCCGCCACATGGCCCGCCGAGTGGCCGAGCTGGCCGACGACCCGGCCACGCCGCTGTTCTTCGGCCGCCTCGACATCGACGACGCGGCCTATCACGTCGGGCGGCGGCACGTCACCGACGACGCCGGCGAGCCGATGGTGCTCGACTGGCGGGCGCCGCTCTCCCGCTCCTTCTATCGGGCCAGCGTGCGCGACCCGCAGGGCGTCTCGACCCGGCGCCGGTTCGGCTTCGTCAAGGGCGAGCTGACCAGCTTCGAGGACGAACACCTCGACCGCGGCGAGGAACTGGGCACCAAGAGCCGCATCCTGACCGCCGAGATCGAACGGCCCCGCGTCGGGCCGATGCGCGACATCGTCGCGACCATCCAGCCCGAGCAGGACGAGCTCGTCCGGGCCGACCTGGAGGATTCGATCTGCGTGCAGGGCGCGCCCGGCACCGGGAAGACCGCGGTCGGGCTGCACCGCGCGGCCTACCTGCTCTATCTGCATCGAGAGCGGCTCCGGCGGTCGGGCGTGCTGATCGTCGGTCCCAACACGGCCTTCCTGGCCTACATCTCGGCGGTGCTGCCCGCCCTCGGCGAGGTCGAGGTGCAGCAGTCGACGGTGGACGGCCTCATCGGCCGGGTGCCGGTCCGGGCGGTCGACTCGCCGGCGGCGACGTCGCTCAAACATGACGTACGCCTGGCCGAGGTGCTCCACAAGGCGCTGTGGTCCCGCCTCCGCAAGCCGGCCGAGCCGATCATGGTTTCCGACGGCTCGTACCGCTGGCGCATCGACACCGAACCGCTGCGCCGCATCGTCGACGAGGCCCGCCGCGACGGCCTGCCCTACTCCGTCGGCCGCGACCGGGTGCGGGCCCGCGTGGTCGGTCTGCTCCAGCGCCAGTCCGAATACCGCACCGGCAACTCCCCGGCCGACGGCTGGCTGCGCCGGATGTCCAAGGTCGCGCCGGTCACCGGGTTCCTCGAGCACTCGTGGCCCGCGATCACCCCCGAGGCCCTGGTCGTCGACCTGCTCGTCGACCCGTCCGTGGCGGCCGGTGTGCTGACCGACGAGGAGATCGAGACGATCCGCTGGGCCAAGCCGCCGAAGTCGGTGAAGTCGGCCAGGTTCTCCACCGGCGATCTGGTGCTGATCGACGAGGCGGCCGGCCTGATCGAGCGCGAGACGAGCTTCGGCCACGTGGTGGTCGACGAGGCGCAGGACCTCTCGCCGATGCAGGCTCGCGCGATCGCCCGGCGCAGCGAGCACGGGTCGATCACCCTGCTCGGCGACCTCGCACAGGGCACCGCGCCGTGGGCCGCCGCCGACTGGCGCGACACGCTCGGCCACCTCGGCAAGCCCGACGCCCCGGTGGTGCCGCTGACGATCGGCTTCCGGGTGCCGGCCGCGGTCGTCGAACTGGCCAACCGGCTGCTCCCGGCGCTCGGTGTCAACGTACCCGAGGCGGTCTCGCTGCGCAGCGACGGCGACCTCTCGATCATCGAGGTGGGCAGCGCGTCCGATGTGGACGTGGAAACGCTGGCCGAAGTGACCCGGGCGCTGGACCACGAGGGTTCGGTCGCGGTGATCACCGCCGACGATGCGGTCGGGCGGCTGCGCGGGCATCTCGATGCGGCCGGGATCGACAACGCGACCCCCGACGACGTCGACACGGAGGCCCGGGTCATGGTCGTCCCGGCGACGGTGGTCAAGGGTCTGGAATACGACCACGTGATCGTGCACGAGCCGGCCGACATCGTGGCCGCCGAGGCCCGCGGCCTCAACCGGCTCTATGTCGTGCTCACCCGGGCGGTCTCGCGGCTCTCGGTCGTGCACGCCAAGCCGCTGCCGGGTCCGCTCGCCTGAACACTGGGTCCAGCCCCACCCGCGCGTGGTGGCGGTCTGGCTCGCCTCGGCGATCCGGATGGTCCACCCGCTGACCGGCAAGACGTTCGCCCGGGCCGACCCCGCCACGGCGAGCTAGAGGGGTTTCGCCCACCGTGACCATTCGTCCTGACGGCCGTACCCCGCCGCGGTCCAGACGCGGTGCCCCTGCTCGTTGTCGTCGAGAACCATGGCGTCCGGCCGAGCGCCTACTTTATGGCACAAACTTCTTTGACTTTGTGCGGTAAAGTTCTTTGCATGACACCGATCGACGACGACCGACCGCTGGACGACCCGGCCGAGTCGTTGCGCCTGATCCGCGAGGAGCAGGCCAACCTCGCCCGCACCCTGACGCCCGACCCGAGGTTGATGTATTGGCCGTGGGGCATCGCCTGGCTGATCGGCTTCGGCCTGATCTTCCTGCGTTTCGCGCCGGGCGGCCGGGTGCTGGTCGACATGCCGGCGTGGTTGCCGTCGACGATCCTGATCGCCCTGCTGCTCGCCGCCGGCATCGTCACCGGCATCACCGGCGGCCGCGCCGGCCGGCACGTCGCCGGGCCGTCCAGCCGCCAGGGCCTGATGTACGGCTTGACCTGGTCCGTGGCCGTCACCGGCATGTCGATTTTGTTCGCGCAGTTCACCGCCGTTCTGCCCGACGATCGTCAGAGCCTGCTCTGGGGCGGCGGCATGGTCGCCCTCACCGGCGCGCTGCACATGGCCGGCGGCGCGATGTGGAACGACCGCAATCTCTTCGTCCTCGGTGCCTGGACCAGCGTCGTCAACATCGTCGGCATCCTGTTCGGCGTCGGCTGGCACCCGCTGATCGTGGCCGTACTGGCCGGCGGCGGGATGCTCGTGCTCGGCTACACCGGGTGGAAGCGCCTGCCATGACCGGCACCGACGAAATCCCCGAACTCGACCCGGTCATCCACGCGCAGGCCCGGTTGCGGGTGGTCTCCGCGCTCTCGGTGATGCGCGAGGCCGACCGCATCGCGTTTCCCCGGCTGCAGGAGACGTTGCGGATGACCGCCGGCAACCTCTCGGTTCACCTGCGCAAGCTCGAGGGCGCCGGCTACGTCGAGGTCACCAAGACCCACCACGGCCGCACCCCGATGACGCTCGTGAGGCTCACCCGCCGTGGCCGCCTCGCCTTCGACGACTACACGGCGGCGTTACAGGCCCTGCTCAACCCCCCGTCGTAAGACCGAAAGGACGAGTCGTGATCCTGGCCCGCGCACTCGAGGCGACCCGCCGCTACGGCGACACGCTCGCCCTCGACCACGTCAACCTCGACGTCCACGCCGGTGAGCTGGTCGGCCTGCTCGGTCCCAACGGTGCGGGCAAGAGCACCCTGGTCAACCTGCTGACCGGCATCCGGCGACCCACCTCGGGCCAGGTCGAGCTGTGCGGCGGCGACCCGCGCGACCCCGCCGGCCGACGGCACCTCGGCGTCACTCCACAGGAGACCGGTCTGCCCGCCTCGCTTCGCGTCGGCGAGGTCGTCGACTTCGTCCGCGCGCATTTCGACCACCCGCTCGGGCGGGGCGAGTTGCTCGACCGATTCGGTCTCGCCGATCTCGTACGCCGTCAGACCGGTGGCCTCTCGGGCGGGCAGAAGAGGCGGCTCGCGGTCGCCCTGGCGTTCGTCGGCCGTCCGCAGATCGTCTTCCTCGACGAGCCGACGACCGGGCTCGACGTGCAGGCCCGCCGGTCGCTGTGGGAGGGCGTCCGCGCGTTCCACACCGACGGCGGCACGGTGGTGCTGACCAGCCACTACCTGGAAGAGATCGAGGCGCTGGCCCAGCGGGTCGTGGTGATCGGGGGAGGCCGGGTGATCGCCGACGACACCGTCGCGGCGGTGCGCGGCCTCGTCGCCATCCGCCGGGTCAGCCTCACCTCGCAGGCGCCACTGCCCCGACTCGACGGCCTGCTCGGCGTCGAGCGGCAGGGCAATCGGCTGCACCTGCTCACGCCGGACGCTGACCGTCTCGTCCGTGACCTGGTCTCGCACGGCGTCCCGTTCGCCGACCTCGAGGTACGGCCGACGTCGCTCGAGGAGGCCTTCCTGACGCTGACCCACGAGCCCGTTGCGGCCTGACGAGCCGGCCGTGAGGCATTCCTGGCCGCGACCCACGAGCCGTTCCGGCCTGACGAGGCGGCCGTGAGGCATTCCTGGCCGCGACCCACGAGCCATTCCGGCCTGACGAGGCGGCCGTGAGCCATTGCTGACCCTGACCTACGAACCTGTTCCGGCCTGAGGAGGCTGCCATGTCGTCGCTGGTCCTCACCCACACCCGCTACCAGCTGCTGGAGACGATCCGCATCCCGATCGCGGTGATCGGCAGCATGTTCTGGCCGGCCGCGTCGATGCTCGCCTTCGTGGTCCCGTTCGCCGGCCACGACCCCACCGCGGCGACCTTCGCCACCGCCTCGATGATCACCTTCGCGGTGATGAGCACCAACCTCTTCCAGTACGGCATCGGTGTCGCCGACGACCGGGCCCAGCCCTGGGATCCCTATGTCCGCACACTGCCGGCCGGCGCCGTACCCCGGTTCGCCGGGCGCATCCTCTCCGGGCTGGCGATGATGGTGCTGTCGTTGCTCCCGGTGATCGTGATCGCGGCGCTGTTCACCGAGGCCACGATCACGCCGCTCGCCTTCGTGGGCGCGGCCGGCGTCACCATGGTGGTGGCGATCCCGTTCATCCTGATGGGACTGGCCATCGGTTACTCGCTCCCGCAGAAGGCGGCGATCGTCGTCGCCCAGGTGCTGTTCTTCCCGCTCGCTTTCGCCGGCGGCCTGATGACCGCGCCTGGACAGGCACCCGGCTTCGTCGAGCATCTCGCGCCCTACCTGCCGACCGGTGGTGCGGTGCGGTTGATGTGGGCGACCGTCGGCGACTACCCGTTCAACGCCGGCTCGATTGTGTCGCTTATCGCATGGACAACCACACTCGCCGCATTGGCGGTATGGGCCTATCGACGGGACGAGGGTCGGCGGTTCAGCTAGAACTACGACACTTAAGTCGCTTTTAAGGCCACCGATGTAACGATGCGGGCATGACCTCACCGGCGCCCGGCGCACCGAACTGGGTGGATCTGGCCACGGCCGATCTGGATGGCGCAAAACAGTTCTACACCCGCCTGTTCGGCTGGACCACCGATGTTTCGGACGGTTATACGACCTTTCTGCTGAACGGACTTCCGGTGGCCGGCGCCGGGCCTCTCGCCGGTGACAGCCAGCCGACGGCCTGGAGCACCTACCTGGCGACCGGCGACGCCGACGCGGTGGCCCGGCGGGTGACCGAGGCGGGCGGCCGGGTGCTGGTAGCGCCCTTCGACGTGCTGGAGCAGGGCCGGTTGGCGGCCTTTCTCGATCCGGCCGGGGCGCCGTTCAGCGTGTGGCAACCGGGCACCGTCGGCGGGGCCGCCGTTTTCGACGTTCCGGGCGCTCTGACATGGAATGAGCTGAACACCCGCGACATCGACGGATCCGCCATTTTCTACGCATCGGTGTTCGGTTGGACATTTCGGGAAAGTTCGATGGACGGGCGCCCCTATGTGGTCGCCGAATTGAACGGAACCGCGATCGCCGGGATACAACCGATGGTCGGCGACCAATGGGGCGACCTGCCGCCCCATTGGATGGTTTATTTCGCGGTGCACGATTGCGATCGGGCGGCCGCCACCGTTTCCGGGCTCGGCGGCACGGTGCTCCAGGCCCCGCGCGGCATCGCGATCGGACGGTACGCGATAGTGGCCGATCCGTCCGGTGCGGTCTTCTCGCTCCTGGCCGGCAACGCCGGCTAGCCGCGGGCCGCGGCGCCCGCTCCTGGCCGGCAACGCCCGCTAGCCGCGGGCCGCGGCGGCCACGGCTCGCACGAGGTCGACGGTGCGCGGGCCCCAGGTCGAGGCGATGTCGTCGTCCAGCGGATAGATCCGCCCGGTACGGACGGCGGAGATCGCATTCCAGCCCCGGCGGGCGGCGACCGTACCCGCACTCTGCCGGCAGCAGGTGCTGTCGGCCAGGAAGATCGTGTCCGGATCGGACCTGATCAGAGCCGCCGGAGAAAGCTGAGGATAACCGCCGCCCCGTGGCCCGACGTGATCGGCGACGCTGGTCAGGCCGAGCATCTTGAAGATCGACCCGACGAAGGTCCGCGAGGTGACCGTGTAGAGGGTCGGGTCCAACTCGTAGTAATAGGTGAGCGGCCGGGACCGCGGGAGCACGCCCTCGGCGACCTGGGCGATCTGCCCGGCCATCTGCCGATGCAGGGCCTCCGCCTCGGGCTCGTGGCCGGTCAAGGTGCCGAGTTGGCCGATCTGCCGGTACGTGTCGTTCAGCGTCGACGCCGGCGGTGTGAGCAGCACCGGGATCCCGAGCCGGCCGAGGAGCGCGGTGGCCGGCCCGAGGTCATCGGAGATCACGACCAGGTCGGGGTTCATGGCGGCGATCGCCGTGATGTCCGGCTCCAGCCCGGAGAGGCTGGTCTTCGGCGCGTTGGTCGGGTAGTTCGAGTCCTCGTCGACCGCGACGACCTGGCGGCCGGCGTCGATCGCGAAGAGCATCTCGGTCGCCGACGGCACGAGCGAGACGATGCGTTCCGGTCGCCGGTCCAGAGTCAGCTTGCCCACCGTGACCGGGTAACCGAACGTGCTCAGGTCGGGTGCGGTAGCGGCCGGAAAGCTTCCGTTCTCGCCGCATCCGCCTCCGGTCAGCAGGGTCGTGACCAAGGTCGAGGCAAGCAAAGCACGTCTCATGGGGTAGAGACGCTAGCCCAAACTCCGGCAAAAGCCGCTTATTGCGCGCTTACTTCTCGTCCCCCGCGGCGGCGGGCCGGTGGTCGTCCGGCGGGCCGGCCTTGAGAGCGTCGACGGCGGCCGAGGCCGAGGCGGCCGAGGCCTTCGCGGCGCTGGAGGCACCCTTGGCCCGGTCGTTGCTGTCGGCGGACGCTTCCTCGTCGTCGTCTTCGTTCTCGTCGGACCGTCGGACGGCGGCCGCGGCGGCAACCCGGTCACCGGCCGCGGCGGCCTCCTCGTCGCCGGCCAGGGCGGCCCGCAGCCGCTGCTTCTCCGCGCTGCGCTTGGATGCGGCCGAGCTGAGCTGCTCGCCCATCTGGTCACGCCACCTGCGCAGCACGAACAACGAGAGCACCGCCGAGACCAGCAGCGCGACCATGGCCTTGACCAGGATGTTGAGCGGAGTCGGCAGAAGCAGGAGGAAGCACAGCAGGAACAGGCCCAGCCGCCCGTAGCTGTATTTGAACGCGGGACTCATCTCTATCTTCTCTCTAGCCCGCGCGGTGGCTCAGCCACCGCAGACCGTAGAACCAGACCAGGCAGTAGACCACCGCGAAGACGGCCGCCCCGACGAACCCGCTGACCAGCCGCGGAAAGTCGAGCGCGGCGAGGCCGGCGAAGCTCAGCCCGGCGGCCACGGAGAAGCCGGCCGCCAGCACGGCGACGACGACGCGGTAGGCGCCGAACTTCTCGGCCCGGAACTCCTCGGTGAAGAGCCATACCGGCAGAATCACCGCCAACCAGCCGCTGGTGTCGCCGAAATGCGAAACCCGGGTCACCGACAGGACCGACTCGAGGATCAGCACCAGCACGATGCCGGTCACCAGGCCGGCCAGGCAAGTGCCCACCAGGTCACCAAAGGTGGCCAAGCGTCCGTTCGGGTCGCGGCGCGGACGCCGCTCACTCTTAGCGTCGGTCATGGCACGTCGAGGGTACGCCGTCCCTTTCGCCCCTCTGGTTCACGCCCAGACCTGCTGAGGCTCGCTGCGGCGGTCGGCGAAACTCGGTGCCGCGTCGTACTCGCGGACGACGTCGTACCTGGTGTTGCGTTCGACCGGGCGGAAGCCCGCGTCCCAGATCAGGTTGAGCAGATCGTCGCGGTGCATCGTGCCGGGCGTGCCGTACGCATCGGCGTCGTGGGTGATCTTGTACTCGACGACCGAGCCGTCGAGGTCGTCGGCGCCGAAGTTGAGCGACAACTGGGCGACCGACAGACCGTGCATGACCCAGAAGCACTTCACGTGCGGCACGTTGTCGAACATCAGTCGCGACACGGCGAACGTCTTCAACGACTCGGCCGGCGCGGCCATCGTGGTGCGCTCCTGCAGCCGGTTGCGAATCTTGCCGTCGGCCGAGTCGTGGAAGTCGTGCTGGTAGCGCAGCGGGATGAAGGCTTGGAAACCGCCCGTCTCGTCCTGCAGTTCGCGAAGGCGCATGACGTGGTCGACCCGGTGCCGGGGCTCCTCGATGTGGCCGTAGAGCATCGTCGCCGGCGTCTTCATGCCCTTTTCGTGGGCCAGCCGGTGGATGCGCGACCAGTCCTCCCAATGGCAGTTGTGGTCGACGATGTGCTGCCGGACCTCCCAGTCGAAGATCTCGGCGCCGCCGCCGGTCAGCGACTCCAGTCCGGCGTCCATGAGCTCGTCGAGGATCTCGCCGGCCGGCAGCCCGCTGATCTTCTCGAACCACTGGACCTCGGTCGCGGTGAAGCACTTGAGGCTGACGCCGGGCAGCGCGGCCTTCAGCTCGCGCAGGACCTTGGGGTAATAGCGCCAGGGGAGGCTCGGGTGCAGGCCGTTGACGATGTGCAACTCGGTGAGCTGCTCGCCCTCCATCTCCTTGGCCTTGCTCACGGCCTCGTCGACGCGCATCGTGTACGCGTCTTTCTCGCCCGGTTTGCGCTGGAACGAGCAGTAAGCGCAGCTCGCCGAGCAAACATTCGTCAAGTTCAGGTGCCGGTTGACGTTGAACATCACCCGGTCGCCGTTCATCTCCGTACGCTTGTGGTGGGCGAGGCGCCCGAGCCAAGCCAGATCGTCGCTCTCGTAGAGAGCGACACCGTCCTCGCGAGTCAGCCGCTCACCGGCATAGACCTTGGCCTCGAGCTCACGCTTCAAACCGGCATCCATACGACGAACCCCTTCCCCGATGCTCGCCGTCGAGGGTACGGCCCGCCCCTGACACTTCCTCGGAGACCGGCGCCCGAGGCGAGATGTTTCACCCGGCTGTTCCCTCGATTCCCAGCCTTCTTTCACCTTGGATCAATCGACAGCGATGTCGGGCTTGGGGTAAGTCTGTAGGGGGACACGTAGGGGCGGGCTCACACCTACCCCGGACGGGGAGCTAATGGCGACTTCACAGCACGCACACCGTCGGACACGCTCGGGGCACGCCTGGTGGCGTCCCGCGGCGTACTCCGCGGCGGCCGCGGCTGCCGTTGCCGCCCTGTTCAACCCGCTGCCCGCGCTGGCCGATCCGGCCGCCGGTCAGCCCGGCGTCCCCGGCTCGGTGCCCGACGCCGGCTCCCGGCCGATCCCGGCCGGCGCGCTGGTGCTGCCCGGTCAGTCGTCGGTCACCACGACCACGCCGATCACCACTCCGGCACTCTCCGGCTCGACCAACCCGATCCTGCAAAAGATCCAGAAGGGCCGCGATCAGATCGCGACCCTCGGCGACCAGCTGATCGAGCTCGGCCAGACCCGCGACGGCGCCAAGACGCAGCTGACCTCGGCTCAGGACCAGGCCACCCAGGCCGAAAACGACCTGCGCAACGCACAGTCGGCCTACAGCGACGCCGCCACGCAGGACGTGCTCGAGGCCGCTGCGATGCCGCCGGGTGCTCTCGACACCGGCCTGCTCGGCCTCGACGACCTCGCCCACCTGCAGCGGGGGCAGAAGACGTCGACCGAGGCCGCCTACAGCCAACTCGAGCAGGCCCAGATCGCGGCCCAGATCGCCCTCGACCTCCACACCGAGGCCGAGACCCACTTCTCGGACATGGACGCGCAATACACCAAGCTCGACGCCCGGATCAACAAGCTGCAGGCGGCCCAGCAAAAACTCGAGAACGCCAACCAGCCCCTGCTCAACGCGGCCGAGGCCAGCCAGGCGGCGGCCGACAGCCAGCTCGGCTCGCAGTTCCTCGCCGGCTCCGAGGCCGGTCGCGGCGCCGACCCGCGCGCGATCCAGGCGCTCCAGTTCGCCCTGTCTCAGCGTGGCAAGCCCTACGTCTGGTCGACCGAGGGGCCGAGCACGTACGACTGCTCCGGCCTGATGTACCGGGCCTATCACAACGTCGGCTTCCCTCTGGTGCGCGTCTCCCGCGATCAGTATTGGCAGACCCGCAACAAGGTCGTCGACCGCTACTCGTTGCTCCCCGGCGACCTGCTCTTCTTCAGCTACACCAACAGCTGGACGGGCATCCACCACGTCGCGATGTACGCGGGCGACGGCATGATGGTCGAGGCCCCGCGCACCGGCCTCAACGTGCGCCTGGTCCCGGTCCGCTGGACCGAGCTGTTCCAGGCGACCCGGGTCTTCGGCTCGGTCGAGGGCGGCCAACCGGGTCCCAACCTGGGCAGCCCTGACCCGCAGCCGACCGAGACCACGCCCGCCCACACCAGCAAGCCGACGACCAAGCCGACCACCAAGCCGCCGACCAGCAGCACCCCGAGCCACTCGGCCAGCCCGTCCAACTCCCCGTCGACAAAGCCGCCGACCAGCCCGTCGGGCTCGCCCTCGACCTCGACCTCGAGCTCGCCGAGCCACACGACCAGCCCGTCACCGACCCCCGACCCGACGACGACCAGCAACCCGCCGTCCACCGGAGGCGGCTCCACCAGCCCGTCCTCATCGGGTAGTGACTCCACCTCGCCTTCGACCTCCGGCGCGACCAAGTCGAGCGCGTCGGCCTCGAAGTCCGCGTCGGCCTCGGCGTCCTCCTCCGACGGGACGAAGTAAATCGCCATATAGGTGGTCGCGCACCAGCCGCCCGAGCGGTCCGGTTGATGCCGGGTGCGCTGACGCGCACGGATATGGCACGGTTATGGGCAGCGCCCGACGTCCGAACCCGTCGGCACGCGACGGCTGGAGGATGCATGGACGAGCAGCAGGCGACACCGGACGGCGATAGCGGCTCCGAGCCGCGCGCTGCGCGGCCGCCCGCGAGCACGGACCAGGAGGGCTACGCTCCCCCACCGCCGCCCGCACCGGGTGCGCTCTGGGCCGCGCCCGACTCGTCCGCCGGCGACGAGGGCAAGCCCAGCAATGCGCCGACCAGCGGAGTGAGCGGCCGAGCCACCGTGCCCGGAGTGGGCGGCTCAGCCGCAGAGAGCGGCTCAGGGTCGACGAGCGACTCCCGATCAGCGAGCGACTCCCGGTCAGCGAGCGACTCCCGGGCGGCGAGCGACTCCCGGGCGGCGAGCGGGACCGGATCGACCAGCGGATCCCGGCAGGCGAGCGGCTCTGCGTCCGTGAGCGGTTCCGCGTCGGTCAAGCCCGTTGTTCCCGGCTCAGTGAGCGGGTCCGCCCGCGTGCGACCGGCCGGTTCCCCCAGTGCCTCGGCGTCCGTTTCCGTGCCGCCTGGCGGCGCCACCAGCGGTTCGACATCGGCGTCCTCCACCGGTTCGTCCGGACGGGTGAGCGGGTCGGCGCGGCCGGCGAGCCCGGGCGGTTCCGGCCTGGTGCCGGAACGCATCGACGGCTCCTCCCGGCCGATCTCGGCGGTTCCCAGTGCGAGCGCGGCCCGCGCCAGCGTTCCGGGCTCCTTCGGCACCGGCAGTCCGCCAGCCGGCAACCCGGCATCCAGGACCTCAGCAGCCAGCGGCTCGGCGCCCAGCGGCTCAACAGCTAGCGGCTCAACAGCTAGCGGCTCAACACCCAACGGCTCGCCTACCAACGACTCGGCTACCAGCCGCTCAACTACCAGCGGCTCGGCTACCGGCGGCTCGGCTACCGGCGGCTCGGCGGCCGGCACCTCGACGGCCAGCGGCTCGGCGAAGGTGAGCGGTTCGGCCCGGGTTCGGCCCTCGGACGAACCCGCCCAAGCCGAAAAATCCGAAATGACCCCCAGGTCGTCCACCGACCGGGCCGACGCCGGTTTCAGCGCCTTCGGTTCAAGCACGCCGAAGACTTCCGATGCCGGCTTCAACGCCTTTGGACCCAACTCGCCGAAGACCGACCGCTCGGACGAAGGTTTCGACGCGTTCAAGCCGGGTTCGCCCAAGACCGACGACGGTTTCGACGCGTTCAAGCCCAAGACCGGCGACAAGGGCTTCAACCCCTTCGGCCCGAGTTCACCGGGTACCTCCGACGAGGGCTCCAACGCGCCCCAAACAGGCAGCGGCAAGTTCGACCCGTTCGCACCCACCCCGGCGCGCGCCGCGAGCGACAACCTGAGCGCCTCCGGCGACGACCCCAACAAGCGCTCGACCGCGACCGACCCGGAGCCCGCCGACCCCAGGCCGGCAGATCCCAGGCCCTCCGATCCGAGGCCGAGCGACCCGCGCCCAGGCAACCCCCGGCCGAGCGGCCCACGGCCCAGCGACCCCCGCCCAGGCAACCCCCGGCCGAGCGACCCAAGACCAGGCGACCCAAGACCAGCCGATCCAAGGCCAGCCGACCCGCGCCCGGGCGAGCCCAAGCCGGGTGACCCCAGCCCAGCCGAGCCGGAACCGGGCAAGCCCGAGCCCACCGAGCCCGAACCGGCCCGCCCGACCCCGCCGATGCCGGTCCCGCCGCACCGCCC
Organism: Actinoplanes sp.; assembly: GCA_036402935.1. Lineage (GTDB taxonomy): Bacteria > Actinomycetota > Actinomycetes > Mycobacteriales > Micromonosporaceae > Actinoplanes. The sequence goes on from DASWRZ010000298.1 coordinate 17,912, forward strand.
GGACCCCGGCCGTCCCGACCCCGGCCGCCCGGACCCCGGCCGCCCGGACCCCAGCCGTCCGGACCCCAGCCGTCCGGAGCCCGAGCGGCCCGATCCGAGCCGCCCAGAGCCCGGCGGCCCCGAGCCGGTCCAGCCACCCAACCCGTTCCCGGCCCCCGAGCCGCCGGGCCCCTTCCCCGCACCGCAGCCGGGCCCGTTCCCGACTCCACAGCCGGGCCGGCCCCCAGTGCCGCAGCCGGGGCAGCCCCCCGTTCCAGGCCCAAGCCCAGTTCCGCCGGGCCCCGGTCCCAGCCCGGTGCCCCCGGGTCCCGGACCCAACCCGATCCCGCCTGGCCCGGGCCCCTCGCCCGTACCCCCGGGCCCGTCACCCGCCCCGGTGCCTCCGGGCCCCGGCCCGAGCCCGATCCCGGCGCCTCCGCCCGGCCCGGGCCCGGTGCCCGGCCCCCAGCCGGTCTTCCCGCCGCCGATGATGTCGTCCGGCCTGCCGTCCTACACGGTGCCGCCGTCGACCGCGAAGTCGTCGGCCGGCCACCCGTTCGGCGCCAACCCGCCGTCCGCCGACAACCCGTCGGCCACCCAGCCCTTCGCCGCCGGTGCCCCGGCGCCGGCGACCCAGCCGTTCAGCTCGGGCTCCCCGGCATCGGCCACCCAGCCGTTCAACGCCGGCTCGCAGGCTCCCGCCACCCAGCCGTTCAACGCCGGCTCACAGGCTCCCGCCACCCAGCCGTTCAGCTCTAGCTCGCCGGCATCCGCCACTCAGTCCAGCTCGCAGGCATCGGCGACCCAGCCGTTCAACGCCGGCTCGCAGGCTCCTGCTACCCAGCCGTTCGCAGCCCAGCCCTACGGCCGCGGCTCGCACGCCGGCTCCCCCGAGGACGCGCCGCACCCCTACCGCGACAGCGCTGGGAACCCGTACGGGGTCGGCGGCGCGGCCGCGACCCGCGAGCCGTTCGGTGGTTTTTCCTCGCCGGGCGCCCAGCGCACGGCGCCGGCCGACACGCACGGTTCCTCCGTTCCGCAGCAGCGGGGCGACGCTCCCGGGCTCGGCAGTGACGGATATCCGTCGCCCGACGCCACCATGCCGGTGCCGATGGGCTTCCCGCCGGCCGACACGACCATGCCGGTCTACAACTACGGCTCGATCGACTCCACCATGCCGGTGTCCACCAATCCGGTGGAGAACTCGGGCTCGCTGACCGGCCACATCCTGGCCCAAGGCTGGCACGACGAGGCCACCGACCGGCGCCGCAGCAACGTCAAGGTGGCCGTTGCGATGCTGGTCGTGCTGGGTCTGCTGGTGACGGTGAGTCTGGTGTTCTTGTTCACTGCCGGCGACGCATTCACCAACATGGTCAAGGGCGTGTTCAAATAGGCGACTTTGCGGTACGGCCCGGCCGCCCTACACTTGCCGGGTGCCGCGGGGTGGGGTGAGCCTGCCCACTACGCACGTGGAATGCGGTCGGTGCTTTCGGCGTTGACCCGTACACTTATGACAGTTACTGACGCGGCGCGCCCCCAGCGGTGCGCCACGGGCGTTCTTGCGGGCATTTCAGCGGCCGGTTCTCGACGAGCTGCGGCGGGCCATTCGCGAGCATGCGCCCCCGTAGAGAGGTTCTCTTGACCACTTTCGCTGATCCCAGCACGTTCCCGTCCGTCTTCGAAACCCCCGGAACTGACAAAGCAGCGCCCGGAACTGATAAAGCAACTGTCGGTACTGACGAGGCAACTGTCGGCACTGAGGAGGCAATCGTCGGTGCTGTCCAGGAAACCCCTGGCACCAGCGACGAAACCGCCGAGACGACCACCGGCGAGACGATCCCCACCGAGACGACCCCCACCGAGACCCTGGTGAAGGACGCCGAGAAGGACGCCGCGCCGGTGACGACCTTCGCTGACCTGGGCGTTCCCACCGAGCTGGTACGCGTGCTCAACCGCGAAGGCATCATCACGCCGTTCGAGATCCAGTCCGCGACCGTGCCCGACGCGCTGGCCGGCCGTGACGTTCTCGGCCGCGGCCAGACCGGTTCCGGCAAGACGCTGGCCTTCGGCCTGCCTCTGCTGACCCGCATCGCCGCCAGCGGCCGGGCCCGCCCGCACCACCCGAAGGCCCTCATCCTGGTGCCGACCCGCGAGCTGGCCATGCAGGTCAACGACGCGCTCATTCCGCTCGGCCGCGCGGTCGGCGTCTTCCTCAAGACCGCCGTCGGCGGGGTTCCCTACGACCGCCAGATGGACGCGCTCCGGCGCGGCGTCGAGGTGATCGTGGCCACTCCGGGCCGTCTCGGCGACCTGATCGAGCGCGGCGCCTGCAGCCTCGACGAGGTCGAGGTCACCGTGCTCGACGAGGCCGACCAGATGGCCGACATGGGCTTCCTGCCCGAGGTCACCGACCTGCTGGCGAAGACGCCGGAGCACGCGCAGCGCCTGCTCTTCTCGGCCACTCTCGACGGTGACGTCGACACCCTGGTCAAGCGGTTCATGCACGACCCGGTCACGCACTCGACCGCGCCGGCCGAGGCGAGCGTGTCCACGATGGATCACCACCTGTTGCTGATCCCGCCGCACGACAAGTTCCCGATCACCGCCGCGATCGCCAACCGGGAGGGCAAGACCATCGTCTTCGCCCGCACCCAGATGGGCGTCGACCGGCTGGTCGAGCAGCTGCGCGCGGTCGGTGTGAAGGCGGGTGCCCTGCACGGCGGCAAGACGCAGCGGGTCCGCACCCGCACGCTGGCCGATTTCAAGGAGGGCCGCACGCCCGTGCTGGTCGCCACCGACGTCGCCGCCCGCGGCATCCACGTCGACGGCATCTCGCTGGTCGTGCACGTCGACCCGCCGAAGGACCCGAAGGACTACCTGCACCGCGCGGGCCGCACGGCCCGGGCCGGTGAGTCCGGCGCGGTGGTCACGCTGGTGCTGCCCAAGCAGCGGCGCAGCACACAGGCGATGATGGGCAAGGCGGGCGTCGATCCGGCCGAGGTTCGCGTACGCCTCGGGGACGCCACGCTGTCCGAGGTCACCGGCGCTCGTGAGCCGTCGGGTGTCCCGGTGGTCGAGGAGCCGGAGCCGCGTCGCGAGCGTGGCGACCGTCCGCGGGGCCGCTTCGGCGACCGCCCGCAGCGGTCGTACGGCGACCGTCCGCGCGGTGACCGGCCGACCTACGGCGACCGTCCGCGGCGCACCTACGACGACCGCCCGCAGCGTTCGTTCGGTGACCGCCCGGCGCCCTCCGGCGACAAGGCCAGTTACTCCGCCGATCGCCCGCCGGCCGACAAGGCCGGTTACGCCGACCGGGCTCGCGGCGAGCGCAACTTCAGCGACCGTGGTGGCCGCAACACCGACCGTACCGGTGGTTTCCGCCGTGACGGCCAGCGCAACGACCGCCGTGACGGCCCGTCGGGTCGCTTCGGCGCCCGGCCGGCACGTACGTACTGATCGTCTGACCGTCGAAAGCCCGGCCCTCTCGGGGCCGGGCTTTCGGCTGTACGGGGTGACAACGGCCGCCGAGCCCGGTAGAGCTGAGTCATGTCGACTCTGCCCGCATCGCTGTTCTGGCAGCGCAAGGACACCACCGGCACTGAGCACGCCCTGGTGGACGCCCGCCACGGCCTCTATGCCCGCGGCCATCAGCTGGCCATCGATCCGATCGCCTACACCTGCCGATACGAGCTGCAGACCGATCCGACCTGGGCCACGACCCGGCTCGAGGTGGCGGCCGAGGGGGCGGGTTGGGCGCGCAGTGTCCGCCTGGAGCTGGCCGCCGGCCGATGGCGGGTGACCGCGACCGAGCAGGGCAACCTCGACGCGGCCCTCACAGCGGCCGGACACGCCCGTGCGGGCTTACCCGGCATGGAGGATCCAGATCTGCTCTACGGAGCCTTCGACGTCGATCTGAGCGGCTCCCCGCTGACCAACACCTTGCCGATCCGCCGGCTCGACCTGTCGAAGGCCGAGGTCGGTGTGGCGCACCGCCTGAGCGTGGCCTGGGTCCTGCTGCCCAGCCTCGAGGTGATCCAGGCCGATCAGATCTACACCGCCCTGGGCGACGGCCGGGTCCGCTACGCGAGCGAGACGTTCAGCGCCGACCTCACGATCGACGACGACGGTTTCGTCGCCGACTATCCGGGGCTGGCGAAACTTGTGCGGTGAGCCGGTCAGCCGAGGCCGGGCTGGGGCCGGTTCTCCCATTTGGTGCTCAGCGCGATCGCGGTGCGGGTCGAGGCCACCCCGGGCGTCCGGTTGATCCGCACGATGAGCTGCTCGAGCTCGGCGATCGTGCCGACCCGCACGATCAGCTCGTACGACTCCACGCCGGCCATGAAGTAGCAGCTCTCGACCTCGGGCATGGCCCGCAGGGCGGCGAGCACGTCGTCGGTGTCGGCACCGGAGTCCTCGATGATGCCGATGAGCGCGGTGACCCCGAGCCCGAGCGCCTCGTGGTCGACCTCGGCCCGGTACCCGCGGATGGTGCCGGCCGCTTCGAGCTTGCCCACCCGCTCGTGCACGGCGGGGGCGGAGAGCCCGACCTGGCGGGCGAGTTCGGCGTACGAGGAGCGGGCGTTCTCCCGTAGCAGATCGATCAGCCGGAGGTCGATGGAGTCCATGGTTGAGACCCTAATCGGGTGGCAGATGGTTACTCACGCCCGGTAGCGGCGAATGGGCGGCAGGATAACGATCACTGTCGCAATTAGGGCTTTTTCCGCATTCCAGGGACTCGGTTCCGGGGCAATGCTCTAATGGCTTTACGTCCCGATCGAGCATGCCGACACTCACCGT
>DASWRZ010000299.1:0-11537 GCA_036402935.1 Actinoplanes sp.
CAAGCGCGGCTCCGGCCTCGAGGCCGGCGGCGCCGACTGGCAGACGATCATGTACGAGGGCTACGGCCCGAACGGCGTGGCGCTGCTGATCGAGTGCCTGACCGACAACCGCAACCGCGCGGCGACCGAGGTGCGCACCGCTCTGACCCGCAACGGCGGCACGTTCGCCGACGCCGGCAGCGTGTCCTACCTGTTCAACCGCAAGGGCGTGGTGCTCGTCCCCAAGGCCGACTCGAGCGAGGACGACATCATGCTGGCCGTCCTCGACGCCGGCGCCGAGGAGATCAACGACCTGGGCGACTCGTTCGAGGTGGTCAGCGAGCCGACCGACCTGGTGCCGGTCCGCACGGCCCTGCAGGACGCCGGCATCGAGTACGACTCGGCCGAGTCCTCCCTGGTGCCGACCATGACCGTCCCGGTCGACGAGGACGCGGCCCGCAAGGTGTTCAAGCTCATCGACGCCCTCGAGGACTGCGACGACGTCCAGAACATCTTCGCCAACTTCGACGTCTCCGACGAGGTCATGGCCGCCATTGACGCGTGACCGCCGGCCGGCGCTTCACGGAGGACAGCGATGACGAGGCGCTTCGGCGCCTCGTCATCGGCATGAATGGGAGCATGGCGCCAGGCGCACCGGTATGCGGCGGGCGATATCGGGCGCCGGCGATTCCGTAATGTCCGCTGTCGATGTGCTTCAGGGCTCCGCTGTCGATGTGCCTCAGGGCGGGGTCGAGAGCCAAGACATGCACTGGATGAGGACACTCACGGCCAGCAGCAGGGCGACGGCGAGGCGGCCGATGCTGCGCCACTGCTGCCGGCGGTAGGCCTGTACCCAGGCGATCTCGGCGTCGGCCAGGGCGACCACGCCGCTGCGGGCCGTGCCCGGCAGCACCGCCGCCTTGCGCAACGCCAGGCTGGCCGCCGGGCGGGCCGGCATGTACGCCGACTGGCGCAGCACCCGTATGTCGACCTGGTAGATCTGCTCGTCGCGCCAGCGTTGAGTGCGGGTCGTCAGGCGGCGGTGCAGGTATTCCGCCGGGACGTCGCGGCGGCGCAGGCGGCTCATCCAGCACAGGCGGCGCCAGTGGCCGGCCACGTCGGCGAGCGCGTCCATGTAGAGGTGGCCACCCTCGGCGTCCCCGCCGACCAGGCGGTCGGTCTCGCTGCGCAGCTCGCCCAGGTGGGTGGTCACGAAGCTGATGTACGCCGGTGGCGGTTCCTCGTCCATCGGAGCAATGAGGTACATCGCTACCTCCCGGACCCATCGTCGAGGCGTGTCGGTGCGGGGCGCAAGACCGGGTCGTATTAGGGTGTCGAACACACGTACGTGAAGCAGGGGAGGTCCGCGGTGCGCGTGCTCGGCATCGACCCCGGGCTCACCCGGTGCGGTGTCGGGGTCGTCGAGGGTGTTCCCGGCCGCCCGTGCAAGCTCATCGGCTACTACGTGGTCTACACCGAGCCCGACGACGACATCGCCCTGCGGCTGCTCCACCTCGACCGTTCGCTGGGTGAGCTGGTCGCCGAGCACAAGCCCGAGAGCGTGGCCGTCGAGCGGGTGTTTTCCCAGCACAACGTGCGTACGGTGATGGGCACCGCGCAGGCCAGCGGCGTCGCCATCCTGGCCGGCGCGCGGGTCGGGCTGCCCGTGCAGACCTACACCCCGAGCGAGGTCAAGGCCGCCGTCACCGGCTCCGGCACGGCCGGCAAGGCCCAGGTGACCAGCATGGTCACCCGGCTGCTCCAGCTCGACGAGCCGCCCCGTCCGGCCGACGCGGCCGACGCGCTGGCACTCGCCATCTGCCACATCTGGCGCGGGGGCACCCGCGCCCGCATCCAGGCGGCCGCCGCGGCCGCGGCGCGCAAGGCCGCCGCGGCACGAAAGACTGCCGTGCCCTCGGCACGCGACAGCCGGGGAGGAGCCCGCAGATGATCGCCAGCGTGCGCGGCGTGGTCGCCGCCATCGCCTCCGACAGCGCCGTGATCGAGGTCGGCGGCATCGGCCTGCAGGTGCAGTGCGCGCCGGCCACGCTGGCCGGACTGCGCACCGGCGCCGAGGCCCGGCTGGCCACCAGCATGGTCGTGCGGGAAGACTCGCTGACCCTGTACGGCTTCGCCGACCACGACGAGAAGCACCTGTTCGAGCTGCTGCAGACGGCCAGCGGGGTCGGTCCGCGGCTGGCCCAGGCGATTCTCGCGGTGCACCAGCCGGACGCGGTGCGCCGGGCCATCGTCGGCGGTGACCTGGCCACCCTGACCCGGGTGCCGGGCATCGGCAAGAAGGGCGCCGAGAAGCTGGTGATCGAGCTGCGCGACCGCATCGGCCCGCTGCCGATCGGCGACGGCGGCCCGGCCGGCGTCCTCAACGGCGCCTGGCAGGAGCAGGTGCGGCAGGGTGTGCTGGCGCTGGGCTGGACGGCCGCCCAGGCCGAGCAGGCGTTGGCGGCGGTCGCCGAGTCCATCGACGGTGAGGTCCCGCCGGTGCCGGTGCTGCTGCGCCAGGCGATCCGGCTGCTGGGCAAGACGCGATGAGCGACCTGGTCTCGCCCGACGCCGACGACGAGGACCTCGACGCCGAGGCCAGTGTCCGGCCGCGCCGGCTCGCCGACTTCATCGCCCAGCACCGCGTGCGCGATCAGCTCGAGTTGCTGCTCAAGGGCGCGATGGGCCGCGGTTCCCCGCCCGACCACATCCTGCTCTCGGGGCCGCCCGGCCTCGGCAAGACCACCCTGGCCAACATCGTCGCGGCCGAGCTGGGCACCGCCATCCGCACGACCAGCGGCCCGGTGATCGAGCGGTCGGGCGACCTGGCCGCGATCCTGACCGGCCTCGGCCCGGGCGACGTGCTGTTCATCGACGAGATCCACCGGATCGCCAAGCCGGCCGAGGAACTGCTCTACAGCGCGATGGAAGACTTCCGGGTCGACGTGATCGTCGGCAAGGGCCCGGGCGCGACCGCGATCCCGCTCGACGTCGAGCCGTTCACGCTGGTCGGCGCCACCACGCGGGCCGGCCTGCTCTCCGGGCCGATGCGTGACCGGTTCGGCTTCGTCGCCCATCTCGACTTCTATTCGCCGGCCGACCTCGACTCGCTGCTGCACCGCTCGGCCCGGATCCTCGGGGTGCCGATCACCGACGAGGGCGCGGCGGAGATCGCCGGCCGCTCCCGAGGTACGCCCCGCATTGCCAACCGGCTGCTGCGCCGGGTGCGTGACTATGCCGAGGTGCGGGCCGACGGGGTGGTCACCGAGGAGACCGCCCGCAAAGCCCTCAAGGTGTACGACGTGGACGCTCTCGGCCTCGACCGGCTCGACCGGGCCGTACTACGGGCGCTGATCGAGTCGTTCCGCGGTGGTCCGGTCGGTTTGTCCACCTTGGCGGTCGCGGTCGGTGAGCAGTCCGACACCGTCGAGGAGGTCTGCGAGCCGTTCCTGGTCCGCGCCGGCCTGCTCGCCCGCACCCCGCGGGGCCGGGTCGCAACCGAGGCCGGCTGGGCGCATCTCGGCAAGACACCGCCGGCCGACGGCCGTTCCGGGGTGTTTCAGGGTGACCTGTTTGCGCGCGACGTATGAAATCCGCTCGTAATGCGAACGTGATGTGTGCCGCATTCGGACTTCCCAGGTTGACCGATTAGACTCGCCGCCGTTCCAACCGAGACGTTTATTCGCCCCGACGCGCGCGGACCAGCCGCGCCGGCGGCCTACGGAAGGCTTTTTCGTGTATCAGGCAGCAGCCGCATCCGGTGGAGGAAACGGCCTCACGACCGTCATCTTCCTTCTCCTGATCTTCGGCGTCGTCTATTTCCTGATGATCCGCCCGCAGACCAAGCGGCGCCGCGAGGCCACGCAGATGCAGAACTCGATCGGTGTCGGTGACCGGATCGTCACCATCGGCGGCCTGCACGCGACGATCGTGGAGATCGACGGCGATGTGGCCTCGGTCGAGATCGCCCCGGGTGTGGTGGTTCAGTTCGCCCGCGCGGCCATCGCCCGCCGGCTGCCCGAGAGCGAGGCCACCGCGCCGGTCGACGACCAGCCGGTCGAGGAAGAGCCGGTCGTGGAGGAGCCCGTCGCCCAGGTTGCGAGCGAGCCCGTGGTCGAGCCGGCCGTCCCCGCCGACCCGACTGCTGATCCCGTCGTCAAGCCCGCAGTCGAGGAGCCGGTCGACAGCCCGGTTGCCGACACGCGTAAAAAGGACTGACAACAGCTTTCCCGACCGGCCCGCGGCGTGCTCGCCGACGGGCCGGTTCGTCCGGCCGCAGCCCGGCCGTCGTTCGCGCTCCAAGCCGCCCGCAGCGGCCGTAAGGAAAGCAAGGCCGTAAGGCAAAAGCAAGGCCGTAAGGCAACAGGCCGCCCGCAGCGGCCGCACCACACAGGCCGCCCGCAGCGGCTTAACACACAGGCCGTCCCCATCGGCCGCAACACACAGGGAGACCGAAAGCCGTGGCACGACCACCACAGGGACAGCCGCATCCCGCACGGCAGCTCGGCGTGCTCGGCCTGATCTTCGTCGTCCTCTATCTGTTCGTATTCTTCGGCAGCGGCGCGAAGGGCACCTTCAGCGAGCGCCTGCACCCCAAGCTGGGCCTCGACCTGGTCGGCGGCACGCAGGCGACCTACGTCGCCTCGGTGCAGGGCGGCAAGCCGCCGGCGAAGGACAGCATGGTTCAGGCCCGCGACATCATCCAGAACCGGGTCGACGCCCTCGGCGTCTCCGAGGCCTCGGTCGTCATCCAGGGTGACCGCGACATCGTGGTCTCCCTCGCCGGCCACGCCGAGGACCAGCTCAAGAACCTCGCTCAGGCCGCGCAGATGCGCTTCCGTCTGGTCATCGGCGCGACCGGCGACGTCGCTCAGGCCGCGCTGCACCCGTCGACCGCGACGCCGAGTGCCCCCGCCTCGGGCGGCGCGCCGAGCGGCGTGCCGTCCACCGGCGCGAGCGCCCCGGCCGGCGCGAACGCGCCGCAGGTCAACTCCTCGCCGTCGTCCGGCGGGCAGGGTGGCGGCGAGGTCGTCAAGGAGCCCACGCCGAGCACGACGCCGTCGGCCGGCGACGCCAGCGCCTCGGCTGCCGCCACGCCGACCCCGTCGGCGAGCGACGACGCGGTCCCGGCCGACGTCCAGGTGACCCGCGCCCAGGTCGAGAAGAAGGTCGGCGCGGTCGAGTGGGCGGCTGCGACCAAGCTGGCCGCCCCGGTCGACTTGAGCACCGACCCCAAAGCGGGCCTGGCCTACAAGAACTTCTCCACGCTGAAGGGCGCCGAGGTGGCCACGCTCGACGCCCGGATGCAGTTCGACGTGCCGACGATCAGCTGCGGTCAGCTCGACGACCGGCCCAACGGCGCGATCGACGACGCCAAGTCCGAGGTCGTCACCTGCTACAACGGCGGCAAGATCCTGCTCGACAAGGCGCCGGTGGTCGGTAACGACATCGCCAAGGCCAGCCCGGCCTTCGACCAGCAGTCGTCCCAGTGGGTCGTCTCGCTCGACTTCAAGAGCGAGGGCTCGGCCAAGTGGGCCGCGCTGACCAAGACGGCGTTCAACGCGACCAGCACCGACCCCTGCTACACCGCGGCCACCGCGATGTACGGCCAGATCGACCACTGCGCGGTCGCGGTGGTGCTCGACAAGACGATCGTGTCCGCCCCGCAGATCCAGGGCGTACTGACCGGCACGTCGCAGATCACCGGCCAGTTCACGGCGACGTCGGCGAAGGATCTGGCCGACAAGCTCAAGTTCGGCGCGATCCCGGTCACCTTCGACGCCGGCCCGGCCGAGACGGTGTCGGCGACGCTCGGCATCCAGCAGTTGCAGGCCGGTCTGCTGGCGGCCGCGATCGGCATGGCCCTGGTCGCGATCTACGCGTTCTTCTACTACCGTCTGCTCGGCTCGGTGATCTTCCTGAGCCTGATCCTCTCGGGTCTGCTCACGTTCGGTGCCCTGATCGTGCTCGGCCGTTCGATCGGCTTCACGCTGAGCCTGGCCGGCATCGCCGGTTTCATCGTGTCGCTCGGTGTCGCCGCCGACTCGTTCGTCATCTATTTCGAACGTCTGAAGGACGAGATCCACGAGGGCCGAAGTCCGCGGAGTGCGGTGCCCCGGGCCTGGGCCCGGGCCCGGCGCACGATCATCTCGGCCAACACGATCACGATCATGGCGGCCGTGGTGCTCTACATCGTCTCGATCGGCGCCGTGCAGGGCTTCGCCTTCGCGCTGGGGCTGGCCACGATCCTCGACCTGCTCGTGGTGTTCCTCTTCCGGCACCCGATCATGACCATGTTCGCGAACACCCGGGCGTTCCTCTCGCCGCGGGTCAGTGGCCTCGGCCGCGTCCTGCGTCGCGCCCAGACCGACGTCAAGGAGGCCTGACATGGCCAGCTCCGGTCTCGCCGCCCGCCTCTACGCGGGTGAGGCGAACGTCAACATCGTCGGCCGGCGGAAGACGTGGTTCCTCGTCGCCGCTGTGCTCGTGTTGATCGCGGTCGGCAGCATCGCGATCCGTGGCTTCAGCCTCGGCATCGAGTTCGCCGGCGGCACCTCCTTCAGCATCCCGGCCGTGACCGCGACCCGGACGCTCAACCAGGACGACGCGCAGAAGGCGGTCACCGCGGCGATCCACTCGGTCGACCCGAGCAACGGCGTCCAGGCGGCGCAGAAGGTCGGCTCGGGCGGCAAGGAACAGTGGACGGTCAACGCCGAGGCGATGACCGCGGCCCAGGCCGAGCAGGCCAAGACCAGGCTCGTCGCCGACCTCGGCGTCCCGGCGGACAAGGTGAGCGACAACCAGGTGTCGGCGGCCTGGGGTGGCCAGGTCACCCGGCAGGCGATCATCGGTCTGCTCGTGTTCCTGGTGCTCGTGATGGCCTACCTGGTCATCCGTTTCGAGTGGCGGATGGCGGTGGCCGCGCTCTCCTCGCTGCTGCTCGACCTGATACTCACCGCCGGCGTCTATTCGCTGGTCGGTTTCGAGGTGTCGCCGTCGACGGTGATCGGCTTCCTGACGATCCTCGGTTACTCGCTCTACGACGTGGTCGTGGTGTTCGACAAGGTGCAGGAGAACACCCGCGGCATCACCGCGGGCAGCACCCGCACCTACAGCGAGGCGGCCAACCTGGCGGTCAACCAGACGCTGATGCGCTCGCTCAACACCGGCCTGGTCGCGCTGCTGCCGGTCGGCGGTCTGCTCTTCATCGGCGCCGGCCTGCTGCACGCGGGCACGCTGAAGGACCTCGGCCTGGTGCTGTTCGTCGGCATGGGCTTCGGGGTCATCTCGTCGATCATGTTCGCGGCGCCGACACTGACCGCGCTCAAGGACGGCGACCCGAAGATCAAGGCGCACAACGCCCGGGTGCTGGCCCGGCGTGCGGCTCGATCGAGCGACGTCGCCCCGCGCGGCGAACGCACCCGCGACGCCAACGCGACCGACTCCGACGTGCCGGCGCTGGCCTCCTCGGGCAGCGGAGCGGCCGGCGGGGTGGCCGGCGGGGCCCCGCGACCGGGTGCCCGGCCGACCGCCAAGCGCAACACCAACCGGGCCGGCCGTCCCGGCGGGCCCACCAACCGTTCCGGGGGCGGCGGCAAGCGCCGCTGAGAGCCCCGCTGAGTCATCGGCAGCCCGCCACCCCGGCCCGGGGTGGCGGGCTGCCGCGTTCTCGCTACGCTGGCCGACGTGACGGATGAGACACCCCGGGCGACCGGCGACAGCGGGCCCGAACTGGCCGCGGTCGTCGCCGCCGGCACCATCGACGTGCCCGACTTCCCGCAGCCCGGCATCGTGTTCAAGGACCTGATGCCGCTGTTCGCCGACGGCCGGGCGTTCCGCACGGTGGTCGACGGCATCGTCGGGCACTACGGCGCGGGCGCCTTCGACGTGGTGGCCGGCGTCGAGGCCCGCGGGTTCGTGGTCGCCGCCGCGGTCGCCTACGCGACCGGCACCGGCGTGGTGCCGGTGCGCAAGGCCGGCAAGCTGCCGCGGGCGGCCTATTCGGCCTCCTACGCCCTGGAGTACGGCGAGGCCACCCTCGAGGTGCACCGTGACGCGTTCGTGGCCGGGCAACGCGTCCTGGTCGTCGACGACGTGCTGGCCACCGGCGGCACCGCGGGCGCGGCCATCGACCTGGTCGAGCAGGCGGGCGGCACGCTCGCCGGCTTCGTGGTGCTGATGGAGCTGGCGTTCCTCAAGGGCCGCGAGCGTCTGGCGCCGCGGGAAGTGCACGCGCTCCTGACGGTGTAGACGGCTGCCCTTCGCTCGGGCGCGATCGCGGCTCTTGATCGCTGCCGGTGCAGGTGAGTCGCACTTTCGGAGGTTCGGTCGGGGCATGCGGGAAGCGCGGGCGGGTACGATGGCGTTTCTAGTCAGGTGAGCAACCCTGGGAGAAGCGGACTTCTCCGGCCGTCGACGACCGGTGAGGTCTCTGGCGAAAGTTTGAGGAGGCCGGTGTCCAGCGACGTTGCCCCCTATGCGGAGGGCACGGTCCCGGTTTCAGAGGGTCCGATCTCGGAGGGCCCGATCTCGGAGGACACGGTCCTGATCTCGGAGGACACGATCTCGGAGGACCCGGTCCTGATCTCGGACGACCCGGTCCTGATGTCGGACGACCCGGTGCTGCCGACCGATGGCACGGCGGCGGAAACGCCCGCTGTGCAGGATTCTGACGGCGCCGAGGTGGCCACCGCTGTCGGGCCGCGCCCCGCCGTGCCGCCGGCCGACCTCGAGGCGACCCAGCCGATGCCGTCCGGCGACGAGCCGAGCGGCGCCTTCGGCGGGCTGGCCGCCGCACCGACCGGCCGGCGCGTGCGGGCCCGGCTCGCCCGGTTCAACGCGCCCTGGCAGAGCACGCAGGTCAGCGAGGTTCTCGAGCCGCTGATCGCGACCCACCGGGCCAGTCACCCCAAGGCCGACGTGCGCGCCCTGCAGAAGGCGTTCGACGTGGCCGCCCGCTGGCACTCGGGGCAGTACCGCAAGTCCGGCGACCCCTACATCACCCACCCGCTGGCCGTCGCGACGATCCTGGCCAACCTCGGCATGGACACGACCACCCTGGTGGCGGCCCTGCTGCACGACACGATCGAGGACACCGACTACTCCCTCGACCAGATGCGCAACGACTTCGGTCCCGAGGTGACGCTGCTGGTCGACGGCGTGACCAAGCTCGACCGGGTCAAGCTGGGCGACGCGGCCAAGGCCGAGACGATCCGCAAGATGGTCGTGGCGATGGCCAAGGACCCGCGTGTGCTGGTCATCAAGCTGGCCGACCGTCTGCACAACATGCGCACGCTGACCTTCCTCCCGCGGGCCAAGCAGGAGCAGAAGGCCAAGGAGACGCTGGAGATCCTGGCCCCGCTGGCCCACCGGCTGGGCATGAACACGATCAAGTGGGAGCTCGAGGACCTCGCTTTCGGCACGCTGTTCCCGAAGCGGTTCGAAGAGATCAACCGCCTGATCGGTGAGCACCAGCCGCAGCGGGAGGCGCTGCTGCGCCAGGTGACCAACCGGGTCTCGCTCGACCTGAAGTCAGCCAAGATCAAGGCGGAGACGACCGGCCGGCCCAAGCACCTCTACTCGATCTACCAGAAGATGATCGTGCGGGGCCGCGACTTCAACGACATCTACGACCTGGTCGGCGTGCGCATCCTGGTCGACACGGTCCGCGACTGCTATGCCGCCCTCGGCGTCATCCACGCGAACTGGCAGCCGGTGCCCGGCCGGTTCAAGGACTACATCGCGATGCCGAAGTTCAACATGTACCAGTCGTTGCACACGACGGTCATCGGCCCGACCGGCAAGCCGGTCGAGATGCAGATCCGCACGTTCGCGATGCACCGCACGGCCGAGTTCGGCATCGCCGCGCACTGGAAATACAAGGAGCAGAAGGGCGCGACGATCGTCGGCCCGCCGGCTCACATCGACGAGATGACCTGGCTGCGGCAGCTGCTCGATTGGCAGCGCGAGGCGAGCGACCCGTCGGAGTTCCTCGACGCCCTGCGGTTCGACCTCTCCAGCCAGGAGGTCTACGTCTTCACGCCCAAGGGCGACGTGATCCCCCTGCCGACCGGCTCGACCCCGGTCGACTTCGCGTACGCGGTACACACCGAGGTCGGGCACAAGTGCATCGGCGCCCGGGTCAACGGCAAGCTGGTGCCGCTGGAGTCGACGCTGTCCAACGGCGACGTGATCGAGATCTTCACGTCGAAGTCGCAGACGGCCGGCCCGACGCAGGACTGGCTCGGCTTCGTCAAGAGCCCGCGCGCCCGCACCAAGATCCGGCAATACTTCAACAAGGAGCGCCGCGAGGAAGCGATCGAGGTCGGCAAGGAGGCCATCGTCAAGGCGATGCGCAAGCAGGGTCTGCCCCTGCAGCGCATGCTGACCAACGAAAACCTCACGACGATCGCCCGCGACCTGCACCTGGCCGACGTGGCCTCGCTGTACGCCGCGATCGGCGAGAGCGTGGTCTCGGCCCCCTCGGTGGTGCAGAAGCTGGTCGCCGGGTTCGGCGGCGAGGAGGGCGCGGTCGAGGACATCGCGGAGACCGCGGTCGCGACCCGGCCGCCGCGCAACCGCAGCACGGCGCAGGATCCGGGCGTGGTGGTCAAGGGCGTCAGCGACGTCTGGGTCAAGCTGGCCCGCTGCTGCACGCCGGTGCCGGGCGACGCGGTCTTCGGCTTCGTCACCCGCTCGGGCGGCGTGAGCGTGCACCGGGAAGACTGCGCCAACGCGGAAGACCTGCGTGACCAGACCGAGCGCATGGTCGAGGTGACCTGGAAGCCGACGTCCGCGTCGACGTTCCTGGTCGCCATCCAGGTCGAGGCGCTCGACCGGCACAAGCTGCTGGCCGACGTCACCCGGGTGCTCTCCGAGGAGCGAGTCAACATCCTCTCGGCGACCGTCACCACGACGCGCGACCGGGTGGCGGTCAGCCGCTTCACGTTCGAGATGGCCGACCCCAAGCACCTCGGCCACCTGGTCGCGGCGGTCCGCAAGGTCGACGGCGTCTTCGACGCCTACCGGGTCACGTCGGGCGCCTGAGCAGAGCATGGTGAGCTGCCGGCCGCGAGGCCACGGCGGTTCCCGGGCGGCGCGGGCTTGACGGCACGACGCCGGGCCTGACCGCATGCACGAGCTTGACGGCACGGCGCCGGGCTTGGCGGCACGGCGCCGCGCTTGGCGGCGCGGCGCGGGGCTTGGCGGCATGGCGCGGGGCTTGGCGGCACGTCGCGGGGCCTGACGGTATGGCGCGGGCTTGGCGGCACGACGCCGGGCGGCACGGCGCCGGGCTTGGCGGCGCGGAGGCGCATGGTGGACCGTTGTTGGTTACCCGGGTGCGCCACTTGCGGTGCTTTCGGCGTACGGGGAAGGACGCGCCAGCCGGACGCCCGGCCGTGACCCTGGAATGCGAGAAGGGCGGGCCCTCCGTGCGGAGGGCCCGCCCTTTCGGTCTGTGGCGGCAGGTCAGGAAGCGGTGACCGTCATCGAGTTGATGTCGAGTTCCTTCTTCGGGTGGCCGCCGCCGGCCTGGGCCTTGAAGGCCTCGTCGTCGC
>DASWRZ010000300.1:0-14969 GCA_036402935.1 Actinoplanes sp.
TACCGCGAGCCGTCCGGCCAGCCGGTACCAGCCGGCCGGCAGGTACACCACGCCGCCGCCGTCCCGCCCGGCCCGGTCCAGCAGTCGCTGGATCGCCGGGGTGGCGTCTTTCACCGGTACACAGCCGTTGCCGTGCGGCACCCCGGAGCCGTCGTAGAGGACGCTCCGCGCCGGCCTGGTCGACACCGGTGCCGGGTCGGCGAGCGGTGCCGGGCCGTCCGTCCGCTCGACGATCCCGCTGACCGTGCCCGTGACCGTGGTGCCGGCGAGTTTCACGTAGCCGGCCGCGTTGTTGGTCACCGCGCCCTCCAATTCGCCGCCCGCCATCGCCATTCCCCACCGGCTGTCGATCTGGTCGACCAGCAGCGCGGTGTCGGAGCGTTTGATCCGGGTGTCGGTGAACACGCCGGTGAAGTCGGCCCGCTGCCCCGCCACCACGTGGATGCCGATGTGGAAGTCGGCCGCGGACAGCCCGGAGAACTGGTCCCACTCGAGGTCGCCGAGCACAAAACCGGTGCCGTGGGCCCGGGTCCAGGCGTCCACCGTGGACCGGGCCGGGGGGTGGTACGCGGCCGGCGCCTGCGCCCAGTAGGCGTTGCTGAACCTGACGTCGTCCCAGGTGCCGACGTCGGCGCCGTTGTAGGCCACCGCGCCGGCCAGCAGCACGGTCCCGCGGACGTCGCGGACGGTCGCCGACTCGTGGGTCTGCCCGACCCCCGGCGGCCGGCCCCGCTCGTCGCGCATCGTGCTGATGCCGATGCCCCGGTACGAGTCGAGCATGGTGACATCCGAGACGGTGGCCATCATGTAGTTCTCGTCGCTCGCCCAGGCGCTGCCGGTGATCTCGAAGGTGTAGTTGTACGGCACCGGCGCGGCCGCGTTCTGCTTCGGGTACCACGTGGTCACGCCCTCGACCCCGGCACTGCCGCCGATCCGGAACAGCACCGGGCCGTCGTCGCCGGACGGCAGGTCGGCCTCTATCACCGTGCCGTAGCCGCCTGTGTGGGAGTCGGCCCCCGTGTGGTCGTCGGGAGAGCCTCGATCCGGGTCGCGGCGGTCGCCCCGCAGCGTGCAGAACGCGGGGACCTCGATCGTGCCGGTCACCCGGTAGGTCCCGGCGGGCAGCCAGACCGTGCCGCCGCCCGCGTCGTAGCAGTCCCACAGCGCACTCTGGATGGCGGCGGTGGAATCCCCTCCGGACGGTTCGGCGTCGAAGTCGGCGACCACCGCGTCGGCGGTCGGGTACTTCGTCCGGACCAGGTGGGGTGTGGGACGTACGTCGCGCTGGTGCCGGATCTCGAACTCGGTCACGTCGAAGCTCGTGCTGCCCGGGGCGTACCCGGTCAGCGTGAGACGCACGTAGCGCGCGGTCGTGGTCGCGAACCGGGTCCGGGAAGAAGCGCCGGCCGCTCCGGAGCGGCCAACTCCTTGGTACGCCTTCCCGTCGCGGGACACTTCGACCGTGTAATCCGGCGAGTAGCCGGCGCCCCAGCGCACCAGCACCTCGTTGAGCGGTCGGACCGAGCCCAGGTCGGCCCGCAGCCACTCGCCCTTTCCGCCGCTGCCGCTGGTCCAGGCCGTCCCGTCGTCCCGGTCGCCGGCCCGCCCGGCTTCCCCACTGCTCGCGGTGAGCACCGCGTTCCGCGTCAGGTCGGTGTCCACCGCCGACGCGAGGAACGCCTGGTATGCCTGGTAGAGCGCGGTCAGCGCCGCGCGCACCTCCGCCTCGGTGGCCGCGTCGTCGTCGAGAACCGCCCGCGCCGCCGCGATGTCGGCCCCGAACGCCGCGATGGAGCCGCGCGGGTGCTGCCCGTCGCGGGTGCCCTCCCGGGCGGCGTACCGCGCCAGATCGGCCGTGCCGACCAGCTGGCGTAGGCCGGCCTTGGCGTCCAGGGTGCGCGGGATGACGGTGACCTGGATCGCGGCGACCCGCAGTTCGGTCGCCGATCCCTCGTGGGTGAGCCGGAAGTCGGCCCCGTTGCTGCGGTTGGTCAGGACGGCGTCGTCGAGCACGAAGTTCTGGGTCTTCCAGGTCTGACTGTCGCCGTAGGACAGTGCCTCCGACGGCTTGAACTTGTCGATCAGATCGTCGCCGGGGGAGTCGTAGTGCAGGAACAGCCGGCCGTTGCCGGCGTCGAAGTAGTCGACGCTGACCAGCACGATGTCGGCGGTGTCGTAGGCGTACGCGTCGGACACGTTCACGTAGACGAAGTTCGTGCCCGGTGCCGGCGCGGCGGCGTTGGTCTGCCAGTAGCCACGCCCGTCGGCGGTGCCCGTGACGAGGCCGTCCGGGTTGTCCCCGGCGCGCGGGCTCAGACCGGTGTCGTTCACGGCCGGCCCGAGGTCGGCCCGCGGCCCGGCCACCGTGATGCGGATCTGGGCGACGGTCACGTCCCCGGCCGTGCCGGCGATGCGTAGTTCACCGAGGTCGCCCGGCGCCAGGTCGGCCGCCGCCGTCCGCCACGTGTTGCTGCCGCCGAGGTCGGCGACCGTGGTCGTGGCACCGGCCGGGGTGTGCAGGGTCAGCCCGCCGGTGCCGCTGTCGTAGTAGGTGAGCATGACGACCGTGGCCCGGCCGGCGACGCTCGCCGTGTAGTCGGCGGCGGGCGTGAAACCGAGATAGCCGGTGCCCGCGGCGACCTGGGTCTGCCAGTAGCCGCGGCCGTCGAGCGTGCCGGTGCGCAGCCCGGCCGGGTCGTCGCCGGCGTGCGCCGACACACCCAGCGTGGTCGGGGTCGGGCCCAGGTCGGCACCGACCCCGCGCGGGTACATCTCGGGGCCGGCGGCCCGGGCCGCCACCCCGCCCGGGATGACCAGTGCGGCGGCCAGCAGGAGGGGCAGCCAACGCGTTCGGAGGTTCATGCCTTCACCGCTCCCATCAGGCCGTTGACGAAGTAGCGCTGGGCGGCGAGGAACAGCACGATGACCGGTACGACCACGGTCAGCGCGCCGGCCATCAGCACGTTGTAGTGCAGCACCGCGCTGGACTGCAGGTTCTGCAAGGCGATGGGCAGCGTGAACGTCTGCGGGTCGTTCAGCGACACCCGGGTCAGCAGGTATTCGTTCCAGGTCGGAATCGCGGTCAGCAGCGTGATGGTGACCAGCACCGGCCGGGAGAGCGGCAGATAGATCCGGGTGAAGATGCGCGCCTCGCTGCTGCCGTCCATCAGCGCCGCCTCCCGCAACTCCACCGGGACGCTCTCGAAGGCGTTGGTCAGCATGAGGATCGACAGCGGCGCCGAGCCGTTGACGAACGGCAGGATCAGACCCCAGTGGCCGCCCAGCAGGCCGAGCTTGTTCTCCAGCAGGACGAGCGGCAGAAGCACCGTCACCGCCGGCACGAAGAGCAGGGCGAGGAAGAGCCGGTAGAGCGCGCGGCGGCCGGGGAAGCGCAGCACCGCGAAGGCGTAGCCGGCCATCGAGTAGATGATCAGTACGAGCACCACGGTCAGCCCGGTCACCTTGAGGCTGTTCACGAAGTAGTCGAAGAAGTGCAGCTCGTTCCACGTCTGGACGATGGTGTGCACGGTCGGGTGGTGCGGGACGAGATGGCCGCCGGCGACCACTTCGTACTGGTCCTTGAACGCGGCCGACACCATCCAGAGGAAGGGGTAGAGGCTGATCGCCGCGTACAGCACCAGCAGCAGGCCCACGACGACGCGGGCCAGGACGGCTCGTACGCTCATGTGATCCTCCGCAGCACCCGCACGTTCACCGCGGCCAGCACCACCGCGGCGAGGAACAGCAACCAGCCGAGCGCGCTCGCCAGCCCGAGGGTGGGTGCGAGCAGCTTCAGGAACGCCAGCCGGTAGACCTCCAGGCCGAGCACGTTGGTGTGGTTGCCGGGGCCGCCGTTGGTCATGATCAGAAACGTCTGGAAGCCCTGCAGCGCGTCGCGCACGTTGAGCAGCACGACGATCGCCGTGATCGGGCGCAGCAGCGGCCACAGCACGCTGCGCGCGATGCGGACACGGCCGGCGCCGTCGATCTGCGCGGCCTCGATCAGCGTGGGATCCACCGCCTGCAGGCCGGCCAGGTACAGCATCATCGACACCGGTACGGCCGTCCACACGCTGATGACGATGAGGGTGGGCAGCGCCGTGTGCGGGTTGCCGAGGAAGCCCTGCGGCTGCTGGAGGCTGCCCAGGCCGAGCGAGCGCAGCAGCAGGTTGATCGCGCCGTCCGGCTCCAGCATGTACTGCCACGCGAAGTACACCGCGATGCCGTTGGTCACGTACGGCAGGAAGTACACCGACCGCAGCGCCGACCGCAGCCGCCGCACCGAGTTGAGCAGCAGCGCGAGCGGCAGGCTCACCAGCACGGTCAGCACCGGAACCGCCAGCACCACCCACAACGTGTTCAGCGCGGCCGCGTGCACCGCGGGCGCGTAGACGGGGTCGCGCCACAGCAGATCGGCGTAGTTGCGCAGGCCCACCCAGTCCCAGTGCGGAGTGAACCCGTTCCAGGTCGCGAAGCTGAGCCCGAGCCCGTACGCGATCGTGTAGACGCCCATGACCGCGAACAGCACCAGGGCCGGCGCGACGAAGACGGCGCCCCACACGACCTCGGACCGGCGATAGCGCCGGCGGCGGCGGACGCGGGCCCGCACCGGCACGGGTGGGCCCTCGACCGCGGTGGACACCGCCGTCACTGCTTGGTCCAGTACGAGTCGATCAGCTTGGTGAGGGCGGCTCCGGTCTCGGGCGCCGACTTCGTCTTCAGCGGCGTGTAGTTCATCAGTACCGCGCCGACGTCACCGGAGTCGTAGGCGTTCGGCCGATAGCTGGTGTCGCCCGGGTTGTAGGCCGACGGCCCGGAACCGAACGCCGCGATCATCGAGCCGAGCACCGGCCCGACCGCGGTCTTCGGGTCGGAGCCCAGATCGGTCGGCGGGATGTCGAGCGCGGTCTTGGCGAAGGCCGCCGAGGCGTCGTGACCGGCCAGATACTTCAGCCACTGGACGGCGCCGTCCCGGTTCTTGGTGGTGGCCGAGACCGACATGCCGGTCAGAGTGAACGGCGAGAGGCCGAGGTCCTTGACCGCCCCGCCGGCCGGCGCGGGAACCGGAAAGGCCAGCACGTTGTCGGCGTCGAACCCGTTCTGCGCCAGGAACGCGAGCGTGAACGTGCCGCCGATGTCGAAGGTGGACTTGCCCTGGGCGAACGCGAGGTCGGCCGAGTCGATGTCGAGCGTCTGCGTGCCCGGCATCCAGTACGGCGTCACCTGGCCGTACGTCTGGAGTACCTGGGTGCCGGTGGGGGAGGAGAAGTTGGTGCCGGCGTCCTTGCCCCACAGGGCGCGGAACTTGTCCGAGCCGAGCAGCCCGTACGCCATCGGCTGCAGGAACCACTCCAGCCCGGTCGACGGCGACTTGAGCCCGAGGCTGACGCCGCCGTTGTCCGGGTTCTTCGCCTTCACCTTCGCCAGGTCGGCCATGAAGTCCTCCCACGTGGCCGGTGCCGTGGTGATGCCGGCGGCGGCGAGCCGCTGCTTGTTGGCATAGACGATGCCGAAGGTGCCGATGGTCATCGGCACGCTGAACCGCTGGCCCAGCTTGATGCCCTTGGTCTTGGAGTCGGCGCCCAGCGACTGCTGGTAGTACTGCTGGGTGACGCTGCCGTCGGCCCGCACCTCGGGCCGGTAGCCGGCGAGCCAGCCGGTGTCGACGTCCTTGGCCAGGTCGGTGAGCAGCCCGGCGGCGCCGAAGGTGAGGTCGTCGCCGTTGGTGTGCACCTCCATCAGATCCGGCAGGTTGCCGGTCTTCGCCGCCGCCTGCACCTTGGTGATGTACGCGTCGTCGGGCGTGTACGCCTGCACGGTGACCGAGATGCCGGTCTGCCGGGTGAAGCCCGCCGCGACCTGCTGCAGCGCCTTGACGTGCGACTGCTTGAAGGTCCAGATGACCAGCGATGTGGCGCCGGAGGAGTTCTTGTCGCCGGACCCGCCACTGCACGCGGCGGTGGTGGTCAGAATCAAGGTCGCCAGCACGGCCAACGACGGCCGCCACGCGCGCTTCAGAAGTCTCATCACGGGAGCCGAACCTCCACATTGGGAGTGACATCGACGAGCATCGTTCCGCCGAAACCTAAATCGAATCGATGTACTGTGTCAAGAACATGAACTGCGCAAAAATCGAGGAACATCGACGAAAAGAACCGGCACGCCATCGCTAGATCGAGACGCGCTTCGGGCGAGGCGGCCCGCTTCGGGTCGGGCGGCCCGCTTCGGGCGAGGCGGCCCGCTTCGGGCGAGGCGGCCTGCTTCGGGTCGGGCGGCCTCAGCCCAGCAGGAGCGACTGCGGCTGCACCGCGAGCATCTGGTCGAGCACCAGGCAGGCGGCCCCGATCGCGCCCACGTCGACGCCCAGCCCGGTCGTGGTGACCGCGGTCGGGTGGATCTTCTTGACGAACGGCGAGCTCTCCACGATGCCCCGGATCACCGGCAGGAACCGGTCGGCCAGCTGGGGCCAGATCGGACCGCCGAACACGATCATCTCGGAGTCGACCAGGGTCGCCGCCGCGACCACCCCGCGCCCGACGCGTACCGCCCAGCGGTCGATGATCTCGCCGGCCGTCACGTTGCCGGCATCCGCCCGCCGGCACAGCTCGCGCAGGCTCTGCTCGGCGTCGCGCGGGCCGGCCGGCTTGAACTCGGCACCGAGCACGCCTTCCTCGATCGCCTCGCCCACCAGCGCGCTGGTCGTGCACGCGGCGTACACCCCGCCGACCTCGCCGGCGTTGCCCGAGAAGCCGCGCAGCACCACGTCGTCGACCACCAGGCCCATGCCGGAACCGGTGCCCAGATAGAAGAACAGGAAGTTGCCGGTGTCGGCCGCCACGCCCGTCCAGCGCTCGGCCACCGCCGCGGCGATCACGTCCTTGTCCAGCAGCACCGGCAGCTTCGTCGCCTCGGCCAGGTAGTCGCGCAGTGGCACCCGGCCCCAGTCGGCCAGCTGCGGCGGCGCGATGACCAGCCCGGACTCCACGTCGACCGGGCCCGGTGCGGCGATGCCCAGGCCGAGGATGCGGTCCGGCGGCACCCCCGAGTCGGCGATCAGCTGGTTGATCGACTCGCTCATCCCGGCCAGCGTGGGGTCCGGCTCGGCCCCCTCCGGGGTGGGCTGCTGCGCGCGTGCCACCACCTTGCCAAGCAGATCGAGCACGACCAGGGTGACCACCGCGGGATCCAGGTGCACCCCGACCGCGTACCGCGCCTCGGCGTTGACCTGGAGCAGCCGGCGCGGTTTGCCGGCGCCCGAACTGGTGGTGCCGCCCTCCTGCGCCAGACCGTCGTTCAGCAGCCGGCGGCAGATGTTCGACACGGTCTGCGCGGACAGTCCGGTCAGCTCGCTCAGCTCGACCCGGCTCAGCCCCTCGGGCACCCGGCGGATGGCGTCGAGCACCACGGACTCGTTGAAGTCGCCCATCCGGGGAAGGTTGGTGCCACGTCTGGTCGCCGGCCGCTTCTCCACTGCGTCGTCGTCCTCCCCAGAAGCTCCATCGAGTTGATTTAGCGTACCCGACCAGCGGATCAGTCGAGCTGTCGCAACAACACGAGGGACCAAGGGGAAACGACCCGGTCCACCCGTACCACGCCGTCCGGTCCCGCGATCGCGGGCTCGACCGCGGTCGCCCGGGCCATCCGGTCCAGCTGGGCGGTCACTTCGCGGGTCGGCGTGGCCGGTTCGCCCAGCCGGTGCCAGGCGCCGATCGCGTCGCCGTTCTCCCCGTCGAGCACCTCCACCGCGAAGCGGACGCCCGGCCGCAGGCCGGAGACGGCGAGGTCGAGGCGCCGCGGGTGCCCCTTGGCCTGCGTGGCGCGGGCGAGTTCGCGGTCGTCGAACGAGGCCGGCACCGAACGCGGCTCCTCGGCCGGATAGTGGTACGCCAGGGCGGTGATCCGGCCGCCGGCCTCGTCGCGGGTCACGACCGCGCCGTCGGTCCGGGCCAGCAGGCGGTCACCCAGGGCGTTCAACATCCGGTACGCGTGGAAGGTGGGCTTGGGCACGCCGGCCAGGGTCAGCATGCCGAATCCGCCGTGGAACAGTTCGTCGCCGGCCCCGCCCTCCTCGAACACGTCGGTGAAGGTCCAGTACGACAGGGAGTCCACAGTGTCCAGTGAGTGCAGCACCGACCGCACGACGTAGGTCGCGGCCGGCAGCGTGTCGTGGGTGTGGTCACGCGGGGACGAGGAGGAACTCCACTCGGTCAGGTGGATCTCGGCGTCCGGGAACGGGCTCGCGGCGACGATGCGGCGCAGCCGGGCCAGGTCGTCCGGCGTGGCGTCGGCGCGGCGGGTCAGCCGCTGGCCCTGACCGTGCTCGTCCAGCGCCCAGTCGGTGGGGTAGGGGTGGGTGGAGACGAAGTCGACCGGCAGCCCCTCCCGCTCGCAGAAGTCGAGGAACGCGTCCACCCAGACCGGCCGCCAGTCCAGCGTGTCGATGTCGCGGTCGTCGACCACCACCCGCACGTCCACGTTCTCGGTCTCGCCGTCGAACCGCGCGTCGGGCACGAAGTTGGAGGTGGCCGGCCCGCCGACGCGCAGCGCCGGGTCGACGGCCTTCACCGCCTGCGCGGTCACCCGGTAGAGCTCGAAGTACTCCCCGCGGGTGCCGTGCCAGAAGCCCCAGAGGTTGGCCTCGTTCCACACCTCGAAGTACCACCGGCGTACCTCGTCGAGGCCGTAGCGGGCGACCCAATGGGCGACCACCCGGCCGACCAGATCGGCCCAGCGGCCCAGGTCGGCCGGGGGCGCGCCGTGTGCTCCCCACCAGAAGACGGTGTTCGTCTCGCGGGCGAGGGCGCGCGGGCTGAACCCGAACTCCACGAACGGCCGCACATCCAGCTCCAGCAGTGCGTCGAAGAGTGCGTCGAGGTATTGGAAGTTGTAGACGCCAGTGCCGTCGTCGCGTTCGGTGTAGACGAACATGTCGTCGTGGAACAGGCCGTGGAAGCGGACGTACTCGAACCCGCACGCGGCCCGTACCTCCGCCAGCTGCCGCTGCCAATCGGCGCGCAACCCCTCGTTGGCGCGGCCGGCCCCGACCACCCGGCTCCAGTAATGGTCCAGCGGGGTGGCCGCCGCGTCGGCGGCCACCCTGAGCACGATCGGCTCGGACAAACGGCCCTCCCCAAACTAGTCGCTGATGAGGTCGAAACTCTCCGACGTGCCGATCGTCGTGCGACTGGCGATCAGCGGTGCGGTGCCGGCGGTGACGTAGTTGTTGTTGGCCAGCGACCGCAGGCTCACCGTGCCGTCGGCGTTGTGGATGAGCTGGAAGGTCTCCCAGCCCCCGACCGCGGTGCGGTTGGCGATGAGAGCGGACGCTCCCGCGTTGTCGGCACAGACGATCTGGCTGTTCGCGTGCGAGCGCAGTGCGATGTTGCCGCCGCCCGCGTCCAGCACGTCGAACGTCTCCCACGCGCCGATCGCGGTGCGGTTGGCGATCAGCGGTGCGGCGCCGGCGTTGTCGGCACACACGTACATCCCGTTGGCCCGGGCCCGCAGGCTGATGACCGTCGACGTCGGCGGCGGGGTGCCGCCGCCGGCGATCGGCTGGGTCGGCCGGGTGGCGGTCAGCGCGAGCTGTTTCTTGAGCATCCGGCCGCCGTCGCCGGTCAGCCGCAGGTAGTAGTCGGAGGAGCAGGCGGTGCCGTCCTCGTCGAGGGCGAGCATCCCCGAGTCGGTGGGCGTCCAGGCCTGCGACTCGGCCGTCTTGACGATCTGGTTGCCCTCGTTGAACTCGTCGAACATCGAGACGTAGATCGCCGGTGCCCCGGCCCGGATCACGTTGTAGAACTGCCGCCACATGAAGTCGCCGTGCACCCGCTGCCGTCCCGACACGTCACCGGGCAGCACGCAGGGCTGGTAGTCGACGCCGTGCGCGTTGCAGTCGGCCAGATCGGGCACGGTCAGATTCGTGTACGCGTTGTCCGAGTCGCCGGCGTTGCCGATGGCGCCGATCATCCACGGCGAGAGCATGTTCAGCGCGTGGTAGACGTCGGAGTAACCGGCCCGCGAACCGCCGGTTCCGGTGCGCCACTCCCGCGGCACCCCGCCCATCACGTAGCAGCCCTGGCTCTTGAACCAGTTGACGACGTCGAGGCAGGTGGCGGCGTCCCACGGGTGGTTGTTGTCGTTGAAGCCGAAGCCCCAGATGCCGACCACCGGCCTGCCGTTCTGCCGCGCGTAGGCGCTCGACGCGGCGTGGGCGGACATCTTGCTCGTCCAGTCCGCCTTGATCTCCGACTGCATGTTCGTCCAGCCGCCCACGTCGTACATGATGTAGAACTTGCGGCCGGTCGCCTCGGCCGCCGTGCGGACCCGGCCGGCGACGGCGTCGCGGGTCGGGCCCTCGGAGCCGTTGGGATTGAAGCGCTGCAGCGCGGCGGTGTCGATGTTGTTCTGCTGCATCCACTGGAAATGCAGGCTCACCGTCGTCTGGTCGTAGGACGAGAACAGAGTGGCCGGCTGCCCGTTGCCGAGGTTGGCATAGGCGGTCTTGTAGCCCTTCGGGTACTCGCGCATGTCCGGCCAGGCCCGCAGGGTGCTGTTGTTGCTCGCGGACGGTGTGCGGCTCCAGTCCTGGGCCCAGTGCCACCAGGCGTTGATCGGGGCACCGTCGCCGACGCAGGCGAACCACCCCTGGTAACCCACGGTGATCTTCCCGACCACGTCGCCGGGCGCGCTGGCCGCGCCGGCGGCGGAGGCGAAAACCGGTGTGGTGATGGCGGCGGCGCCGGCCACGGCGGCGGATTTGAGGACGGTACGGCGTGACAGTCTCATGGAGAACACCACTTCTCAGTCGTCTCAGTCGTTTCGGGCGTTCGTTGTTTCGGGCGCTTCCGGCGTCTCAGTCGTTGATGAGGTCGAACTCTTCCCACGGGCCGATCGCGGTGCGGTTGGCGATCAGCGGGGAGGCGCCCGCGTTGTCGGCGGTGACGTAGTCGTTGTCGGCCTGGGCCTTGAGGCTCACCGAGCCGTCACCGTTGTGGACGAGCTGGAAGGTCTCCCAGCCGCCGACGGTGGTGCGGTTCGCGATCAGCGGCGAGGCGCCGGCGTTGTCGGCGGTCACGATCTCGTTGTTCGCGTGCGACCGCAGGGCGACGTTCCCGTTGCCCTGGTCGATCAGGTCGAACGTCTCCCACGGGCCGATCGCGGTGCGGTTGGCGATCAGCGGCGCGACGCCGGCGTTGTCCGCGCACACGTACTGGCCGTTGGCGTGCGACCGCAGGCTGATCGCCCGCGTCGTACCGGTGGAGCCGCCGTCGAGCCCGATACCGACCGTGCCCAGGTGCCGGGCGGCCGAGGCCGGGGTCCCGGTGACGGAGGCGAACGGCAGCGCGGTGGTCGGGGCGTTGGCCGGCTCGACGAGGTAGGACTGGCCGGACTGCACCGCGATCGAGAAGGTGGCGTTGCTCTGCGGGCTCACCACGGTGGCGCCGCTGCCGTTGACCACGGTGACGCTCTGGCCGGGCCACGGGCTGCGCATCGTGATGGTGCCGGTGGCGCCGGAGGCGATGGCGACCGTGCCGACCGTGCCGCCGGAGACCTGGACGGAGACGCGCGAGTTGTGCTGGATCGCCACCGTGCCCTCGCCGGTCCAGTCCGACGGCCACGCCGGGGCGATCCGGAGCAGGCCGTCGTAGTCCTGCACCAGGGCCTCGCTCACGGTGGCGGCCAGCACGCCGGCCTGCTCGACGTACGGCTCCTGGGCCGGCGCCTTGGTGAAGCTCGCCAGGCCGGACGGGTACGCCTGGTACGTGGTCGTGGCGTTGACCAGCGTCGACTTCACGTCGTTCGCCAGGCCGAGCCGGGCGGCGTCCAGCGGATCGAACGTCCAGTCGGCCGCGTTGACGTACGGCCGGCTGGTGAACGTCCGCCGGGCCAGGGCCAGCATCGGGCTGTTGTCGCCGATCACGTTGTACGGGAAGACCGCCTCGAGCCCCAGGTTCTCGCTGTTGTGGAACTCGGCCGTGGGCTGCGTCGACCACCCGATCATGTCGTTGC
Organism: Actinoplanes sp.; assembly: GCA_036402935.1. GTDB lineage: Bacteria > Actinomycetota > Actinomycetes > Mycobacteriales > Micromonosporaceae > Actinoplanes. Next base: position 12,010 of record DASWRZ010000300.1, read on the forward strand.
CGGCGGCGTCGGCCGAGGCGGTGAGGTTCTGTGTCCGGGTCGCCGTGTCGGTCCGCGGCAGCGGCGGGATCTTCGGGATCGCCGCGTTGAGCTGGCTGACCAGATCTCCGTCCACGCCGAGGGTCTGCGCTGCCTTCACCGCGACCGGGAAGAGCGCCTGCATGGCCAGGATGTCGGTGACCGGGTCGGTGACGCTCCACTGGGTCTCGTGCGCGTTGGCCTTGGTGTGCAGCAGGCCGTCCGGGCCGGTCGTCGCGTACGAGAGGAGGAACTTGGCCGAGTCCCGGATGATCGGGTAGTTCGCCGACAGGAACGAGGAGTTGTCGGTCATCAGGTACTGCTGCCAGATCCAGAGCCCGATCTCCGAGCCGCTCGTGATGGTCTGCGAGTTGTACGTCGGCGCGATGGTCGAGTCACAGGAGTCGTTGTCCGTACCCCCGTTGTAGGTGCCGTTGCCGTTGAACCTCATCGTCTCCGGCACGCAGATGCCCTGGTGACCGGGCATCTTCTGGCCCGTCCAGGTGGTGATGTTGCCCTGGTTGCCGGTGTAGAGCTGATAGACCGGGTTGTCGAGGGCGAACTCACCGGCCGAGAGGTTGGCCTGCACCTGCATCCGGAGGTTCCAGAACCAGTAGCCGGCCGGGAACCAGTCCTGGTGGTCCTGCGAGAAGTTGAACAGGTCGGCCACGCCGGCCTGGGATCCGGGCAGGCCGCCGCTGCCGCTCTCGGCCGCGGCGTCATAGAGGTACAGCGTGCGCAGGTTCTCGATGTAGTCACCGCTGCCGTCGCTCGAGGAGACCTTGATCAGCCCGGCCGAGGTCCAGTAGTTGTGCCAGAAGCTCAGGTGGGCCGCGGTGATGCTCGACTGCGCGGCCGTCGCGTCCCCGCCCAGCAACGAGGTCGCGGTGGAGATCGCGTTGCCGCCGGTCCACGCCGGCGCGGCCGCGATCACCCGGAACGACCCGTCGGTGTTGGGCTGGAAGCTGACCTGGGCGGTGGTCGAGTTGGGCGCCGAGCCGGTCACGCCCCGGCCGCCGGCGGTCACCGCGGCCAGCGAGCCGAACGTCTGCCCGGACGCGCCGGCGCCGTTGTTGTCCACCCAGGTCTCGGCCAGGGCGGCCACGGGGCCGGAGGAACTGGCCGCGGGCGTTCGCCCGCTCCAGAGCTTGACCTGCGCGGTCTGGGCGGTGTTCGGGTCGGCGCCGGTCACGTCGACGACGAGTTCGGCCTTGTCGGAGCGGAGGTACGCGGTGAGCGTCATGCCGCCGCCCGACTCGTGCAGCATCCCGTCGTACAGATCGAGGTAGCCCTTGAAGTCGCTCGCGGTGGTCAGCTTGGCGAGCCCGGGGATGACCAGCTGACCGGGCGACTTGCGGTCGGGCATGGTGTCGGCCCGGTTCAGCTGGGCGGTGAACCCGCCGGCCGCCCACACGGCGGCGCCGAGGCTGCCGTCGCCGAGCGGCACGAACTGGGTCGGGTCGGTGTTGGGCCGGCCGAGCACGATGTCGGACCGGCGTACGAGATTCGGGGTGTCGACGACGAACCGGCCGCTCTGCCAGGCCGTGCTGCCGGGCGCGGCCGCGGCCGGCGAGGCGGTCAGGACCGATGCGGTGCCGGCGGCCAGGAGCAGCACGGCGGACATCGTGAGGGCGCGGTGGGGTCGATGCGTGGGGGACATACGCATCCTTCCGGACGTGAACACGGCGGTGGAGCCGTCACGGGACGAGGGAGATCTGGAGCGGTGACTGACGGCACCGCCCTGGGGACAGATCCAGAATCCTCGATGTAAGGGCTTAAATTAAGCGTGGGCCATGGCGCTGTCAACATAATTCCATCGATTTGATGGAGCAATTGCGGCCGGTCCGAAACTTTCGGGAATCGCTCTTTCTTCTGGATCATCAGATAACGACGCGGCGACCCCGATGCGCTCGGCGCGAGAACGATGAGAGATCGCTCGGACCTCGGTAATCATGCGATCTCACGGCCAATCCCGAGTCTCCGGTACTTCCGGAAGTTATTGACAAGTTCGAGCGACCGTCCCAATACTGCATCCATCGATGAACTTCATCCCCGCCGGTCGTGGGCGCCGTCCTCCCTGTCCACACCGGCGCTTCGTCACGCCCCGCAGCCTCGTCCTCAGGCTGCCCGGACGAGAAAGGATGCACGCGCGTGAGAAATCGGATCAGGCTGGTGATCAGCGGAGTCACCGCCGCTGTCCTGGCCGCGGCCTCGATCACCCTCGCCGGCGTCGCACACGCCGACCCCAACCAGACCATCAACTCCAACGGCACCGGCACCCACAACGGGTTCTTCTACTCCTACTGGAAGGACAGCGGGAACGTCAGCATGACGCTGGGCGCCGCCGGCAACTACAGCGTCCAGTGGAGCGGCATCAACAACTTCGTCGTCGGCAAGGGGTGGAAGCCGGGCTCGGCCCACACCGTCAACTACTCGGGCACGTTCAGCCCGAGCGGCAACGGCTACCTCTCGTTGTACGGCTGGACCACGAACCCGCTGATCGAGTACTACATCGTCGAGAGCTTCGGCAGCTACAACCCGAGCTCGGGTGCCCAGCACCTCGGTTCCGTCACCACCGACGGCAGCACGTACGACATCTACCGGACCCAGCGGGTCAACCAGCCCTCGATCATCGGCACGGCGACGTTCTACCAGTACTGGAGCGTCCGCCAGTCGCACCGCAGCAGCGGCACGATCACGGTCGCCAACCACTTCAACGCCTGGAAGCAGCTCGGGCTCGACCTGGGCAGCTTCGACTACCAGATCCTGGCGACCGAGGGCTACCAGAGCAGCGGCAGCTCCAACATCACCGTCAGCGAGGGCTCGGACGGGACGACGACGCCGCCGACCACTCCACCGACGACTCCGCCGACCACCGGCCCGACGACCCCGCCTCCGACCGGTGGTGGCAGCGGTGCCTGCAGGGTGACGAACTCGGTCAG
>DASWRZ010000301.1:0-6874 GCA_036402935.1 Actinoplanes sp.
GTCGAGTTGCGCGGCGCCTCCCCGGTGCCCAACCGCGACGAGGACGGCCGCAGCGGCGGCACCGTGCTGATGGCGTACGCCGGCCGGAACACCACCGATCCGGACACCGATCCGGCCACCGTCACGCTGCGGGACCGTTCCGGGGTCAGCGGGCTGCGCCTGTTCTATCCCGAGAACAACCCGGCGGCCGCCGGCGGCCTCGTCCCCTATCCGTACGCCGTCCGCGGCCAGGGCGCCGGAACGTACATTGTGGATGTCGGCCTGCCGAACGCGTGGAACGGCGTCGACGTGGCCAACGCCCGTCGCTTCCTCGTCCGCAAGGTGGACGGCACGTTCGTGCAGCACGGCATCCGGACCGGCGGGGACGGCGGCCGGATCGACGGCGTGCTCAGCAACGGCAACACGTACGTCCGGACCGGCTTCTACCCGCCGAACTGGGTGCGCGGCGAGAACCTCTTCCCGCAGGTGATCGACGGCTACACGCGGGTGTCCGCCGACCTGGTGACGGTGGACAGCGGTCACGTGTCACTGCACGACGTATTCGGCTACGGCCAGCACGACGGGCTGGTGGTCAACGGCGGCGAGGCGGACGCGACCAACCTGGGCACGGACAACCTGGGCGGCGACGGCTACACCGTGAAGGTGGCCGCCGGCCACGCCGACGTGGTCAATCTGATGCGTTACAACGGCACCACCAGCATCGGCGCGGCGCGGTTGACCAACGTGATGGTCATCCCGTGACGGTCAGAGTGCTCGCGGGTCTGCGGCATCGAGCCGTCCTGGGCGCTCACGACGAGAATGCGGCCGTCACGCCCGCCCTGCGTGCCCGCCGCCCGGAAGTCGCGCCTACCAGGTGAAGGCCCGGCCCTTGGCGGTGCTGATGACGGTCCGGCCCTCCCTGATGTAGCGGTAGGCCATGACCACGGCGTACTGGTGGCCGCGCGGCGGAGACGCCGAGCCGGGGCCGCAACTCGCCGTCGCGGCCTCGCCGGTGAACGTGAGGCTGCCGCAGGTCTTGGGGCCGGCCACGGTGTGGCCCGAGCCGGCGTCCTGCAAGGAGATCGAGATGCTGCCGGTCGCGCCGCCCGGGGCGGTCAGCGAGGCCTGGTAGCGGATGTCGCGGCCGAGCATCTGGCACGGCTTGGGTCCCAGCGGGATCTTGCTGCTCAGATCGAAGGCGAAGCCCTGGCTGCACTGCCAGGGCCCGTACGGCTGGGCCTCCGGCTGCGGCGGCCGGTCGTCGACGTGGCGCGCGGTGGCGGCCCGATGCGTCGCCCGTACGGAAGAAGCGGGTGCCGTCTCCGCCTGGAGCGACCCGGCCGTGCCGTCGGCATGGGTTCGCGACGAAGACGGCAGCGATTTCGACGCCGCCCGCGGCGCGCGATGCGAAACCTTGGCCGCCGGGGCCGCCCGGGCCTGTTCGGTCGTCGCCGTGCGCGGGCCGGCGTCGCCGTGGCCGTAGTTCCAGGCCGTGGTCGCGACCGCCGAGGCCAGCATGGCCAGCGCGATCACCGTCATGGTCGCGCCGGGCCGGGCCCACCGCCAGCCCGGGGCCCGGTTGCGGGGCTGTTTCGGTTCGCGCGGGGCGGGGACCACGGAGATCGCCGGCAGCGGCGGCAGCGAGGCCCCCGAGACCGGCGGGTTGGGCTCGATCGGCGGCCCGGCGGGAGCGGGCAGCGCGGGCCAGTCGCCGGTCTCCTGGGAGATGTCGGACAGATCGGCGACCAGCTCGGCGGCGCTCGGGCGCAGGCGCGGCTTGAGCGCCATGCAGGCCATGATCGCTTCCCAGTACCCCTCGGGGATGCCGGGGGGCCGCGCCGGTTTGCCCTCCATGTGCCGGCGCATCAGGTCGGGGATCGAGTCGCTGTCGTACGGCGGCCGCCCGGTCACCATCTCGTAGAGCAGCACGCCGAGCGCGTACACGTCGGTCGCGGGCGACGTCGACGCGCTGTGGAACGCCTCCGGCGACATGTAGTGCGGCGTGCCCACGACCGCGTTGGGCGTGGTCATGCTGGGCGTGTTGAGGATGCGCGCGACACCGAAGTCGGTCAGCCGGGTCTCCAGCCGTCCCGCCTCGGCCTGGAGCAGGATGTTGTCCGGTTTGAGGTCGCGGTGCACCACGCCCAGTTCGTGTGCCTCGGCGAGCGCGGCCGCGACCTGCGCGGCGAGCCGGGCCGCCTCGCCCGCCGGCACGGTGTGGTGCCGGCGCAGGTGGTCGCGCAGGCTGCCGCCGCTGACCAGGTCCATCACCAGGCCGAGGGTCTCGCCGACGCTGAACAGGTCGCGCACCCGCACCACGTTGCGGTGCCGGAGCATCAGCAGGATGGTGCGTTCCTGCACGAAGCGGGTGACCAGCTTGGGCTGCCGGAGCAGGCTCTCGTGCAGCAGCTTGATCGCGACCGGGTGACCGGTGGAAAGATCCGTACCTCGCCAGACCGTGCCGGTGGCTCCCTGGCCGATCGGTCGTTGAAGGATGTACGAGCTACCGACGTGCCGCCCACTGAGGTCCAGGGTCGATGCACCGCCGGATTCCGCGCGGGCGTTGGTGCTCGTGCGATCCTTAGTCACTCGAATTCCCTCCGGTCGGCAATGCACCGGAATACTGCTGTTTGTCCGGATAGGATCGCAAGCCCTGGCGCCCGAGTTCGCACCTTTGGTAGGAGTCCCGGAATTCGCGTCACCTCAGCCGCCTCGGCCTCGTTCGACGCGGCAGAAACCGGTTGCATTCCTGGCGAACCGGCCCCGCGCCCCCCACCGGGCACGGAATAGTGACGACATGGGTGTCATGGCTTACCCCCTCCGGTACGCGCTCGCCGACCTGGCCCTGGCCTTCAGCCGGGCCGCCGATGATGCCGCTGAGGTGCGCTCGACCGCGGCCCGGGCGGCCGCCGACATGATCGGCGACGGGGCCGGCGTGCAGCTGCTGCGCGACGACGGCCGGTACGACGCGATCACCTATCACCACGTCGACGACGAGCGGTCGGCCGCGCTCGGCCGCGTGCTCGACCACGGCGGCCGGCTGCCGGACGACGACTTCTCGACCACGCTGGCCGCCAGCCGTCGCCCGATCGTGCTGGCCGGCGACGGCGCCGAACCGCTGGGTTCGCAAGATCTCGGCGGCGGCGAGCAGCAGGTCCACGCGGCCGTGCTCTGCCCGGTGATCGTCGACAACACCTACGCCGGCTACCTGGTGCTGACCCGGGAGACGCCGGGCGCGCTGTACTCCACCGCCGAGGTCGAACTGGCCCGGGACATCGCGGGCGAGCTCGCGCTGGCCGTCTCGAGCGCGCGGGCGATGGAACGCCTGCGGGCGAGCGAGGAGCGCTACCGCCGGGTGCTCGAGACGATCCCGGAAGGGGTCCTTCAGCTCGATCCGGACGGTGTCGCGACGTACGCCAACGAGCCGATGGGGGTCGTCCTCGGTCTCCCCCGGGCCCAGCTGGTCGGGGTCTCGCTGCGCGGCTTCCTCGACGATCAGGGCCAGAAGGAGCTCGCCCGGCGGCTGAACGAGTGCAAGGCCGGCCGTTCGACCGTCGGTGCGACCCGGCTCATGCGGGCCGACGGTTCCCGCCGCAGCGTGCGGATGAGCATGATGCCGCTGATGGACGACCACGGCCGGTTCAACGGCGTGGTCTGCATGGTCACCGACACCACCGATCACATCGACGCCCGCGGCCTCAAACGCCAGCTCGATCACCTGCGCCGGCTCGACAGCCTGGGCCAGCTGATCGGCGGCATCTCGCACGACTTCAACAACCTGCTCACCGTCGTCGCCGGCTCGGCCGACATGATCCTCACGACCACCACCGAGGGCGATCAGCAGCACCAGCTGGCGAAAGACATCATGGAGGCCGTCTCGACCGGTCGGACCCTCACCCATCAGCTGCTGGCCTTCGGCCGCAGCGACGGCAACCGGCCGGAGATCATCCCGATTCCCGACCTGCTCACCGACGTGCAATCGCTCTTTTCCCGTACGCTCGGGGAGCACATCGGCCTCGACCTGGCGTTCGGAGCCGACGTGTGGCCGGTGCGGGCCGAGCGCGGGCCGCTGGAGCAGGCGCTGGTCAACGTGGCGGCGAACGCCCGCGACGCGATGCTGCACGGCGGCATGGTGCGGGTGGCGGCGACCAACGAGGTGCACGAGACCGGCGCACCGCCCGAGGGGGCCCCGTCCGGCCGCCTCGTCCATCTGGTCATCACCGACACCGGCATCGGTATGACCGACGAGGTGCGGCAGCGGGCGCTCGAGCCGTTCTTCACCACCCGCCCGACCGCGGCCGGGCTGGGCCTGGCCACCACGGCCGGCATCGTGCAGGGCATCGGCGGGCACATCGAGCTGGAGTCGCAGCCCCGGATCGGCACGACCGTGCACCTCTATCTCCCGGCGGCCGAGGAGCGTCCGGCGTCCACCGGCGAGCGGCAGGGCGCGCCCGCGGTGATCGGCCGGGTCCTGATCGTCGAGGACCAGCCCGAGGTGGCCCAGCTGGTGCAGCGGCTGATCGAGCCGGCCGGCTACGTGATCACGGTCGCGACCGACGCGCTGACGGCGGTGACCCAGGTGGCCGCCGGCGCCCACCCGGACCTGCTCATCACCGACGTGGTGATGCCGACGATGACCGGGCCGGAGCTGGCGTCGGCCCTGCGTACGCACCACCCGGACCTGCCAGTGCTCTACATGTCGGGCTACACGGCGGCGTCGCTCGGGCCGCAGCTGACCCTGGACGAGAACAGCATGCTGATCGAGAAGCCGTTCACCCGGTCGACGCTGCTGGGCGCGATCCGTACGCTGTGTGGCCCGCAGCCGCCGCGGGCCTGAGATCGACAAGGGGCGTGGGCGAACCCGCCCACGCCCCTTTGTCACCTCGTTGTCGTCAGACGAGACGCCGTACGACGTAGTTGCTGCCGTAGATCTTGTGCTTGCCGACCCGGGCACCGGTGTGCGGGGAGTCGTACATGTAGCCGCTACCGGCGTAGATCGCGGCGTGGTAGCCGTACGAGCCCGAGCGGAAGATGATCAGGTCACCGACCTTCTTGCCGCTCTTGCTGACGGCCCTGCCGTAGTGCTGCTGCGAGTTCGCCTTGTGCGGCAGCTTCTTGCCGACTGCCTTCTTGTAGACGTACATGGTGAACCCGGAGCAGTCGAAGCGCTTGGGGCCGGCCGCGGCGAACTTGTACAGCGCGCCGGTGTGCTTCTTGGCCTCGGCGAGGACCTTGGCCCCCTTGTTGACCTGCACCTTCACGTAGATCCGCTGGGCGTAGCCGGGGTTGTAGGCGCCGTTGCCGTAGAACTCGGTCCGGAAGTAGCCGTTGACGCCGGGCGTGGCGTAGAGCGTGGCGTAGCCGTTCTTGCCGATCGGCGTGGAGGACCAGTTGTTCCACTTGCCGTTCCGGTACGCCTGGACGCGTACGCGGCCGGACGTGACGACCTTGCCGGTCTTGGGGTTGATGACCTTGGTGGTCAGCCGGACTCTGGAGCCCGAGGAGACGGTCGAGGTGTTGACCGAGTCGGTCACCTTGGGCGTGACCTTGGCGACCGCGGCCTTCGTCACGACGGGGGTGGCGGCGTTCGCCGCCGTCGTCGTCATCAGCTGGCCCGCGCAGAGGCAGAGGCCAAGGGACAGCGCGGCGGTACCGGTGCCGACGGACAGCCGTCGACGCCGGCTCAGGGTGTGCTGAGGCACGGTAAGGAAATCCCTCCGGCACGCCTGCGAGGTTAGCTGTCGGGTTCGGGCGGGAAGGTGTGCCCGGTCGCGTTGCCGCGACTTCACCCCGAGGTTGCCCCGTTGACCGCCACCGGAGCGGGTGGCGCGGAGCGGACCGGAAATGGGTCCCCCGTCCCTGCCCCCGTATGCCTTTGTGGTCGTGCGAAACGTGGTCGCGACGTCCGACCCGGGGCAGGGCTCGGCGTGAGCCTGGGCGGCGCGATCGGCGAGCGGATGCCCACCGGCGGAAACCTTCCTATCCGAATTTTTTTATGATCGTTGGGCGTCATTTCGTTACTCTGCGTAATTGCCCTTTCCGGCCGTGTCCCATTTGCCATCGACCGGGAACATTTGCCATGACGCATAGTGCGCGCACGAATACAGACGGTCGAGAATTCGGCGTGAACCAGAACACACAATTGCTCCATACAGGATTGTCTATTCCCGCCGGAAAACCCTCTACCGGCGGAAACGTCGTCACTCGTTCGGTGAAGGCCGATCCGACGCCTCATCCGTACCGCCGACAACTCGACGTAACCTTTGATTCCGGTACCCTCGCTGGCGTGACGGACCAGAAATTGCCCCTGCGGGCCAAGGTCGCGACCTCGGTGTCGAAGACCGCGGCCGCGCTCTCCAGGGCCGCGGGCCGCGGCGACGGCTCGGTCATCGGCGGCTGGATCGGTCTCAAGATCGATCCGGAACTGCTGTCGCACCTGGCCGCCGGGCGGGCGATCGCGCTGGTGTCCGGCACCAACGGCAAGACCACGACGACCCGGCTGACCGCCGCCGCGATGGAGGTGCTCGGCCCGGTCGCGACCAACTCGTTCGGCGCCAACATGCCGACCGGGCACACGTCGGCGCTGGCCAAGGCCGGCTCGACACCCTTCGCGGTGCTCGAGGTCGACGAGCACTACCTGGCTCGGGTGATCGAGGAGACGCACCCCAGGGTGGTGGCTCTGCTCAACCTCTCCCGCGACCAGCTCGACCGGGCCAAGGAGGTGGCGATGATGGCGCAGATGTGGCGCACCGCGCTCGCCGCCTACCAGGACGTCAAGGTCGTCGCCAACGCCGACGACCCGCTGGTCGTCTGGGCCGCGAGCGGCAGCCCCTACGTGGTCTGGTTCAGCGCCGGCCAGCGCTGGCACGACGACTCCTGGGTCTGCCCGCAGAGC
>DASWRZ010000302.1:0-8972 GCA_036402935.1 Actinoplanes sp.
TTCGCCTGAGAGTCAGGCGGCCGGCAGCACGACGGTGAAGCTGGTGCCGCCGCCCGGGGCCGGGGCGGCGGCGATGCTGCCGCCGTGGGCCTCGACGATCGCCTTGCTGATGGCCAGGCCCAGCCCGGTGCCCTTGATGCCGTTCTGCACGGCGTTGCTGGCCCGGAAGAACCGCTCGAACAGCTGCGGGTACTGCTCGGCCGGGATGCCGATCCCGTTGTCGGAGACGATCACCGCGGTGGTCTCGGGGCGCGGTCCGGCGCCGGCTTCCACGCGTACGGCGCCTCCGTCCGGCGTGTACTTGATGGCGTTCGCGACGAGGTTGTCGAGCACCTGCCGGAGGCGTACGGGATCGGCCTGCACCGGCAGGTGCCGGGGTGTTCCGACCGTGACCGTGAGCGATTTCGCGACCGCCGACGCCCGTTGGGCGTCGACCACCTCCCGGATCATCCGGGTCGCCGAGATCGGCTGCGGATCGAGGTGGAGCTGGCCGGTCTCCAGTTTGGCCGCGTCGAGCAGGTCGTCAACCAGGTGCTGCATGTGGCCGCTGCGCCGGTCGATCACCTCGGTCAGGTGCCGCTGGTCGGCGGTCAGGTCGGGGTCCTCGAGCAGCGTCTCGGCGTAGCTGCGGATCGCCGCCAGCGGGTTGCGCAGCTCGTGGCTGACCAGCGCGACCAGCTCGTCCTTGAGGCGGTCCAGGCGGCGCAGCTGGCGGTTCTGGGCCTGCTGGTCGGCGAGCAGCTGGGCCTGCTGTTCGGCCAGCCGGCGGCGCTCGGTGACGTTGGTGCTGATGCCGTCGATGAGCAGCCGGTCGTGGTCGCGGCGGGGCACCGCCCGGGTCCAGACCCAGCGGATCCCGCCGTCCGGGCCGACCACCCGGAGCTCGTACTCGGCCGGCTCGCCGCCGAGCACCCGGGCGCAGAAGTCGTCGAAGATCTGCATGTCGTCGGGGTGCACGCGGCGTTGCAGTGCGGCGACCACGTCGCCCTGAAGGCCGAGCGAGGTCTCGCCGAAGACGCCGCTCGCGTCCGGGCTCGAGAACCGGGAGACGACCGTTCCGCCGGGCATCGCCTCGACGGTCCAGACGTAGTCCTTGACCTGCGCGATCACCCGGTCGAAGTCGCGCCGGGCGGCGACCAGGGCGAGCGTGAGCTGCTCGGCCCGGCGGCGCTCGATGTGCCGGCCGAGGTGGGCGCAGACGCCGTCGAGGGCGACGATCAGCTCCCGGTCCGGCTCGTCGGCTGAGGTCGAGAAGAACAGCAGCACGCCGAGGATGCGGTCGTCCGAGCGCACCGGCACGCCGATCGCGGTGTGCAGGCCGGCCTCGCGCACCTGCTCCTCGCGCAACACCATGCGGGGATCGTCGGCGACCTCGGTCGCCCACAGCTCGCTCTCGGCGGCCCAGATGTTGCCGGCCAGCCCCTGTCCGCGGTGCAGGGTGAACGGCCGGTGCCCGGTGACCGCGGACAGGTCGCAGGCCGGGTCGCACCAGTGGCCGACCCGCGAGATCGTCCCGGCCGAGTCGTCGACCTGCCAGAACTCGCCGAACGCCCAGCCCATCGCCCGGGCGACCGCCTCGGTGGTGCCGTCGGCCGCCTGCTCGGCGGTGGTCGCGTCGGCCAGCACCCGGGCCACGCCGAGCTGCAGGTCGCGGACCGCCTCGGCGCGGTGCTGCCGGGCCAGCGCCCGTTCGCTCAGCCGGGCGGCGGCCCGCAGCTCGATCTCGTTCTCGGCGGCCGCGGCCAGGTCCTCGATCAGCAGCAGCTGGCGCGGCTCCCACTCGCGCGGCCGCCGGTCGAGCACGCAGAACGTCCCCAGTACGTAACCGTCGGCGCTGCGGAGCGGGAAACCGGCGTACGCGATCGCACCGTCCTCGATCGCCGGGTGCGCGCCGATCCGCTCGTCGGTGCGCGCGTCGCCGATCAGCAGCGGCGCGTCGGTGTCGAGGACCAGGCGGCAGAACGTGTGGGCGGGCACCGGGCCGGCCGAGCCGGCGACCACCCGGCGGTCGGCGTCGAGCAGCGAGACCAGGGCCCAGTCGGCGCGCAGCTGGTGGGCGGCGGCGCGGGCCAGGCGGTCGAGCGAGGCGTACGGCGCACCGCACAGCATGCCGGTCTCCCGCAGGCGCCGGAGGCGCACGGCGTCGGAGAGCCGGCCGTCGGCATCGGTCACCGCGTGCGTCCAGGCCACTCAAGGCAGTTCGGCCGGGTGGGCCCGGGACTGAGCGCGATGACGGAAGTCGTGGGTCGGGGGGCTTGTCAGCTACGGAATCAGTGCAAAGATGGGGCCTTCAGCAACCTTTCCCGCGTCTGGAGCCCCGGTGTCTGACCACAAGACCGTGTTGCACAACTTCATCGATGGGGCCGCCGCCGCGCCCGCCGAGGGACGCTACGAGGACCTGATCGACCCGGCCACCGGCGAGGTCTTCGCGTCGGCGCCGGTCTCCGGCAAGCCGGACGTCGACCGCGCGATGGAGGCGGCGGCGTCCGCGTTCGAGTCGTGGCGCAACACCACACCGAGCCAGCGGCAGCAGGCCCTGCTCAAGTTCGCCGACGCCGTCGAGGCCCGCACCGACGAGCTGGTGCGCGCCGAGTCGCAGAACACCGGCAAGCCGATCGGGCTGACCACCAGCGAGGAGATGCCGCCCGCGATCGACCAGATCCGCTTCTTCGCCGGCGCCGCCCGCCTGCTCGAGGGTCGCTCGGCCGGGCAGTACCTGGCCGGTTTCGAGAGCTACGTGCGGCGCGAGCCGATCGGCGTCTGCGCCCAGGTCACGCCGTGGAACTACCCGTTGATGATGGCGGTCTGGAAGCTCGCGCCGGCCATCGCGGCGGGCAACACGGTCGTGCTCAAGCCGTCCGACACCACCCCGGTGACGACGGTGATGCTGGCCGAGATCGCGGCCGAGTTCCTGCCCCCGGGCGTGCTCAACGTGGTCGTCGGCGACCGCGACACCGGCCGGGCGCTGGTCAGCCACCCGACGCCGCAGCAGGTCTCGATCACCGGCTCGGTGCGGGCCGGCATGGAGGTGGCCTCGGCCGCCGCGGCCGACCTCAAGCGCACCCACCTCGAGCTGGGCGGCAAGGCCCCGGTCGTGGTCTTCGACGACGCCGACGTCGAGGCCGCCGCGGCCGCGATCGCCGAGGCGGGCTACTTCAACGCCGGGCAGGACTGCACCGCCGCGACCCGGGTCCTGGCCGCCCCGGGCGTGCACGACGACTTCGTGGCCGCGCTGAGCGAGGCGGCCCAGGGCACCCGCACCGGCGGCCCGGACGACGAGGACGCGTTCTACGGCCCGCTCAACAACGGCAACCAGCTGTCCCGGGTCGGCGGCTTCGTCGACCGGCTCCCCGACCACGCCATCCTCAACGCGGGCGGCTCACGGGTCGGCGACCGGGGCTTCTTCTACTCCCCGACGGTCGTGTCCGGCCTCCGGCAGGGCGACGAGCTCATCCAGGACGAGGTGTTCGGCCCGCTGATCACCGTGCAGCGGTTCACCGACGAGGACGAGGCGGTCCGCTGGGCCAACGGCGTGGAGTACGGCCTGGCGTCGTCGGTCTGGACGAAGGACCATGGGCGGGCGATGCGGATGACGCAGCGCCTCGACTTCGGGTGCGTCTGGGTCAACTGCCACATCCCGCTGGTCGCCGAGATGCCGCACGGCGGGTTCAAGCACTCGGGCCACGGCAAGGACCTCTCGGTCTACGGCCTGGAGGACTACACCCGCCTCAAGCACGTGATGCACTCGTTGGGCTGAGCCCGGCGAACGGTTCGCGAGAGGGGCCCGGGACATGGCGGTGGCCCGGACCTCTCCCTGCCCCTTGCGAATAAAGCCCCCTGGCGCACGCGGAAACCGTGCCATAGCAGGGTCCCGACGAGTGAAACACTTGTCAAGGTCGGACAACTCTGCGATAAACGCAGGCGTGAACGAGGCCTTGGACGACGTCAACAAGCAGATCATCGAGCACCTGCAGCGGGACGGCCGCATGTCGTACGCAACGCTCGCCAAGACTATCGGCCTTTCCGAGGCCGCGGTCCGGCAGCGGGTGCAGCGGCTGCTCGACGGCGGTCTCATGCAGATAGTCGCGGTGACCGACCCGCTGACGCTGGGTTTCGCCCGGCAGGCGATGGTCGGGCTCAAGGTCAACGGCGATCTGCGGAAGATCGCCGACAAGATCGCGGCGATCCCCGAGGTCGACTACGTGGTGATCTGTGCGGGCGGGTTCGACCTGCTGGTCGAGCTGGTCTGCACCGACGACGAGCACCTGCTGGACCTGCTCAACGAGAAGGTGCGTGCGGTCGAGGGCGTCACGTTCACCGAGACTTTCATGTACCTGAAACTGGCGAAACAGAGCTACGCGTGGGGAACCCGATGACCGCTCCGTCCTTCTGGCTCGACTCTCTGGGCGCCTTGGCACGGCGACCCGCGCTCGACGGCGACCTGACCGTCGACGTCGCGATCGCGGGCGGCGGCTACACCGGTCTCTGGACGGCCTACTACCTCGCTCGGGGCGACCCCGGTCTGAAGATCGCGGTGGTCGAGGCCGAGTACGCCGGCTTCGGCGCCTCGGGACGCAACGGCGGCTGGGCCTCCGGCCTCTTCCCGGTCCCCGAGGCCAAGCTGGCCCGGCGCTACGGCGCCGGCAAGGCGGCCGCGATGCACGCGGCACTGGCCGACGCGGTCGACGAGGTGGGCCGCCGCGCCGACGCCGAGGGCATCGACTGCCACTACGCCAAGGGCGGCACGATCTCGCTGGCCCGGTCGCCGGTGCAGCTGCGGCGGATCAGGGACGAGAAGGGCTTCCTCGACGCGGCCGCCGCGCGGGAGATCTGCGGCGCGAGCGACGTGCTCGGCGGCGTCTACAGCCCGGACTGCGCCGCGATCCACCCGGCCCGGCTCGTGCGCGGGCTGGCCGAGGCGGTCGAGCGGCTCGGCGTGCGGATCTTCGAGGGCACCCGGGTGCTGCGGCTCGCCCGCGGCAGCGTGGTCACCGACCACGGCACGGTGCGCACGCCGAGCGTCGTGCGGGCCCTCGAGGGCTACACCGCGCGGCTCGAGGGCCACCGGCGGGCGCTCGCCCCGGTCTACTCGCTGATGATCGCGACCGAGCCGCTGCCCGCCTCGGACTGGGAGCGGATCGGCCTGGCCCGCCGCGAGACGTTCAGCGACGAGCGGCACATGATCATCTACGGCCAGCGGACCGCGGACGACCGGCTGGCGTTCGGCGGGCGGGGGGCGCCCTACCACTTCGGCTCGCGCATCGAGCCCGGCTTCGACCGGGTGCCGGCCGTCTTCGACAGCCTCCGGCAGACGCTGACCGAGATGTTCGGCATCGATCCCCCGATCGCCTACCGCTGGGGCGGTCCGCTGGGCATTCCCCGCGACTGGATGCCGAGCGTCGGCCTCGCCGACGGCTTCGCCTGGGCGGGCGGCTATGTCGGCGACGGCGTCGCGGCGGCCAACCTTGCCGGGCGTACGCTCGCCGACCTGATCCGTGGCGAGCGGACCGAGCGGACCGAGCTGCCGTGGGTCGGACACCGCTCGCGCCGGTGGGAGCCGGAGCCGGTCCGCTGGCTCGGCATCAACGCGGCGCTGCACGCGACCACGCTGCGCGACGCCTGGGAGAAGCGTGCCGGGTGACATCGCCGTGGCCGCGCCCGGCGGCATGGCACAGATCCGGAGCGCCTTCGCCGTGGCCGGGCGGGTAAGCTCCACTGATCGGTGGCCGTTTTAACGACCGTCGATATATGGATGTCTCCCGCGCCTAACTTCCGCGGAGGTCGGTATGACTCGCATCCGCGCCCTTGCCCGGGCCGCGCTGTCGGGTCTGCTCGTCGCGGTTTTCCTGCCCGCCAGCGTCGCGGTCGCCGCGACCGAGGGGCAGGGCACCATTTTCACGCCGGCCCAGGCGGTCTACACGGTGGACGCCGGCTCCTACGCGACGATCTCGCTGACTCTCCACACGTCGGACGGCCGCCCGCTGAGCACGCCGGCCACACTGTCCTACGACGGCACGTCACTGCTCTTCGACAAGGGCACGCCGTCCGGCAGCCCGGCCCAGGTCGTGGTCGCCGCCCCGGCCGCGACCGGCCCGGCCACCGCCACCCAGCTCCCGCTCGACCTGCGGGTCGACGGCGCGGGCCTCAGCCCGCGGCCGCTGGTCGTCGTCAACGCGCACGGCCTGCCCTATCTCGACTCGCGGCTGCCGGTCGAGCGCCGGGTCGACGACCTGCTCAGCCGCATGACCCCGGCCGACAAGATCGGCCAGATGACCCAGGCCGAGCGGGCCTTCGTCACCTCCGACCCGTCGGTCGTCGCGAGCCTGCGGCTCGGCTCCGTCCTCTCCGGCGGCGGCTCGGCGCCGACGCCGAACACCCCGGACGCCTGGGCCGCGATGGTCAACGGCTTCCAGGGGTACGCGTTGAGCACTCCCCTGCAGATCCCGATGCTCTACGGGATCGACGCCGTCCACGGCCACGGCAACGTGCTCGGGGCGACGATCTTCCCGCACAACATCGGCCTGGGCGCCGCCCGCGACCCGTCGTTGACCGAGGCGACCTACCGCGTGACCGCGGACGAGATGCGCGCCACCGGCATCCCGTGGGACTTCGCACCCTGCGTCTGCGTGACCCGCGACGAGCGGTGGGGCCGGTCCTACGAGAGCTTCGGTGAGGACCCGGGGCTGGTCTCGCGGATGGAGACCGCGATCGACGGGCTGCAGGAGGGCGGGGTGCTGGCCACGGTCAAGCACTTCGCGGGCGACGGCGACACCTCCTACGGCACCGGGTCCGGCGACTACACGATCGACCAGGGCGTCACCGTCACCGGCCGATCCCACTTCGACCGCATCGACCTGGCGCCCTACGTCACCGCCGTCCGAGACCATCACGTGGGCGCGGTCATGCCGTCGTTCTCCAGCGTCGACTGGACCTCCGACGGCGTCGGCAACCCGATCAAGATGCACGCCGACCGCGACCTGATCACCGGCACGCTCAAAGGCACGATCGGCTTCCCGGGCTTCGTGATCAGCGACTGGGAGGGCATCCACCAGCTGCCCGACGCGTCCGGCGCGCCGGCCCCGACCCCCGCCCAGGTGAGCGCCGGGGTCAACGCCGGCATCGACATGTTCATGGAGCCCAACACCGCGGCCCAGTTCGAGCAGGTGCTGACCGGCGAGGTCATGGCCGGCCGGGTGCCGATGTCCCGGATCGACGACGCGGTGCGACGCATCCTGCGGACCAAGTTCCAGCTCGGACTGTTCGAACACCCGTACACCTCCTCTCCCGACGCCGTCGGCGACCCCGCGCACCGAGCCGTCGCCCGCAAGGCCGTCGCCGAGTCGCAGGTCCTGCTGAAGAACGCCGGGGGCCT
Source organism: Actinoplanes sp. (assembly GCA_036402935.1). Lineage (GTDB taxonomy): Bacteria > Actinomycetota > Actinomycetes > Mycobacteriales > Micromonosporaceae > Actinoplanes. The sequence goes on from DASWRZ010000302.1 coordinate 7,373, forward strand.
GCTGCCGCTCTCGCCGGGGGCCCGCCTGTACGTGGCCGGCCGCAACGCCGACGACATCGGCAACCAGGCCGGCGGCTGGACCCTCGACTGGCAGGGCCGCTCGGGCGCTTCGATCCCGGGCACGACCATCCTGCAGGGCATCCGGCAGGCCGACCCCCGGGTGACCTACAGCCCGGACGCCTCGGCACCCTTCACCGGCTCCGACGTGGGCGTGGTCGTCGTCGGCGAGACCCCCTACGCCGAGGGCCTGGGCGACGTGGGCGCGCCGAGCTGCTCCTGGTGCGCGCCGCCGCAGAACGAGCCCAAGTCGCTCTCCTTGCAGCCGGCCGACCGCGCCGTGGTCGCCAAGGTCTGCGCCGCACTGCCCCGCTGCGTGGTCCTGCTCGTCTCGGGCCGGCCCCAGATCGTCACCGACCAGCTGGCCTCGATCGACGCGCTGGTCGCATCCTGGCTGCCCGGCTCCGAGGGCGCCGGCGTGGCCGACGTGCTGTTCGGCCGCCTCCCGTTCACCGGCCGCCTCCCGGTGACCTGGCCGGCGTCGGCCGCCCAGGTGCCGATCAACGTGGGCGACGCGCGCTACCGGCCCCTCTACCCGTACGGCTGGGGCCTGCGCACCGACCCCGGCCGCGCCCGCCTCCTGGCCGCCGCGGGCCCGCACCCGTCCCCGGCGGTGGCCGCCCTGCTGGCCGGGCGCAACTGGAACTCGTCGGGCGCCCTGCGGATTTCGAGGTCGACATTGCGGCTGGCCTCCGCGGCCCTGAAGACGCCGTCCCTCCAGGACGCGGTGTTGTCGGTGGTGCGCGACGCCGCCCAGGCCCGGGCTTTGGCGCGGCAGGGCGGCTCGAACTGGGCGGCCGAGATCGCGTTGGCCGACCAGGCTCAGCAGGCGGGCTCCCCCACGAGGGCGCTCGCCCACCTGAGCACCATCCTCGGCTGAGCCCACGCCACCGTCCGGCTGGGGCAGCGGTTGCCGGCCCGGCGCCGCGGCACCAACCCGGACGAGGCCGTCGCGGACGTCGCCGCCCAGCCCACCGACGAGGACTTCCGGCGCGCGCCGCGGGCACAGGTCAAGAAGGCGCACGTCGATGGCGGTCCAGCGTTCACGGATGATCTCCGCGAGCTGCTCGCCACGGCCGGCGTGCAGGCGAACCCGGCCGGCGTCGGCGCCGTGGCCGTGCAGCTCAGGCAAGTCGACCCTCGTCGAGTACTGGGCGCTGCGAGACCGCGACCGCTACAACGCATGTGGTGGATGACCGGCCGACAACCCGGGACAATGGGATGTCGAACTGGCCGCGTTGGCTCGGCGCCTGCACCCCGTGCTGGGCAGCTATCCCACCCAGACCGCAATGGACCGGTGTCGCCGCTGGATGACCAGCCACGACGATGGGCTGATCATCCTGGACAGCGCGGGCCGACCGACCTGGCCGGGCTGATCGGAGCGGCGCCCGGCAGACCAGCGGCCGAACCGGGATCGCGGAACCGGTCACGCTCGACGTGCTGCCGCCGGACCAGGCGGTGGCGGTGCTGACCCGGCCCGTCGCCGACGACCGTCTGCGGAACGGCGCCGAGGAACTGATCACGGCGGTCGACGGGTTGGCCC